>SKRI01000197.1 GCA_007118565.1 Gemmatimonadota bacterium | reverse complement strand
GCTCGGGCGTCCCATCTCCACTCCCTGCGCGATCGTCCGGCGGAGGGATGCATCCGGGTCCGCCTCCCGGGCGGAGATGTACCCGGCGAGCGCGGCCGCGGCCGATCCGGTGGCGGGATCCTCCGGCACCCCCAACCCGGGAGCGAACATGCGCGCCTGGATGTCGGCTTCACCTTCTACCGCAGCGCCGGTAAAGAGGAACAGCTGGGGCGCCCAGCTCCCAACTATGGAGGCCTGCCATGCTGCAGGGTCGAGATGCGCCCGCCCGAGAGCCTCGCGATCGCGCACGGGGATGCACAGGAAGCGGACGCCGCACGAGTATGCCTCGGGCACGTCCACGATGTCGTCGGGAGCGAGGGAGACGGCGGCCGCGACATCCTCCACGGGCGGGGGCGCGGGTCCGCGCTCGGGTAGCTTCGCCACTCCGAACGTGGCGGCGAGCCCATCTCCCTCACGGCGGATCACCACCTCGATCGGGCCGACGCCCTCCTCGAGGACCACCCTCGCCTCCCCGCCGCCGAGCGGAATTCGTCCGGTCTCCGCCAGGAGGCAGGCAGTGCCAACTGTGGGGTGCCCGGCAAAGGGGAGCTCCGAGTTGGGGGTGAAGATGCGCAGCCGACAGGCGTGCGATGGACTCTCGGGCGGCAACACGAAGACCGTCTCCGAAAGGTTCAGCTCGCGGGCCAACGTCTGCATCACCCCTTCCGGAACCCGGTCCCCCTCGGGGAAGACGGCCAGCGGATTCCCGCCGAAGATGCGGTCGGTGAAGACGTCTGCCAGGAGGTAGCGGTGACTCATCAGGGTGGCGGTGGGGGTTCCCTCCATGTGCTCGCGGGACGATGCCGAAGATAGCCGTCCACCACCTCCGACGCAGCCCGTTCGAGCCGAAGCATGCTGCCCCGCACCCGCACTCCCGTCAGAAATCGGGTAGTCGCGATCGTTTAGCGTTGTGGGATGAGCGCACGGATCGGACGTCTCGAGACGTTCGGTGGGTGGTCAGCAGCTCGTGATCCGCGTCCCAGAGCCATTTTTGCGGCCCACGGTCCGGGCACGAAGTATGCTACACCGCCTTCCTGTCCAGCGATTGGAGGATGCAATGGAAGTCGCACGACGGTTCATCGCGCAGTGCCCGAGCTGTGCCGCTGCGTATCTGACTCTCCAGCTCGCCCTGATGCGGCGCTACGTGGCGCGGGGTGGCACGGCCGAGGGTTTCTGCGAGCACCTGGCGCCCGTTTTCCGTCGGCGCTGGGGATTCCTCCTCATCCGCGACGACGGAGAGCCGACGGCCATCGAGCGCCTCGACCGAGCGGCATAGCTCCCGACGGCGAGCTCCTGGGCGCTCCTCCGGCCGGATTTCATCTCCAGAATCTTCTCCCGGGGTGGCCACTCCGTCGCCCTACTTCCTCCATCGGCAGGCAACCTGCATCCGGCGGTTGGCGGGGCGCTCCGCGCCGAATCACGACCGCCGCCCAAGATCAAGGATGCAGCTTGCGACCGCCGTCTCGAGACAGCGCACCCTCCTGCCGCTCCTGGTGGCGATGGGGCTCTGCCTGTCCCTCCCGCTTGCCGCGCAGGTTGACGCGCCCGCCGAGGCGCCGGAGCTCTCTCCTCTCTTTGACCAGAGCCTGACGCCCCATCCGGCGCTCGGCCTTCAGCCGGAGCCCGGCGTGCGCGCAGCGGCGCGGTTCGCGACCGTGAGCGGAGGGGTGCAGCCGGATGGCCGGGAGCGAACCGACGCCATGCTGAACGGCGCGCTGATCGGCCTCGGCGCGCTCGGGATCCTCGACAACGTGGTGGTTCACTGGATCCTCGGATGGCATCGAGCCATCGAGGACCATCCGCACACGCTCGAGATCGAGATCGGCATCGTTGCGGTGAGCACCGCCATGCTGGTCACCGGCATCGTGCGGGAGCGGCGGGCGCGGGCGCAGTGAGGCGGTCTCGGGGATGGCGGCGATGGGCGGCAACCTCAGGCGGCAGGGAAGATGATCCGTCTCCCTCACCCGGCAAGATTTCAGAAGATACACCCGAACGACCGATACCGATGAGAAGATTTCCGAACCCCGCGCTGGCGATCCCCTTCGTGCTGGCCCTCCTCCTCACAGCCTGCAACGGGGGTCCCGCCATGGCGAACGGGGACCCGCCGGCCGACGAGCCCGGGGAGCGGGAGACCGCGGTGCCAGAGGATTCCCACGACTTCGAGGTGGTCGACGTGGTCACCGGGCTGGAGCACCCGTGGAGCGTCGCCTTCCTCCCGGGAGGGGACGTGCTGGTGACCGAGCGGCCGGGGCGCATACGTCTGGTCCGCGACGGCGAGCTGCGCGACGAGCCGGTGGCCGGTGCACCGGAGGTGCGGGCGCAGGGTCAGGGGGGAATGCTAGACATCGTTCTGCACCCCGGGTTCGATGGAAACCAGTACGTCTACATCAGCTACTCCAAGCCGGTGCAGGGCGGCTCGACAACCGCGGTGGCCCGCGCCCGCTGGACCGGCGAGGCGCTGGAGGGAATCGAGGACGTCTTCGTGGCCGAGGCGGTGGGGAATGGCCGCCACTACGGCTCGCGCATCGCCTTCGACCCGGACGGGTACATGTACATCACCGTGGGCGATCGCGGAGAGCCGCAGCGGGCCCAGAACCTCGGCGACCACGCCGGCACCACCATCCGCCTGCACGACGACGGCAGCGTCCCGGCCGACAACCCCTTCTTGGACCGCGACGACGCGCTGGACGAGATCTACACTTTCGGCAACCGCAACGCGCAGGGGATGGCGGTCCACCCGGAGACGGGGGAGGTCTGGCAGAACGAGCACGGTCCCCGCGGCGGCGACGAGGTCAACGTGATGCGGGCCGGCGCCAACTACGGCTGGCCCGAGTACCGCTACGCCGACCACTACGACGGGCGGCCGATTCCCGACTACCCGGATGACGCGGACGTCGATGCCCCGCTGGTGGACTGGACGCCGGCCATCGCCCCGTCCGGCATGGCCTTCTACACCGGCGATCGCTTCCCGAACTGGCGGGGAAGCACGTTCCACGGGGGGCTGGCGGGTCGGCAGCTGCGGCGCGTGGTCTTCGACGGCACCGAGGCCGTGCACCAGGAGACGCTGCTCGAGGAGCTGGGTGAGCGCATCCGCGACGTGCGGGAGGGGCCGGACGGCTACCTCTACCTGCTCACCGACGCGGGCAACGCCCGCATGATCCGGCTGGAGCCCACGGACTGAGGCTTCGACGGGGAAAAGCCAGGAACACGCGGGGGCGCACCCAGGTGCGCCCCCGCTCTCGTTCTGAGCCCGCGCGGTGGGAGACGCCTCCCACCGCGCGAGGTCAGGCCGGCACCATCTTGCGCTCCGGGTCCCGGTCCCAGTGCCGGTAGCGCGCCAGCGCCTTCACGAACTCGTCCGCGAACTCGTCGATGTCACCGCCCTGTCCTACGGTGACCAGACCCTTGTCGGCCACCACCCCGTCGCTGTCGGCCGAAGCGTACTTCGCCCCCTTGGCCTCCCCCTCCTCGACCAGCTCCACCCCGTGGTCGATGGCGCCGACCGTCTTTGCGTGCCTGAAGGTCTCGTTCACGAAGCCGACGGCATCTCCCTGAGACTTCATCGCCCTCACCGCCTCCTTGCCGCCGGCCACCAGCACCGCGTCGTACATGACCGATGCACTGGTGACGTGGGACTTGTCGGCCTCCATCTCCTTCCCGTCCGTGCTCTTCAGCGTCCCCAGGAACATGGAGACGACCTCGGCGCTGGCCCCGCCCTCCATCAGCTTCTCCTTCACCTTCTCGAGCCGCTTGTGATCGTACCCCTGGTCGGCCAGGATCGCGACCTTGCGGGTGGCGACGGTGTCCTTGCGGCTCTCATGCTCCACGCTCACCTCGGGGGCGCGGTAGCGCGACTTCGTGCTCTCATCCTTCTCGGGGGGCTCAACGGCGATGCCCTTCGCCACGCGGACTGCCAGGTCGTGGTCGATCCTGTTGAAGAACTCGTAGACCATGCGCTCGCGCACCTCCATGGTCATCACCTTGCCGAGCTCGAAGTGCGCCGCGCTCACCAGCCGGTCCTGCTCGTGGTCGGCCAGGCTGTGCCAGAACATGTTGGCCTGGCTGAAGAAGTCCCGGAACTTCTCGCTCCGGTCACGCACCTTCCTCCCGTCCACCTTCTCCATGTAGTGCTCGAAGCCGCCAGCGTCGGCCCCGGCGGTCATGGGACAGCCGCCGCCCAGCGAGTTGGGGAAGTACGAAACCTTCCCCCTGTTGATGGTCTGCCGCATGAAGCCGTCCCGCTGATTGTTGTGCACGTCGGCCAGCGGGCGGTTGATCGGCACCTCGTTGAAGTTGGCGCCGCCGAAGCGGTTCAGCTGCGTGTCGATGTAGGAGAAGAGGCGTCCCTGCAGCAGCGGGTCGTTGGTGAAGTCGATCCCCGGCACCACGTGGCCCGGATGGAATGCCACCTGCTCCGTCTCCGAGAAGAAGTTCTGCGGGTTCCGGTTGAGCACCATCTTCCCGACCTTCTTCAGCGGCACCTCGCTCTCCGGCCAGATCTTGGTGGGGTCAAGGATGTCGAAGTCGAAGTCGTGCTCCTGGTCCTCCTCGATCATCTGGACGCAGAGCTCGTACTCCGGGTAGTTGCCCATTTCGATGTTCTCCCAGAGGTCACGGCGGTTGAAGTCGGGATCCTTCCCGGCCGTCTTCTGCGTCTCGTCCCACACCAGCGCGGCGTTCCCCAGGGTGGAGCGCCAGTGCCACTTGATGAAGCGTGCCTTCCCTTCGGCGTTGATCCAGCGGAAGGTGTGCACCCCGAAGCCGTCCATCATCCGGTAGCTCCTCGGCAGCGCCCGGTCGGAGAGCACCCACATGATCATGTGCGCCGACTCGGGCATCAGGGAGATGAAGTCCCAGAAGGTGTCGTGCGCGGCCGAGGCCTGGGGCATCTCGTTGTCAGGCTCCGGCTTGATGGCGTGGACCAGGTCGGGGAATTTGATGCCGTCCTGGATGAAGAAGACGGGCATGTTGTTGCCGACCAGGTCAAAGATCCCCTCGTCCGTGTAGAACTTGGTGGCAAAGCCGCGCACGTCGCGCACGGTGTCGGCCGAGCCGCGGAAGCCCACCACGGTGGAGAAGCGGACGAAGACCGGCGTCTTCTTCGAGGGATCCGAAAGGAACCCCGCCCTGGTGAACTGCTCCATGGACTCGTACGGCTGGAAATAGCCGTGCGCCCCGCTCCCCCGGGCGTGGACCACGCGCTCCGGGATCCGCTCGTGGTCGAAGTGGGTCATCTTCTCACGGAAGTGGAAATCTTCCATGAGGGTCGGACCCCGCGGTCCCGCCTTGAGCGAGTCATCGGTGTGGGAGACCTTGACCCCGTGGTTGGTGGTCAGGTGGCTCCCGTCGGGGTTCTCGGTGTGTGCGTCGAGCGCCTCGCTCTTGGCGGTTTCGTTGCTGCGGGTCTTGTCATCCATGGGAATCCGGCGATTCGGGGAACATCTGAAACAGGGGGTGCCGAAGGGCTCGCAAACCGGGTGCCGAAAGATGCGCCGAAGGGCGGGGTCAGCGCGGCTCGGGTCCGGCGTCGGGAGGAAGCTCTCCCTGCCCGGACGGCTCCTCCCGGTCGTCGGCGAGGAATTCGTGGATTCCCCGGTTCACCTCCCCGGCATTGCGCTGGTGCAGCCAGTGCCCCGCATGGGGGAGATGGACGATCCGGAGGTCCTCCACCCCCCGCCCCATCCCCTCGGTCAGCCGCGCGTCGAGGAAGGGGTCCCGGTCACCCCAGACCACCAACGTCGGTAAGGTGATGGAGACTGCGGCGCCCGGCGGCCTGCGCACCGCCGCCCGGTAGTAGTTGAGCGGTCCGGAGAGCGAGGCGCGGTCGGGGAACGCCTCCAGGTAGCGGGTGAGCGCCTCGTCGTCGGGTGCCGGTCCGGCGCGGAGCACGCGCCGGAGGAGCCACCGGTTCGCGAGCAGCGCCTCGGGGAGCCAGGGGAGCTGGAAGAAGCCGGCATAGGTGAAGCGCAGGAGCTGCGTGGGGGAGCGGCGGAGCATCCGGCCCAGCGCAACCGGATGGGGACTGTTCAGCACCACCAGGCGCCGCACGGCCTCCGGGTGGCGCATGGCCCCGTACCAGGCGACCGCCCCGCCCCAGTCGTGTCCCACCCACACCGCGGGACTCGCCCCGACTGCAGCGAGGAGACCGACGACGTCCTCGACGATCGTCTCGAGCCGGTAGCTGCCGACACCGCGCGGCCGGTCGCTCCGGTTGTATCCCCGCAGGTCCGGAACGATGACCCGGTACCCCGCCTCGACCAGGAAGGGAATCTGGCGGCGCCAGCCGTACCAGAACTCGGGGAAGCCGTGGAGGAGGACGATCTGCGGCCCTTCTCCCGCCTCCACCAGGTGCAGCCGGATGCCGTTCGTGCGGACGTAGCGGCGGGTGAGGGTCACGCCATCGATCACCGGATCCGGTCCGTGCGGGATGCCGGCGGCATCCGTCCGCCTCAACGGTGCCTCCCCAGCGCATGGGTGATGGCCGGCGCGATCGCTGCCGGATCGGTCCCCACCCGAGCCACGTGCGCGTCGGGCCGGACCAAGATCCATCCGGTCTTTCCCCCGATGAGCCGCGTCAGCGACCCGCCGGGATCCCGATGTGCGCCGCGATCGATCCGGACGACCTCATCCACCGGGAGATCTGCTGGCAAATCGATGCTGCCGAAGGCGATGAGGGCCGACCCGTACGGCAGCAGATCGTAGAGACGAATCGCCCCACCCTCGGGCGCGCGAAGCAGCACGTTGGGAAGGCGCACCCCGGCAGAGCGCGCGCCATCAGCGAGAAGGGGCGAGGGGGGATAGTGGAGATCGATCATGGTCATGCGCCGTAGTGCCCGCATCCGTAGCGGGTGGATCCGGAGGATCCGATCCCAGAGGAAGAACATCCCCCGCCGGATCACGGACGGCGACTGCAGCATGGTGCGGGTGATGAAGTCGGCATAGCGTGACACCGTTCCCACGACCACCGCCCGCCGCTCCTCGTCGTAGGAGTCGAGCAACCGGTCTTCATCTCCCCCGTCAAGCGCGGACGCCAGCTTCCAGGCCAGGTTGTGGGCGTCCTGGATGCCGGCGTTCATCCCGAGCGCACCGGCCGGGCTGTGGAGGTGCGCCGCATCTCCCGCCAGGAGGACCCGATCCTTACGAAAGCGGGGAGCGGAGCGCCGGTGGATGCGGAATCGGTTTGCCCATACCCGCTCGGTGGGGCCAGGCCCCAATACCTGGTGGACGAGCGCATTCAGCTCTTCGTCGGGCACCTCGTCGCCCTTGTCCGGATCCCTACGATCGAGGCGGATGATCCTCCAGAGGCCGGAGCTGAGGCGGACGGTGAAGGTGAACCCACCGGAGCCATTCCTGACCCGGGGCCACGGCAGGGCGTCGCGCTCGTCTTCCACGCGGACGTCCGCCAGCATCGGCCGGATCGAGTAGGTGATCCCCTCGAACGAGAGACCGAGTGCCTCGCGCACGAAGCTGCCAGCCCCGTCGCAGCCCACCACGTACTCCGCCTCCACCGAGCCCGCCTTCCCGTCCCGTCGGAAGAAGAGGCGCACCCCGTCATCACCCTGGGTCAGCTCGGTGACCTCCGTGCCGAAGCGGACGTCGCACAGGCCGGAATCCCGCACCGCATGGAGCAGAAGCGTCTCGGTGCGCCCCTGCTCGAGGACGAGCAGGCCAGGCCGGTCCGCCTCGGGGCTCAACGTCTCCAGGTCGATGGTGAGGAGCCGGCGGCGGCCGGAGCCGGTGTTGTGCAGGATCAGCTCCGACCGGAGCTCACCGGCGTCGAGGAAGCGTCGCTCGACGCCCCACTGCCGGAATACCTCACGCGTGCGCACATGTATGGCGGGCGCCCGGGAATGCTCGTTCGTCCCCTCCTTCCGCTCGAAGAGCACCGACCGTACCCCCCGCCGAGCCAGCCCGACCGCCATCGACAGACCGACGGGCCCCGCGCCGACGATGGCCACGGGGGCGCGGTTCTCGGCGGCGTGGGCAGGCATCATTGCGTGTGCGGAGGAGGATCGACGGACCCGCATTCGTCCACCGCTGCGATCCCCGTGCCGGTGCCGGATTGCCGCGAGGCATCGGCCTTGCTCGCCCCTTTGGTCTCGACGACCCGACCCAGCCAGCCAGCCAGATGATCGACCGACGAGCCCGGCGCCGCGCTGCCGAGGCCAAGGCGTGGACCCCCGCCACCGCTTCCGGTGACCCTCACCGTGGCCACG
>SKRI01000163.1 GCA_007118565.1 Gemmatimonadota bacterium | reverse complement strand
CGTAGTGCAAGGAAGCACCCTGTCTCCCCCTAAGTCTTCACACCGGAGGATTCTCATGATCGACATTATCGAATCGGTCGTCTACCTCGCTGTCATTGGGGTCATTGGATTGATCCTCTTGATCCCCGCCGTAGCAATCGCCGTCCGGCTGGGGTTCAAGCCGATCGTCGACTCCTGGGCCCGCGTCCGCCAGCCTCAGCATATCGTCACCCGCGGTAGCGGAGAGAACGGAGAGGATGTCGCGCGCCTGGTCGAGCGCGTGCAGTCGCTGGAGGAGACGCTCGAGACGCTTCGCCTCCGCGTCGAATCGGTGGAGGAGAAGCGGGACTTCGATCGGCTGCTCGTGGAGGGGCGCGGCACCGGTGCAGCTGCAGGGGAGCAGTCCGCTGGCGAGGAGGCGCTGCGTCCGGCGTAGTCGCCGCCGAACCGATCGGGCGGCCCTGGGTATCAATCGGATTCCCAGGACACCGGAACCCGGATCGGATCGTAGTGAGCAAGCTGGAAGAAGAGATCGCCAGGCGACGCACCTTCGCCATCATCAGCCATCCCGACGCGGGGAAGACAACGCTGACGGAGAAGCTCCTGCTCTACGGCGGAGCCATCCACCTGGCCGGCTCGGTCAAGGCGCGGCGGGCCGCGCGGCATGCCACCTCCGACTGGATGGAGATGGAGAAGGAGCGCGGCATCTCCGTGACCTCCAGCGTCCTCCAGTTCGACTACGAGGGGAAGCGGATCAACCTCCTCGACACCCCCGGTCACGTCGACTTCTCCGAGGACACCTACCGGACGCTGATCGCCGCGGACAGCGCGGTAATGCTGCTCGACAACCGGCGGGGCGTGGAAACACAGACACGGAAGCTCTTCGATGTCTGCCGGCGCCGGCGCCTGCCGATCTTCACTTTCGTAAACAAGTGCGACCGGGCCGGCGAGGATCCCCTCAAGCTGCTCGACGACGTGCAGGAGGAGCTGGGGATCGACGTCTACCCGATGACCTGGCCCATCCTGCGTGGCAACGATTTCCTGGGCGTGTACGACCGCCAGGACGGCAAGATCCTCCTCTTCGCCAAGGGGGAGGACCACGGCCAGACGCGCATCGCGGAGGAGGAGGCGGAGCTGGGATCGGATGCGCTCCGCACCCTGCTCGGAGAGCAGGCCCACGACCGGCTGGCAGAGGAGATCGAGCTCCTCGATCTGGCCGGAGCCGATTTCGACAAGGATGCATTCCTGCGGGGCGAGGTCACGCCGGCCTTCTTCGGGAGCGCGCTCACCAACTTCGGCGTCGAGCCCTTCCTGCGCAGCTTCCTTTCCCTGGCGCCCGAGCCGCCGCCGCGCGAGGCCGAGGAGCGGACGGTGGAGCCGACCGAGCCGTCGTTCAGCGGCTTCGTCTTCAAGATCCAGGCGAACATGGATCCCAGGCACCGGGACCGGATCGCCTTCGTGCGCATCTGCTCGGGCCGCTTCGAGGGGGGGATGTCGGTGCGGCACATCCGCTCCGGCAAGCCGATCCGGCTCTCCGCCCCCCAGCAGGTCATGGCGCGGAGCCGCGAGGCCATGGAGGAGGCGTACGCAGGGGACGTGGTGGGCATCCACGACCGCGGCAGCCTGCGTGTGGGTGATTCCCTCTCCGAAAACGGCGACCTCGAATACGCGGGGATCCCGCGCTTCTCGCCGGAGCACTTCGCTCGCGTCGAGGTCCCGGATCCGCTACGCCGCAAGCATCTCGACAAGGGGCTGCGGCAGCTCTCCGAGGAGGGTGCGGCGCAGGTCTTCTACAGCGAGGGGCTGGCCGGACCCGCCCCCATCGTCGGCGCGGTGGGGCAGCTCCAGTTCGACGTGCTCCTCCACCGGCTGGAGCACGAGTACGGGGTGACCGCCTCCCTCGAGCGCATGCCCTTCCGCCACGCCCGCTGGGTGGAGGGCTCCGAGGAGGCGGTCCGCAGGGTGGCGCAGGGCTTCGGGCGCGCTCAGGTGTCGGATGCGCGCGGACGCCCGATGATCCTCTTCGACTCGGAGTGGAATCTCCGCAATACCGTCAACGACGAGACCGACGTCGTCTTCCACGACGTAGCCCCATAGCCGGACTGCCCCTCAGCGGCTGTCCGGGGGTGCCGTGGAGACGATGATGGCGCCGTGGCCGTGGTTCAGCCCCCACCGCTGGGTGGCCGTTCTGCCGTCTACGTAGGTGAGCGAGGTCACGCCGCCGGTCGAGAGGTTTCGTAGCGAGGCGAGACCGCCGTATCGCGCATTGTCCAGATAGACCATCACATCCTCGGGCATGATTATGCTCTGCCGGCCACGCGTCTGCAGCCAGCGGGGGCGAAGCCGCGCGATCAGCGTGTAGACGTCGCTCGCCTCGGACGAGCGGATTTCCTCGAAGGTGATGAGCTCCGGATCGCCCGATGACCTGCGCTCTCCCGAAGATGTCGTGGCGCACCCCACGAGGGCGGCCGCGCAGAGGAGGACGGTGAGCCTTGCAGCGAGCTGTTTCGGGTACATGGGGAGATTGGGTTCGGGTCGAGCACGGGAAGGGGGAATCATCGGGAGGTCTCGTCCGGAGGTGCGATCACGACCGGGCGCGATACCTCGATCGGATCCCCCTCCGGCATGCGTGCGACGAGCTCGATCCGGTACCGACCGGCGGGAAGGTCGGGGATGCGGACCCGCACCGAGCGGGCGAACGGCCCTCGCTCGCCGGACGTCTCCTCCTCCCACTGGATGCGCAGCGGGTAGCGACGCGGGAGGACCCCGATCGCCTCGCCCATGCGGCGGAGCCAGCCTGTCTCCTCCGGAACGATGCCGATCCGGGTCCGGATCGGAATGCGCCGCCCCTCCACCCCGTGGATCTCCCAGAAGACCGCGACGTCGGTCCCGGCGTGAAGCGGTCCGGGCGGTAGCAGACGCTCCACCGCCTCCTCCAGCACTTCCGGCAGCGGGTCGTCCGGCTCCAGGAGAAGGAGGTCGGACACTCCGGCACCGGTCGGAGTGAGCGGCGGAGACCGGGCGCCAAAGCGGGCGCGCCCCGCCCTCACGCTGTCCTCGCGCAACGCCTCGACGCTGAACACCCCCTCGGCTGCCGGCAGGGTCAGGGCAACGGCGTGCCATCCCTCGGACAGCTCGCGGGTCGCCAGCACCGGCTCGTCGTCCGGTCCCGTTGCCGCCGTCACCGATACGCGCCACCCCGCCTGGACCCCAGCGGTATCCGCCGGAACCTCGAAGCTGGTCACCACGAGGAGGGAGTCGCCCCGCCGGAAAGCGTAAGGCTCGTAGTCCAGGTGGTCGAAGTGGCGGGCCCACGGCGGATCGTAGCCGGTCCGGATGACCCGCTCGTCGAGCTGCCAGGCATCGCCGTTCAGCGTGAGCGGCTCGGACACGAATCCCGCCGCTGGCAGTAGCTCCCGCCTCCGAGGCGGATAGCGGCTCACCACCGAGGTGCCGTGGCTCAGCGTCGGGGTGCGGGGGCGGACCCGCTCCCACGCGACCGGGTGGCCGTAGCGGAGGAGGAGCTCCTCCACGTCCCGCCCCCACGCGGTGCCGTCCGTGGCCCTCGACTCGCCGTGGATGCGCGCCTGTACCAGCCGCGAGAGGTGCTCGGTGCGCCGGTCGTTGCCGGCCATGGAGTGGAAGGGGTCGGCGAGCCACCAGAAGGTTCGCTCGAAAGCCTCGCGCTCATCGCCTTCCAGGCGCCGGTAGCTGCGGCGGTCGGCGGGATCGAGGAGCGTGGTCAGATCGCGCCAGCGCTCCGCCTCCTCCTCCGGGAGCGCGGCCAGCGCCTCGTCGAAGGCCTGCTCGGCGGCGGCGTAGTCTGCGGCGGCATGCTCCGCGTAGCCGAGGAGGGCGGCGCACCACCAGGGCTCGGCTGCGCAGCCCCTGGCCACTTCGGCGGCGGTCGAGGCGCGGTCGGCGTCGAGGAGGTAGTGGACGAGCTGCCCGTTGAGCCAGGCGTCGCCGGGGTGCTGTGCCCAGGCGTCGATCAGCGTGCGGATCAGCGTATCGCGCTCCCGAACGACCGGCTCGGGATCCTCGGGCGGGTCCCATTCGTCGTCTCCCCGACCGCCGTGCCAGAGACAGAAGCGGCCGATCCGCTCGTCGCAGTCTCCGCCCCACCGGTCGTTGACCCAGGGCATGTTGCTGAGACGGAAACGCTCGAAGCGCGCCTGCGCCGCGCGCATCTCGCGCACGGTACGGACGGAGTCGGCGCGGACCTCGTCGGCGGGCGGAGAGGTGAGCGCACGGTCGGGCTCGGGCGGAGCGCCCAGGAGCAGAGAGAGGGCGACGGCGAGGAGCATGGAACCCGCGGCCGGGGACATCAGTGGGGCAGAGAAACCCCTCCTTTCATGGTAGCGTCCGAGCCCGGATGAGGGAAGGGGTGATCTGCCCTATCTCCTGTCAGAATCGATAGCTGGCGCCGTCCCGGCCGAACTCGAGGTCGGAGAAGATCTTCCGGCCCGGCTCGAGGTCCGCGTCCGAGACGTCCGGCGGGAGGTGGACCATCACCAGGCGCTCGACGCCGGCCTGCTGCGCGGCGCGGGCGGCCTCCTCCACCGTGCTGTGGCCGGGCATCTCCTCGGGTGCGGCTTCGTGCACCAGGATGCGGGCATCCTTCGCCAGCCGGATGATGGCCTCGCTGTACTCGGTGTCGCACGAGTATGCGATCGAGCCTCCTCCGGCCGCCTCGACGCGAATACCGATTACGGGCACGCTGTGATCACCCGGGCTCGCGGTGATCCGCCAGCGCTCGTTCCGCATGACCGGCGTCCCTTCGGAGAGGGCGATCGGCTTCCACTCGATCTCGGGCATCCCCTCCCACCCGGAGGTGTCGAATGTCTCGAAGCAGCGCCGCGCCTGGGCGAGCGCCGGCTCCGGGCCGAGCACCGGGATCGGGGCGGAGCGTCCCGAGAGCCACATCCGCTCCATGAAGAGAGGGAATCCGGCCACATGGTCGGGATGCTCGTGCGTCAGGATCAGCGCCTCGACATTCTCGAGGGGGAGGTCGTGCGCCAGCAGCCGCTGCACGACATCTCCTCCGCAATCGACGACCACGGTGTGTCCGTCCGACTCGAAGGCGAGCATCGTGGTGGTGCGGTTCCCGTCCGAGAGCGCGGCGCCGGTGCCGAGAAGGTGGAGCGTGGGCATCTGGATGCGGGGTCCGGGGTAGGATGTGGCACCGGCGTTGCGCCGGCGCCGGGCGACGTTCAGGATGTCCCCACTCTCTCTCTTTCAAAGCTGGTGCCACGAGCTCGATGAAGAAGCCATTCCGCCGTCTGACCCGCACTCTCGCCCTGCCCGTGGTGGTTGCCGCGGCGTGCGTGCCGCTTCCTCCTCCGCCGATCGAGGAGCCGGCCCCGGCCATCGCGCGTATCGGCCTTCCAGAGGCGCCCACCGTCGAGACGCTTGCCGTGGTGGAGGGAGGAGACCTCTGGCTGGGCGGCAGGGATGCGCTGCTGATACTGGATCCCCACACCGGCGTCGTCCGCATGCAGCGTCGCCTCCCCACCGCAGCCGTTCCCTGGCGGCTGGCGGACCGCGGGGAAGAAGGGGAGGTCATCCTCGCCAGCGCATTCGGGGATCTGCTCCGGCTGGCCGATCTCGATTCGTCGCCGAGCGCGCACCGGCCGGCGGCGGACGCCCCGCCCCTCACCGTGGTCTCCGAGGACGTCCACTTCGACGTGCTCGACAACTCCGCCGTCTACCTCCTCGACCGTGCCTCGCTGCGCCGCTTTCGCGCCTGGGCGCGCCTGGGTGCGACAACCACGGCCGCCGGCGCCTCACCCGAAGGGGATCGGCTCTACCAGGCGCTGGAGGAGGGGCGTGGCACCCGCCTCCTCATGCGGGACGTGCAGACGGGGCGCACGTTGATGGAGGAGGAGCTTCCCGTCCGCGTCCACTCGCTAGTGCCGGGGCGGGGGCCGCGACTCTACACCATCGAGGGGGAGGGGCGGGAGATGGCGGTGGCGCGGCGCCGTCCGAGCGTGGAGGGTGCTCCGCTACGCTGGAGCCTCCGCCTGCGGGAGCTGCAGCTCGGCCCGGATGCCGTGCTGCGCGTTGCGCCGAGCGGGGAGGATCTGGCGCTGGTCGCGCCGGGTGAGGGGGTGGTGCTGCTGTCGGGAGCGGACGGGCGGGTGCTGGAGCGGTGGGCCTTCGAGGCGCTGGACGCCGTATTCTCGAGGGGCGGAGACCTCTGGGGGTTGGAGCCCGGAGGGGTGCTGCGGTTGCGGGAGTGCCCGCGCGACCGGGGGAGCTGTTAGGCCGAGCGGCGGTCCTCCCGTGATTGACGACGATGCTGGTTGCGCAGCCAGATGATGGCGAGGATGAACGGGAGGGCCGTGAAGAGGATGGAGGCGATCACCGGGAGGATCCAGGTGGGGTTCCCCGCGAGCGCCACCAGGAGCACCACGAGGGCGGGGAAGGTGACGAGAACGGCTGCAATGATCATCTGTCGCATGAGCTGCTCCGTACGGTCGACTGCGGGTCACGGTGCCGGCCGGCCTCCGGCGATTGGGGCGAACGTGCCGCATTCTACGCTTCCCCTCCTCCCCGTGCAATCCGGCTTCCTGGCATGACCGGTGCGCACGTACCGTTCCTTTCACTTCGAACCGGAAGGAAGCATGGAAGCGAAGCTAGAAGGACGGACCGCGCTCGTCACCGGCGGGAGCAAGGGAATCGGCTACGGCATCGCCTCCGCGCTGGTCGGCGCGGGCGCCGCCGTGGCGATCTCGGCGCGGACGGAGGAGGAGGTGCGGGATGCCGCCGGGCGGCTCACCGAGCAGGGGCCGGGACGCGCGGTGGGCATCCGCGCCGACGTGCGGAGCCGCTCCGAGGTGGGGGAGATGGTCTCCCGCACCGTGGACGAGCTCGGCGGCCTCGACGTCCTGATCAACAACGCCGGCGTCGGCCACTTCGGGGCGGTCGGGGAGATCCCCGTCGAAAAGTGGGACCAGGTGATCGAGACCAACCTCTCCGGGGTCTTCTACTGCTGTCACGAGGCGCTTCCCCACCTGCGGAAGAGCGGCGACGCCTGGATCATCAACATCGCCTCCCTGGCCGGGAAGAATCCCTTCGCCGGAGGAGCGGCTTACAACGCCTCCAAGTTCGGGCTGGTCGGCTTCTCCGAGGCGCTGATGATGGACGTCCGTCACGATGGCATCCGCGTCAACTACATCATGCCGGGGAGCGTGAGCTCGTACTTCGGCGGCGGGTCCCCCGGAGAGGATGAGTGGAAGATCCAGCCGGAGGACATCGGGAAGATGGTCCTCGACCTCCTGGCCTACCCGAAGCGAACCCTCGCGTCCCGGATCGAGGTGCGGCCGAGCACCCCTCCCAAGAAATAGCGCCCGAGTCGAGCTGTGCGTCAGTCGGACGGATCGCCGGCGGGGGGCGGGGGCGTGTAGGCGCTCGCGTACCCCCATCGTTCCACGTCCACCCGGTACTGGCTCTGCGAGAGGATCGGCCCGAAGCAGAGCGGTTCACCCTCCTCGCTGACGCACCCCTCCTTCGTCAGGCGGCGCATCATCTCCTCCATCACCCCCTCCGGAATGCGATGCCGGTCGTGGGGATAGATGAATCCGAAGAGGACGAGGTGGCTGAGCAGTACGCGCCAGTGCGGCGCGAAGCGCATCATCAGGCGGTCCCAGTCGAGCTCGAGGCCACGCGCGTGGATGAGGTGCGCCACGTCCGCGCCGTCGAACCGCTCCCGCTCCATGATGAAGGCCTTGGACCAGATGATCTCCTCGGCGGGGCACAATCGGGCCGGCCGTCCGAGGACCCGGCCCTCGGGAGCATGGCGGAACCAGAGCTCGTCCACCTCGGTGAGCTCGTTGCGGGAGTTGTAGATCAGGTCGATCAGGTGCTCCCCCTTGCGGGCCTTGGCCAGCCAGACCGGGAAGGTGACCTCCGTCTCGTACCCGGCCTCTCCCAGCACCTCGAGAGCTCGGTCCCGGTCCCGGGGGTGGATGAACAGGTCGATGTCCTTGGTGTGCCGCTCGATCCCGGTGAAATGGATCAGCGCGTAGGCGCCGCCCACGAGGTGGGAAACGCCGGCCTCATCGAGGAGGTCGAGGGTATCCAGATAGAAGGAGATGGTCTCCTGGTCGGGGCTTCCCTCGTGGGTCTCGTTCTCAGGCGAACGCATATTGCTCCGGAAGCAATGGTCGATCAATCGGGTGCGGGGGGAGTGTGCGGAAGGCGTGCCAACTCTGCCGGACGAGAAAACGGGACATGACGAGGCGATGAGCGAGAAGAGGGAAACGCTGCGGGTGGCCGCGG
>SKRI01000176.1 GCA_007118565.1 Gemmatimonadota bacterium | reverse complement strand
CGCTGGGAGGACATCCGACGCCTAGGCGAGTTTGCCGACGTCGAGCCGCGGATCGAGTTTCTTCCGCTGCCGCAGTCGGAGTGCCTGATCAATCCGAACGTCGCCTGCTGATCGCAGGCGCGGCACACGGAGGTGAGGGAAGTGGGGGCGCCGATCGGCGCCCCCTCTGTCTTCCCCCCCATCCGCTTGACTTCCCCTCGGCGTCCGTGCAGCCTTCCCGCACGGCTCGACGCGCTCCATCTCCCACCCCGCTCCGCTCATGATCTCGCCCGGCGAGGGCCTTCTCGGCTTCGCGCTCCTCTGCATCACCTCGCTGCTGGCCATCATCAACCCGCTGAGCGCGACCCCCATCTACCTCGCGCTGACGGACGGCTACACCGTATCGCACCGGCGACGGACGCTCCGCAACGCGATGTTCACCGGACTGGGGATCCTCCTCGTCTTCGCCCTTCTCGGGCAGACCATCTTCACCTTCTTCGGGATCACCATCGACGCCTTCCGCATTGCCGGCGGTATCATCTTCTTCGGCATCGGCATGGACATGCTCCAGGCCAAGCGCTCTCGGGTGAAGACCACCGAGGAGGAGGAAGAGGAGGGGATGACCAAGGAGGATGTCGGGATCACACCGCTCGGGATCCCCATGATCGTGGGTCCCGGCGCCATCACCACCGTCATGGTCCTGATGACGCAGGCGGACGACGTGGCCGCGATCGGCATCGTCTACCTCTCGATCGTGCTCGTTCTCGCGGTCGTCTACCTCGTACTGCTCGGGGCACCCAGGATCAACGTCTTCTTCGGTCAGACCGGGCTGAACGTGATGACGCGCATCATGGGGCTTCTGGTCACGGTCATCGCCGTTCAGTTCATCGTGGACGGCGCCCGCCCCATCTTCATCGACGTGCTCCGCGCCGCCGGAGTCGGGACGTAGCCATGTGACCCTCGACCTCCTCCTCTTTCTGATCGGTCTCGGCCTCCTCCTGCTCGGAGCGGAGTGGCTGGTGACGGGCGCCACGCGTCTGGCCGCCATCTGGGGGGTCAGCCCCCTGGTGGTGGGGCTGACGGTGGTGGCCTTCGGAACCTCCGCCCCGGAGATGGTGGTGAGCGTGGTCGCGGCCGCACGCGATCAGGGGGGCCTCGCGCTGGGGAACGTGGTGGGCTCGAACATCGCAAATGTGGCGCTCATCCTGGGGATCGCCGCCCTGATCCGGCCGATGCCGGTCGGGCGCGACGTGATGGCGCGGGACGTCCCGGTGACGATCGCGGTTTCGATCCTGGTCGCGATCCTCGGGTGGAACGGCCTCATCGGGAGATGGGAGGCAGGGATCCTCCTCGCCGTCTTCGCCTGGTACATGCTCCACCTCTCCCGGATCGGCGGCCCGCCGGAGGCGGGCGACGAGGTCCGGACGGAGAAGGCCCGGCGGGGGACCACGCTGATCCGTATCCTGCTGGGAACGGTGGGGCTGGCCCTCGGCGCGCACCTCATGGTGGAGTCGGCCACGGTGATCGCCCGCTCGGTGGGGATTTCCGAGACGGTGATCGGAATCACCCTGGTGGCCTTCGGCACCTCGGTGCCGGAGCTCGCCGCCTCGGCGGTGGCCGCGGTACGGGGCCGCGCCGACATGATCCTCGGCAACGTGATCGGCTCCAACGTCTTCAACGCCACCCTCATCCTCGGGGTGGCGGCGCTGGTGCGGCCGCTCCCGGTGGAGGCTGCGCTGTATGGCCTCGAGCTGCCGGTCATGGTGGGTGCCGCCGTCCTCCTGCTGCCACTCATGTACACGCGGCTCACCCTTCAGCGGTGGGAGGGGGCCCTCCTCTTCCTGGGGTACATCGGGTTCATCTGGATGGTTCTGAGGTGAGCCGGGCCGGCTACCGGGTCGCTGAAAAAGCCTATACCCGAACCCTCGGGAGGCGGAAAGCCATCCGCGGGAGTGCAAGGCCGCTTCGCTCCGCCATCTCCCGCTGCGACGTCCCCGCCTCCTTCGGCTGACAAGGGCGAGCGATCTCCTTTTTCAGCAACTCGCTACTGACCGCGTGGAGGAATACGCGCCGTGTCCACGGTGAACGTACCCTCGAAGGGCTCGATGTCCGGCTCCTCCTCGGGCGCCGCCTCGGCAGCGGCGGCTGCCTCCTCCCCGTCTCCAGCCGGAGACTCGTTGCAGCCCGCCAGAGCCATGGTGGCCGGAAGCGCTGCGAGCATGCCGAGCATCCTCCACCACGGCCGCGTCACGGGTAGGGGGTTTCGTCGTCCGCGGCCGGGGCGGTGTCTGCAGGCATATCATTCGGAACGTCCGCGATGTGCGGGTCTTCCACGTGGGGAGTCTGTCCGCCCCCGGTTACCGGGACGTCCGGAATCCCCTCGGCGGGCTGAGCACTCGGGCCGTCGCTCTCGCTCTCGCAGCCGACCGCGGCTCCCGTCAGAAAGGCGGTCAGGGCGATGGCGGCTGGCAGAGATCTTCGCATCTTCGCTCGTAACGTGTGAGGACTATGGCCGAACGGGGCGCGGGATCTGCATACGGGGCGGCAACACTCGTGCCCCTACCCTGGCTCCCGGCGGCACGCCATCCACGGTTCACGCTAAGCATGCTACATCTGGCTCTCATCCTGATTCAGGCCGCGGCTCCCGCGACCCCCGACACGATCGCGCCCGTCTACGACTCCCCCGCGACCCGCGCGCTGGTCGAGCGGGCAATCCTCGAGAGCGGGGAGATCCCGACCGGTCTCTCCGACTACGAGGCCCGCGTGCGGAGCAGGATCCACGGGAGCATGGCCGCGGACACGGCCCGCGGCGGGGAGGCGGCGCTGGTGATCGACGAGATGGTCTCGACCGTCCGCTGGCACCGACCCGATTTCCTCGAGCAGACCGTGCTGGGGCACCGGGTGAGCGTGCGTGCGGCGGTGCCCTACACCATCGGCTCGCTGCTCACCCGTCCCTGGGTGCTTCCCCACCTCTATGGGGGCACCATCGATGTCTTCGACCTCCTAGCCGGGCAGATCGCCGGCACGCCGGCGATCGTCCATCCTTTCGGCCGGGAGGGGCCCGATGTCTACCGGTATGAGGCGGGAGATACGGTGCGCATTCGCGCGATGGGAACCCAGATCACCGTCGTTCCCGTGCGGGTGCGGCCCCGCACGGAGACCGACCGCACCACCGCGGTGGGAACCTTCTACCTCGATGTGGACCGGGCGGCGGTCGCCCGGGCGCGCTTCATGGCGCGCGAGCCACGCCGCCGCGGTCAGGCCGTGGATCTCTCCTCCTTCTTCGAGGTGGAGAACTCGCTCTGGGACGGGCGCTTCTGGCTCCCCTTCCGGCAGCGGATCGAGCTCCACATCGGCTCGCGCCTCCTGGGAGGCACCATTGCGGCGCGGATCGTCAACGACTTCGCCATGCTCGATCCCAATACCGGATGGGAGCCGGACTTCACGGAGCGTCCCGTCCGCCTGATCTGGGATCAGATCGAGAGCGAGGAAGCCTTTGCCGACTGGTCGCCGCGCGCGGGAGATGACGCCGCCGAGTTCGACATCGGGGACTGGGACGACCTGCGCCGGGCCGCCGAGTTCGATCCCGAGGCGACGCCGGGCGGACTCCGCCTCGGCCTGGCGGTTGATCGTACCGATCACGTCTTCCGCTACAACCGCGTGGAAGGTTTCTTCCTGGGGCTGGGCGCACGTCTGGAGCCGGCTGACCCGGCGGAACGGAGCTGGGACGTCTACGGCACGGGGGGTTGGGCCTTCGCCGAGGGGACGCCGCGCGGGGAGGTGCAGGCCGGGTGGCGCTCCGTTCCCGCGATCCGCGTGGAGCCGGACCGTCCCGTCTGGTTCGCCCGCGCCGCCGCCTACCGCCGGCTACCGGACACGCGCACCTTTCTTCCCACCCTCCAGTGGGATCTGATCCATTCGCTCTCCGCCGGGGTGGGGGGGTTCGATCCGCGCGACTATTACGACGCCGCCGGGGCCGAGCTCCGCGTGGGACGCAGGCTCGGACCGACCTCGGCGTCGCTCGCCCTCCGGAGCGAGCAGCACGAGCCCGTCGAGCGAAATACGCAGCGCTTCCTCTTCGGCACCACCGAGGATTTCGAGCCGGTCGCGCCGGCCGATCCGGGCCGCCACACCGCGCTCGAGGGTGAGCTCCGCTATGCGCGGGGCGCCGGTTCGTTCGGCCTGGGCCGCACCACCATCGCCTCGCTCGCCGGGACGGTGGGGCTGGGAGATTTCGGGTACCAGGAGCTCTCCGGACTCCTCTCCGCGCGGCAACCGCTGGGGCCCTTCACGCTCGCGGGACGGCTCGACGCCGTTCATCAGTGGGGAGATCCTCCGCCTCAGGCGCTCGCGCGCTTCGGGGAGGCCGAGGGGCTCGCCGGATATCCGCCCAACGCCTTCGGCGGAACCACGGCCATCCTCGGGCGCGCGCGATTCCTCGTGCCCCTGCCGCCCCGGACCCAGCGCCCGCTCTTCCACCGGGACATCTGGATCATCCCGCCCCTCCGTCCGCACCTGGTGTTGATCGGCGAGGGGGGGTGGTCCGATGTCCGGGACGGGGTCCGCCCCACGCTCGACCGGATCGGCGCGGTGGCCACCACCGATCCCGACGGTCCCGACATCCGTGGCTCGTACGGGGTGGGGGTGAGCATCTTCGACGACGTGCTGACGCTCGAGTACCTCTGGCCGACGGATGAGGCACGCTCGGCTCGTCTCCGATTCGGGTTCGTCGAGTGGTTCTGACGGTTCCTGCCGGATCGCATCTGCGATCGAGCCTGTCGGATGGCATGATCGGTCTCACACTTGCAGGTTTCGAGCGACCCTAACCCGCACCCGGAGCGTTTGCGATGTCATCCCTCAGCCGATCCCTGACCGGTCCGATGCTCACCTTCGACCTGGACTCCCAGATCGCGGAGCTCCGGAGCGAAGAGGCGTACAAGCGAAGTGGGAGGGCTGGCCGCACCCTCGCCAAATCGGGCGGCCTGCGCGTGGTCCTCACGGCCATGGCCACCGACAACGTCATCGGTGTCCACCAGGCGCACAGCCCGATGACGATCCATCTCCTCAACGGCCACCTTACCTACCGGGCCGACGGTGAGGACCAAGAGCTCAATGGTGGCGAGGTGCTCCTCTTCGGGCCCGGGGATGCGCACGACATCACCGCCACCGAGGACAGCGCCGTCCTGCTCACGCTCTCCGCGGATAAGGGTTCGCCGGACCGCGGCTGACCCCATCGTCCCCTCTGTCGGGCAGCCGGCCGGCCGCGTTTCTTGCATGGCGCGCCACCGCACCGTAGAATCTTGCCTCCGTTCGATCGTGGGGGAGCCGCCTCTGGGTGGCTCCCCCACGTCATGATCGATGGGCGCGTCGCGCCCCGCTGGACTGATCCGAAGTAGATGCTGCTGACTCTGGCCGTCATCATCGGGATCCCCTTCCTGATCGGAGGGCTGGCGCTCGTCATTCCGCGGCCCTGGAACGGCTGGCTCGCGCTGCTCGCGCCGGCCACGGTGATCGCCCTCGGGCTCCCGCTCTGGATGGAGGTCGGCGGCGGCGGAGAGATCCTCGTCCCGCTCTCCTGGTTCCCGGATCTCGGCCTCACGGCCGACCTCTTCGTCAACCGGCTCGGGGCCTTCTTCGTGATGCTGATCGGCATCATCGGCCTCGGAATCGTCCAGTACTCCCGCTACTACCTTAAGGAGGACGCCACCGGGTGGTTCTGGTTCCTCCTCCTCTCCTTCATGGGGTCGATGCTCGGCATCGTCCTCGCCGACAGCCTGCTCCTGCTCTTCGTCTTCTGGGAGCTGACGACCATCACCTCGTTCCTCCTGATCGGGATCGACTTCGGCAAGGAGGAGGGGCGGAAGGGCGCATTGCAGGCGTTCCTGGTAACGGGGGTGGGCGGGCTTGCGCTGCTCGTCGGCATCGTCCTCCTGGGGCAGCTGGCCGGGACGTACAACCTGACGGAGCTGTACGCGATGTCCGGGGAGATCGTGGCCGACCCGCGGCACACGATCCCGCTCATCCTGATCTTCCTCGGCGCGTTCACCAAGAGCGCGCAGTTCCCCTTCCACTTCTGGCTGCCGGGGGCAATGGCCGCGCCGGCGCCGATCAGCGCCTACCTGCACTCGGCCACCATGGTCAAGGCGGGCGTCTTCCTGCTGGGCAGGATGTTCCCGATCTTCTCGGAGGCGGCCATCTGGCTCCCCACGCTCGCCACCATCGGGCTGATCACCTTCCTTGTGGCGGGATGGAACGCGGTCAAGTCCAGCGATCTCAAGCAGCTCCTCGCGCACAGCACGGTCGCCTACCTCGGGGTCCTCACCGCGCTGTACGGCTTCTACGCGCGCGTCGGCCTGGAGGGGGAGCTGGTCAACATCCTCAACCATGCTCTCTACAAGTCATCCCTCTTCCTCCTGATCGGGTGGATGGAGAAGGCGATGGGCTCGCGGGACCTCGCCATCCTCGAGAAGGAGCGATGGATCGGCCGCGAGAAGTTGGGCGCCACCCTGATCGGGATCGGCGCCTTCGCCATGATCGGCATGCCCTTCCTGCTCGGCTTCATGGCGAAGGACACCTTCTTCTACGCTGTGGCCGAGGGGCCCATCGAGGGGCTGACGCTGGCGCTGGTGATCACGGTGCTGGCCAGCACGCTGGCCGTGATCTACGCGCTGAAGCTCTGGGCCGGCGTCTTCTTCGGCAGCGAGGAGCCCCCCACGGGCCGCGGCTACCCGCGTAACAAGATTTCGATCTGGCTCCTCGTGGTGCCCGCCCTCCTCCTCCTTCCCCAGGTCGTGGGCGGCGTGATCCCCGCCTGGTACCTCGGGCAGGTGGTCGAGCCAGGCACCACCTGGCAGGGTGTGGCGTTCTGGCAGTATCTGGACGTGAAGCTCGTCATCACCCTGGCCATGCTGGTTGCAGGCTACTTCGGCTACCGCCACTGGCGGGCAATCGCCGCCACCCCGTTCCTTTCCAAGCTCCCGAGCGTGCAACGCGGCGGGGAGGGGCTCGTGTCGGGAACGCTGGCGCATGCGTCCTCGCTCTCCCGCATGCTGCAGCTCGGGGGGCACCCGCGCTACGGGAGCATCATCCTCCTCGTCGCCATCGCCGTGGTCATCGGAGGCGTCGCCTTCTCCGGCAGGACGCTCTTCGACCACGGACTGGTGTGGGGGCCGAACCCCGAGTTCGCCTGGTTCCCCGCGCTGGTCGTCGCCATCGCGGCGGTCTTCACGGTGACGCTCCGGAAGCGGATCCCGAAGGCGGTGATGATGGCGGTGGTCGGCTACGGCATGGCCGTCTTCTACGTCTTCTTCCGTGCCCCCGACCTTGCGCTCACCCAGCTCCTGGTGGAGACGGTCTCGGTGATCCTCCTGCTCCTCATCTTCCGGCGGATGCCCGAGCTCGGCGACGATATCCGCAGCGTCCGCCGGCGGGTGGTCCACGGCGTCGTCGCCGTGGTGGTCGGCCTGACCATGGGGGCCCTCGCCTGGGCGGCGGGCTCCTACCATGTGGCGGAGCGGGCCGGGTACGAGCAGATCCGCCTGGCGCTCCCGATCGCGGAGGGCCGTAACGTGGTGAACGTGATCCTGGTCGACTTCCGGGGGATGGACACCCTCGGGGAGATTTTCGTGCTCGGGATTGCCGCGTTCGGCGCGTACGCCCTCTTCCGCGGGCGTCGTCATCGGCCGGCCGGGCCCGAGGCCGAGGAGGTGAAGCGATGAGATCCTACATTCTGTTGGCCGCTGCGAGGGCTCTCCTCCCGGTCACCGTGCTCTTCGCCATCTACATGCTGCTGCGCGGTCACAACGAGCCGGGCGGCGGATTCATCGCCGGGCTGGTGACCACCGCGGCCATCATCATCGAGGGGCTCGCCTTCGGCGTCGCGCACACGGTGCGGCGGCTGGGCCGGATCCTCACCGCATTCCTGGTTATCGGGCTCGGGCTCGCCGTGCTGGCCGGACTGATCGCGGTCGCCGCCGGGGACCCGTTCCTGACCAACTACCACTGGCACATGCCGCTGCCGGGTGACGGGTACGTCCACCTCTCGACCACGCTGATCTTCGACATCGGCGTCTACCTGGCTGTGATCGCCTCCACCACGGTGGCCATCGGGGTCTTCGCCGGAGGGGAGGAGGAGACGCCGTGATCGGACTCGCCGCCATGCTGACGGCCATCCTCTTCGCGGCGGCCGTCTACCTGATGCTCTCGCGCAACACGCAGCGCATCGCCATCGGGTTCATCGTCCTTTCCAACGCGGTGAACCTGATGTTCCTCACGTCGTCCGGAGTACCCGAGAACGCGGTTCCCCCGCTCATCGTGGACGGCATCGAGGAGATGCCGGTCGCCGACCCGCTGCCGCAGGCCTTCATCCTGACGGCGATCGTGATCGGGCTTGGCGTCGCCGCCTTCCTGCTGGCCATGGCCAGCCGTGCCAACGAGGAGATGGGGACGGACGATCTTCAGGAGCGCGACTGGACATGATGAACCTGGTCGCCGCTCCAGTCCTCATCTCGCTGATGACAGCGGTGGTGCTGCTCGCCCTCAACCACCGGCCCGGCACGCAGAGGATCGTCTCCATCGTGAGCCACCTGCTCCTCGTGGCCTCGGCCGTGGGGCTGCTCGTGCCGACGCTGGCTGGCGAGGTGCTCGTCCTCACCCTCGGCAACTGGGCGCCGAGCGTCGGTATCACCTGGGTGGCGGATGGCCTCTCCGCGGTGATGGTCTTCTTTGCCCTGATCACCTCGCTGCTGGTTCTCATCTACAGCGAGGGGACCTTCGACGAGGGAGATGGGGTTCGGAACTATTTCCACCCGCTCCATCACCTCCTGCTGGCCGGGGTATGCGGCTCGTTCCTGACGGGGGATTTCTTCAATCTCTTCGTCTTCTTCGAGATCATGCTCCTCGCGTCATTCGCGATGATCTCGCTCGGAGCGCGGCCGCGCCAGCTGAACCTCACCTTCCCCTATGTCCTGGTGAACCTCGTGGGGAGCACTCTCCTCCTCGGCGGGATCGGGGCGGTGTACGGCACGGTGGGAACGGTGAACATGGCCGAGGTCTCCCTCGCCATTCAGACGCAGGAGCTGCCGGCGGCATTCTGGGCGGGGGTGGGGCTCATCCTGCTCGTCTTCGCCACCAAGGCGGCGCTCCTGCCGCTCTTCTTCTGGCTGCCGGATGCGTATCCCATCGCGCCGATCGCGGTCAACGCGCTCTTCGCGAGCCTCCTCTCCAAGGTGGGCGTCTACACCCTCTTCCGCTCGGTGCCGCTCATCACCGGGGGGGAGGTGGGCGTGATCCAGGCGGTTCTGGTGGTGGTGGGCGCGGCAACCATGCTGATCGGCGTGCTGGGCGCCCTCGGACGGAGCGGGATCCGAGACATCCTCTCCTTCCACATCGTGAGCCAGGTCGGCTATATGGTCTTCGGACTCGCGGTCTTCACCCCGCTCGCGGTGGCCGCCGGGCTTTTCTACACGGTGCACAACATCATCGTGAAGACCGGGCTGATCATGGCGGGCGGCATCGCCGAGAGGATGGGCGGCTCCCAGAAGCTGGGCGTCATCAAGGGCGTCGCCCGCACGCATCCGTGGGTGGCGGCGGCATTCTTCATCTGCGCGGTGGCGCTGGCGGGACTGCCCCCCTTCAGCGGGTTCTGGGGCAAGTTCTTCCTGGCGGTCGCCGGGTACCAGGCAGGAATGTACGCGGCCACGACCATCGCCATCGTGGTGGGGCTCCTCACCCTCTCCTCGATGCTCAAGATCTGGCTCTCCGTCTTCTGGGGGGAGCCGTCCGGGAACAAGGAGCCCGCCTTCGGGAACAGCAAGGGGATGCTCGTCCCGACCCTCGTCCTCGCCGGAATCGCGGTGGTGATGGGATTCGGGGGCGGCCCCATCATGCACTACTCGATGGTCGTGGCGGAGAACCTGCTGGCCGTCACCCCCTATGTGGACGGGGTGATGCAGGCGGGCGGGATCTCGGCCGATGACCTGGCGGCACTTCGGGAAGGAGTCGAGCGATGAAGTTCCTCGCGCTCAACCTGATCCTGGCGATCATCTGGATGTTCCTGACGGGGGCTTTCTCCATCGGAGGCTTCCTCTTCGGGATGCTCGCCGGCTACCTGGTCCTCTTCCTGGGGCAGCCATTCATCGGCAGCGAGCGGTATATCCGCGGCTCTGCCGGCTCCGTGCGGCTCGTTGCGTACTTTCTCTACGAGCTGGTGGTGGCCAACATCCAGCTGGCGCGGGAGATCCTCCGCCCCAAGCCGGACCTGCAGCCCGCCGTATTCGCGGTGCACGTCCCCGAGCTGACCGCCGGCCAGTCCGTCCTCCTGGGGAACATGATCTCGCTCACGCCGGGAACGCTCACCGTGGACAACGACCACCTGACGCGAACCCTCTACATCCACACGATTTTCGGGCAGCGCCCGGAGCAGACCATCGATGGCGCCCGCAAGTTCGCACGGCTCATCGTGGGTGCCACGGGCGGGCCCGAACCCCGCGGGGATGCGGACGAGGAGGTGCGGCCGCGATGACGATCCTCCTCCTCTCGGCGCTCGGGGTGATCGGCCTCTCCATCGCCCTCTGCCTGATCCGGGTCGTCCGCGGGCCCTCGCTGTTCGACCGGGTGATGGCGTTCGACTGCATCGCCCTCTGCATGGTCGGGGCGATCCTGATCATGTCGATCCTCCTCAGCACCGACGTCTTCATGGATGTGGTGCTGGTCGTGGCCCTGCTGGGGTTCCTCGGGGCCGTCTCGCTCGCCGCCTACCTGGAGGGGACCCTTGTTGACTGACTGGATCGTGGGCGGGGCGGTGGTGGTCGGCGTCTTCTTCATGTTCGTGGCCGCCCTCGGGGTGCTGCGCCTCGAGGACTTCTACTCGCGGGTGCACGCTCCCACCAAGGCTGCCACCCTCGGCCTCATCTTCCTCCTCCTTGCCGTCACCGTCTACCTGGCGGAGGCGGTTGTTCTCACCAAGGCCATCCTGGCGGTGCTCTTCATCGCGGCGACGGCGCCGGTGGGCGCCCACATCCTGGCTCGCGCTGCCTACCGGACCGGTGTCCCGGCATCTCCCAACACTCGGCCGGACGAGTACGCGGGTGTGCTGGAGCGTCGGCGTCGGGAAACGGGACAGGACGAGCCGGAAAGCGCAGTCGACGTCCGCGAGGACGAGCCCGGAGCGTAGGGCCGCTCTGGCGCGGGCCGCTCAGCGCGGCTCCGCCTCTTCCCGTAGCTCAAACACATCGGAGAAGTGGGATACGGTGCTGTCGGCGAGCTCGCGCATCAGCTCATCATCCCAGGGCATGAGATGGTCGGTGGGGAGATTGATGAAGCGAACCGGCTCCCCGGCGCGCCCCACCAGCAGCTCCACCGACTCCTCCGGGATCCGATAGTCATATATCCCGTTGATGATGAGGAGGGGGGTGGGGGAGATGTGGCCCACATGGTGCCCCGGCTCCAGCCGGCGGAAGACGGTGGCGCCGAACCAGGATAGCAGCCCGCGCCACCATGCAGGCTCCACGTCGAGATTCCTGCGCAGGATCGCGGCGAGGTCGGCTCCGCCGTAATGGAGGCCGACGCCGGCCAGCCTCTCGTCTCGGGCTGCTGGCGCTGCGAAAGGGACTCCGAAGCTCACGCCGATCAGGATGATGCGGGATCCATCGATATCCGGATCGGCCTCCAGTGCGCTGATGGCTCCCCGCAGAATCCCTGGCATCCGGTAGGCGCTGCGCCGCATGGCCGGGAGCTCGCGGAGCGTTTCCCCTGGTGCCAGCGTCTCCGGGAGGGCGTCCGGGTACTCGACGGCGAGCACGACTCCCTCGAGCGGCCCGGGAATCGTCGCGGCGGCCTCACGGCCCGTCTCACGGCCTGCGATCAGCACCACCGCGGGAAGCGCCGCGCCCCCCCACGCTTCCGGCGAAGGGCGCCGGAGATACGCCTCGATCGTGTCACCGTGTTCCGTCTCGAAGCGGAGCGCCTCGAGGCTCTCCCCCGGAACGGTCCGCACCTCCTCCCGATCGATGACGCTGAGATCGATCTCCGCGGGAATCCCGGGTGCACAGGCGGTCAACGTCGCCGCGAGCGCCACCGGAAACGCGAGCTTGAGAAAGGCCCTGAATCGGGGTAAGTTGTGGGCCGTCACCGGCATGCCCCTTTTCTGATCCACCATGGCGAGCGGTCCCGATCGGTTTTGTCACCAGTGCGGCGCCCCGCAAAGTGCGGAGGGGCGTTTCTGCACCAGTTGCGGTGCCTCACTCTCCGAAACTGCATCTCCTGTGCAGAAAGCGCAGCCCCGCAGCGCGTTTCCCTACCTCGGATGGGGAGTCGCCGGCGTTGCGCTGATCCTCCTCGCCGTCGTCCTCCTCTGGCCTGACCAGAACTCCGCTCCTTCCGCGGCGAGCCCCCCCTTCGCCACCGCCCCCGGCGCCTCGCAGGCAGCCGGAGGAACGGGCGTGGACATCGCCAGCATGACGCCGCGGGAGCGCGCCGATCGGCTCTTCGACCGCGTGATGCGCGAGCTTTCGGCGGGAGATACAGCGCAGGCCCTCGCCTTCGTACCGATGGCGCTCGATGCGCACGCCCTCGTCGACGAGATGGATGCGGACCTGCACTACCACGTCGCCATGCTCCGGCTGCTCGCCGGGGAGCCGGAGAGGACGAGGGCCCACGCCGACACGATCCTCTCGGCCGAGCCGAGCCACCTCTTCGGTCTGCACGCGGCGGGTCGCGCTCACCAGGTCATGGGGGAGGAGCGGGAGGCGGCGGGGTTCTACCAGAGGTTGCTGGAAAGCTACGAGGAGGAGTTCGCGAGTGGCCGTCCGGAGTACCAGGCGCATGCCCCCGCTTTGCCCTACATGCGGAGGGACGCCGAGAATTATCTGTCGAGCCGGGAGTAAACGAAATCGGTCGGGGGCGAGCCCGGGGAATGGCGGAGCCCGCTCATCCCGCCGCTTCGGCTACAGTCCCGTGGGATGATCGAGAAAGGTCCAGGGAAGGCCGAAACGCTCCTCCAGCTCGGCCGCCAGCGCGCGGACCCCGAAAGTCTCCGTGGCGTAATGGCCGCCGAGAAGCATGTTCATTCCCCCCTCCTCCGCATCGAAAAAAGCATGGTGCGGGGCTTCCCCGGTGATGAAGGTATCGATCCCCTCGGCGGCTGCCGGCGCCATCATGCTCGACGCCCCGCCCGTCACCACTCCCACACGCCGCACCCGCTCGGGACCTCCCGGAATGGTCCGCACGGAGTGGCCCACCGCCTCCGAAAGCCGTTCGGCGAGCTCCTTCCGGGTCGTATCCACGGTTCCCCAGAACCCGACCGGATGTCCCTGATAATCGCCGAACCGTCCCTGGACGTCGATGCCGAGCTTCCGGGCCAGCAGGATGTTGTTGCCCACATCCTGATGGACGTCGAGTGGGAGATGAGCGCTGTAGAGCGCCACGTTCGCCTCGATGAGCGCGCGGAGGCGCTGGTAGCGGCGGCCGGTCACCGGAAGGCCGCCATCCCAGAAGAGTCCATGGTGGACCAATAGGAGGTCCGCACCCGCGGCCACCGCCCCGTCAATGGTGGCCTGTACGGCATCCACGGCGGCCGCGATGGATCGGATCTCCCCCCTGCTCTCCACCTGAAGCCCGTTGTGTGCCGGGCCATAGTCCGGGATCTCGGAGGTCCTCAAGCGCCCGTCGAGATGGGCCACCAGCTCGGCGAGAGGAACCGCCGTCGCGGATTTATCCACGACTGTGGAAAACTTGTGTGGACAACCGTGGAGAACTTCCGGATGGTGTGGAAATCATCCGGTCGGTGCCGGGTTGGTCTCCTTCTCCGCCTTCTGCGACTCTACCGGCGGCTTCCGCTGTGCGGATCCGCGGGACTCGTCCAGCATCGAGATCTGCCCGTTGAAGTTGGCGCCCTCGTCGAGCTTCAGATGAGCTGCGCGAGCCCGGACTTCTCCCTCGATCGAACTCGTTGACTCGATCTCGAGCCGCCCCTGGGCGGTTATGGTCCCCTCGAGCCGGCCTCCGATCACGGCATCGGCTGTCTCGATCTCCCCGCGAACTTCCCCTCCCTTGCCAAGGACCACCGCCTTGCCCGCGCGGATCTTACCCTCGACCCTTCCCTCGATACGTACAGTGCCCTCTGTGATCAGGTCGCCGACCACCTGCATTCCTTCGCCGATGATCGAGATCGCCCCGTCGTTGGACGGGGTGCGGGGGGTCGGTCCTCTCTTCTCTCGGGCCATGGGGGCTTTCGCGGGTGCGGGCTTGGATTTCTGGAACATTCCCATTGTCGGGTCTGGTTGGCGGACTTGTTCTGCTTCTCCGTACGTACTAGCGGCTCAGCTTCCGTGGGGTGCGTCGACCACCAGCCGGGGGTCGATCGGTTCTCCGTCCTTACGAACCTCGAAGTGGAGATGCGGCGCAGTCGATCGGCCGGTGCTTCCGGTAAGTGCGATCACCTCGTGGCGCTCGACCAGATCACCCGGCTGGACGAATACCTCCGAGGCGTGTCCGTACATGGTCTCGTAGCCGTCCGAGTGCTGGATGCGCACGAACCTCCCATACACCGAATCATCGGCCGCCTCGAGAATGCGACCTGCTCCGGCCGCCCGGATGTACGCTCCCTCTGCTATGGCGATGTCGAGCCCCGGATGGCCGGGGGCCGGATCGGTGAGGTGCCCGCGGGTGATGAATCCGCGTTGCGTGAGTGGCCATGCATCCGGTTCGGTTGCCTCGGCATCGACCGCGAGGGTGGCAGCCGCGCCGGTCCCGGTTGCGGAGGGCAGCCAGCTCGTCTCGGATTCGCTATTCCGATCCGCGCCGAGCATCACCCGCACCTGGTTGTAACGCTCCTCCATGCGCACCAAGCGCTCCGCGAGCTGGTCTATCTGCTGCTGCTCTGCCTCGAGGGCGGCGATCTCGCCCTTCAACGCCGGGATGCGGGCCGCCTGAGAGGCGAAATACCACCAGGTGACGGCCATGGCCAGCCAGAGGACCGCGGCTGCTCCCGCGCTCCAGAGGATCGCGCGCCAGCGACGGCGGGACAGGTTGAACGATCGCGTCGCCTGGTTCGCACCTCCGCGGGGAACGATCATCACCATCACCCCATCCTTCTGTTCAGCCATCCTTCTGGTGTTCTGCATGTTCGCCTCCCATCCGCCTCACCTGGCTCCGTCGTTCAGGAGAAGTTCGGTGATCCGCTCGAAGTCCGTGGCGTCGTGGAAGGGAATCTCGATGGTGCCGCGATCCCCCGTTCGCGGCCGGAGCTTGACGCGCGTCCCCAGCCTCCGCTGGAGGCTCCGCTCGATGCGCTTCAGGTGCGGGTCGAGGCGGGTACCGTCCCCGGCCTCTCCCTTCCGACCCTTCGGCTCGGCATCCTTCTCACCCGAACCCCTCCGCCTCACCCGGCGCTCCACCTCCCGCACCGACCACCCCTCCCGGGCCGCGTTCTCGGCGAGAGGCGTGATGCTGCGTGCGTCGGCGAGGCCGAGGAGCGCGCGCGCGTGGCCCATCTGGAGCGCCCCCTCGCTAACCATCCTCTGGACGGGGGCGGGAAGCTGGAGGAGCCGGAGGAAGTTTGCGATGGTGGAGCGCTCCCTGCCGACAGTTTCCGCCACCTCCTTCTGGGTAAACCCGAATTCGTCGATCAGGTCCCGATATCCGGCCGCCTCGTCCAGAGGGGAGAGTCCCTCACGCTGAACGTTTTCCACAATGGCGAGAACGAGGAGCGTCTGATCATCCATCTCCCGGACCACCACCGGAACCTCGGTCCACCCAAGTCGTCGGACGGCGCGCCACCGACGCTCTCCCGCCACCAGCTCCCACTCCGCCCCCGCCGGCGCATGCTCGGAGGCTGGCCGGACGACGAGAGGCTGGAGAAGGCCATTCTCGCGGATCGAGGTCGCCAGCTCCTCGAGGCGATCCTCAGCAAATGTCCGGCGAGGCTGGAGCGGGTTGGCGGTGATGCGGGCCACGGCGGCCTGACGGACCGAATCGGGCGACGGCGCCCGCCCCTCGTCCGGAAGGTACTCTCCGATGAGGGCGGAGAGTCCCTTCCCCAACCGTGCCTGCTTCGCGCGGCTCATCCTTCTACCGCCTCCAACGGCTCCGGCGCGGGCGAACCGACGGGTTCCATGGCTGATCGGGAAACGAGCTCCCGCGCCAGAGCGAGATAGCTCTTGGCTCCGACCGACAGGATGTCATAAAGCACGATCGGCTTCCCGAAGCTTGGGGCCTCGGCGATACGGACGTTTCGAGGGATCTTTGTTCGGTATATCTTCGGGCCGAAGTATTCTTCCGCCTCTTCCGCCACCTGTTTCGACAGATTGAGCCGCTGATCGTACATCGTCAGGAGCACCCCCTCGATCTCCAGCTTCGGATTAAGGTTTCGCTGAACGGCCCGCACCGTGTTGAGCAGCTGAGAAAGTCCTTCGAGTGCGTAGAACTCGCACTGGATGGGGATGAGCACCGCCTCGGCGGCGCACAGCGTGTTGAGCGTCAGGAGGCCGAGCGACGGCGGCGAGTCGATCAGGATAAAATCGTAATCCGCCGCGATCGGCTCGATGGCCCGTCGGAGGATCTGCTCCCGGTTTGCGCGGGCAACGAGCTCCACCTCGGATCCGACCAGGTCCCGGTTCGCCGGGAGAACGTCGAGGAAGGGAAAGTGGACCTCCCGCAGGAGGGCCTCGTTCGCGGGAGTGCTCCCGACCAGGACATCGTAGATCGAGTGCTCCAGATCATCCTTCACGAGACCCAGGCCGCTCGTGGCATTCCCCTGGGGATCCATGTCGATGACCAGGGTGCGGCGCTCCGCCACGGCGAGGCAGGCCCCGAGATTGACGGCGGTTGTGGTCTTTCCCACTCCGCCCTTCTGGTTCGCGATCGCGATGACGCGGGCCACGGGATGACGGGTTCGAGTCATGAAGGGAGGGTGAATATAACCCCTACCCTACGATCACGCATCGGGTGTTTCACGTGGAACGTTCGCCGACGAGCTCTCGCCTCCGCAATTCTACGAGCAGGCTCTGGATATCCGTTGGCCGCACGCCCGGGATCCGGGCGGCTTGGCCAATCGTACGGGGGCGGATGCGGCTCAACTTCTGTCGTGCCTCCGTCGAGACGGTCTGAAGCGATTCGTACGCCAGCGACGCGGGCAACGGGAGGTGCTCGCGTCGGCGCACCTGTTCCGCGCGTTCCCGCTCCCGGACAAGGTAGCCCTCATAGCGCAGGTCGTTCTCCACCTCGGTCGCCGCGTCCGGGTCAAGCGTGGGAGCCGCGGCGCTCGCCGCCAGTAGATCTCGTATCCGCACCTTCGGTCGGCGGAGCAGCCGATCCACCCTCGTGGGCTCCGCAATCTGGACGGTATCGGCCGCCTCCAGCGCCGGCCCGGCCTCTTCGGGCGTGAGGCTGGTAGCGCGTGCCCACCCCAGCGTTTCGGCTCTCTGCTCCCGGCGGACGCGAAGACTTTCCAGCTGCCTCTCCGTGAGAAGGCCGGCCTTCTCAGCGATTTGCCCGAGCCGGGTGTGTGCATTGTCTTGACGCAGGAGGAGGCGGAACTCCGCTCTGGACGTGAACAGCCGATATGGCTCGTCGGTACCGCGAGTCACCAGGTCGTCGACCATCACACCGATGAACGCTTCGTCTCGTTCCAGAACCACCGGTTCCTTTTCCAGTGCATCGAGGGCCGCATTCGCCCCGGCCAAGAGCCCCTGCCCCGCAGCTTCCTCGTAACCGGTCGTGCCGTTGATCTGACCCGCCAGGTAAAGCCCTTCCATCTCCTTCAGTCGCAGCGTGGCGTCTAGCTGGTGTGGAGGATAGTAGTCGTACTCGATCGCGTATCCCGGCCGAGTGATCACCGCCTGTTCGAGGCCGGGCACAGAGCGAACCACCGCCTCCTGCACGTCCAGCGGGAGCGAGGTGGAGAGACCGTTGAGGTAGATCTCCGTCGTGTAAAGCCCCTCCGGCTCGAGGAAAAGCTGGTGCCGTTCCGCGTCAGGAAAGCGGACCACCTTGTCCTCGATGGAGGGACAGTACCGCGGCCCACGGCCCGCGATTTCCCCGCCGTAGAGGGCGGATTGCGATAGCGCATCCTCCACGCAGGCGCGGGTGCGGTCGGTCGTCCAGGCAATCCAGCAGGGCCTCTGGGGAAGGAGCGGCTCGCGAGTCCAGACGGAGAGCCGAAGATGCTCCTCATCCCCGTCCTGTCGCTGGAGGCGCGCGAGATCGACGCTCCGTCCGTCGATGCGGGGAGGCGTTCCCGTTTTGAAACGGGCCGTCTCCACCCCAATATCGTCCATCTGGTGGGCGAGCTCGACCGTCGCCGGATCCCCGGCACGTCCGCCCGGCACGCCGGAGCCGGTGCCGATGTGAATGCGGCCCCGAAGGAAGGTTCCGGTCGTCAAGACCACGTTCCGCGCGGAGATCTCGACCCCTTCCCGCGTGCGAACGCCGCAGACCCGTCCGTTCCGGATGATCAACCCCGTGACGATTCCCTGGAAAAGTCGCACTCCCGAATGCTGCTCCACGAGCTCGCGGACGACTTCCGGATACCGGTGCCGGTCGCACTGGACACGAGGTGCCCAGACCGCAGGACCTTTGGAGCGGTTCAGCATGCGAAACTGGATTCGCGCCCGATCCCCGGCGCGCGCCATGATGCCCCCGAGAGCATCGATCTCCCGCACCACGGTGCCTTTGGCCACGCCGCCGATGGCCGGGTTGCAGCTCATCTGCCCCAGCGCCCCGAGATTTCCGGTCACCAGGAGAACGCGCGCACCGATCCGCTCGGCCGCGCAGGCCGCCTCCGTCCCTGCATGGCCCCCGCCGATGACAACTACGTCGAACTCAGTCCCGATCATGGGGAGATCGCGCGGGCTGTTTCACGTGGAACATAGTATGGCATATCGGTTGCACCCGAGATTCGTGTCCTTTCATCAGCCACCTCATATGAAGAACATCCATGCCGGGTTCCGATCGACCCCTCGATGACTTCGAGCGCAGTGCCGAGCTTGCCGCCGGAACTGCCCTCGGACGGCTGCGGTCCGCCGAGGCATTCCTCGAAGAGCACAGCGTGATCCCCGCCTTCGTTCGCGAGCGCCCCGCGGTCGCCGTGGGCGTTGCCTTCGGCGCCGGCTTCTTCCTCGCCGCGATGGGCCACCGCCCGCGCAGCTGGGTACTGAGAAGCGCATACCGCCGCGCGGGCCGCGCCGTGGTCGCCGGCATCGGCGCGGTCGCCCTCGCCGAGATCCGCCAGGTGCTCACCGGCACCGACTCGCACGAGATCGATGACACCGCCCTCGACTGAGCGAGGCTTCCGGCTCGGCGGCCGGGTGCAGGGAGTCGGCTTCCGCTGGTGGACGCAAGCATTGGCCAAGGAGCTGGGCATTGCCGGAACCGTGCGCAACTGCAGCGACGGGACCGTCGAGGTCCTCGCGCAAGGCGGGGCGGAGGCACTGGAGACTTTCTCGGCGAAGCTCCGCGAAGGGCCGCCGCACGCCCGCGTGGAGGAGGTGCGGACCACCGAAGCCGATCTCCCGCCCGGAATGGAAGGCTTCCGTATCATCCACTAACGGGTTGCTGAACAAGTCGATTTCCGGATCATTCGGCGCGGAAAGGCCGTCTGCGGGAGTGCAAGGTCGCTCCGCTCCTCCACCTTCCGCTTCGGCGCCCAGCGTGAGTGCACGGATTTTTTCAGCGAGCTGTCATCCCTTCACTTCCCCACGCAGAAGCGGCCGAACACCTCGTCGAGGACGTCGTCCGGCGACACCCTCCCCACCAGCTCCTCGAGCCCCGACACCGCGTCTCGAAGATGAACCGAGGCGAACTCTGGCGGCTCACCTTCCTCCAGGGCGCGCTGAAACTCCTCCAGCGCAGCTGTCGATCCGCGTAGCGCACGCGCGTGCCTTTCACGAGTCAGTAGCGGCACCTCCTCCTCCGCTGCGCTTCCCGCGAAGGCGCGCTCCCGCAGCTCCCGCCGGAGTCGGGCCAGGCCCTCACCGTCGGGAATCGCCACACGCACACTTTTTGAGCCGGTTTCTATGCCCCGAGCAGCGTCAGCCTTCGTCCGGACGAGGAGGACGGGAGATGGACTGTCCTGCAGAAAACGTCGCTCGTCCTCTCCCAACTCCCTGCCCGCCTCTGCACAGAAGAGAACGAGATCCGCCTCGCCCAGATACCGGCGGGCCACCTCGATCCCCATCGCCTCCACCCGATCCGTGGCGGTGCGCAGCCCGGCCGTATCTACGAGCCTGAAGGGGTACCCCTCGATCGTGGTGTCGGCCTCGAGCGCGTCCCGGGTAGTCCCCGGCACCTCGGTGACGATGGCTCGCTCCCGTCCAAGGAGCGCATTGAAGAGCGAAGACTTTCCCGAGTTCGGCCGCCCGGCCAGCACCACGAGCGCGCCCCGGCGCAGACGCTGCCCCTCCGGGGCAGTCCTCAGTAGCTGCTCGATCCGTGCTCCGGCCTCGGAAACCGCCGCGAGGATCGCTTCGTTCGATACGGGCGGCTCATCCTCCTCCGGAAAGTCGATCCCATAGGAGAGGAGGGCATCCACGCGGATGAGCGCCTCCCGGAGCCCCTCGATCCGCTCGGAGAGGCCGCGCTCCATACGAAAGACCGCGGAGCGCCGGAGGGCGGGAGAGTCCGCATCGATCAGCTCCCCGATCGCCTCGGCCTGCAGGAGATCGAGCTTCCCATTCAGATACGCCCTCCGCGTGAACTCCCCGGGGTCCGCATGCCGGCATCCGGCGGCGAGCGTGGCGGCGAGAACCAGGGCGGGGGTGAGGCGGCCCCCATGGCAGGAGAGCTCGGCCGCGTCCTCGCCCGTGAAGCTGGCAGACGCGCGGAAGGTCACCACGAGCGCCCGGTCGATCAGCTCGCCGCTTCCCGGATCGTGGAGGCTGCGCAACCGGGCCTCTCGCGGCGCCGGAAGCGAGGCGTCCGGGGCGAGCAGCTCCCCCAGGACCGGGAGCGCGCGAGGACCCGAGATGCGGACCACCGCGATCGCCCCCGCTCCCTGCGCGGTTGCGATCGCGGCGATCGTATCTCCCTCCATCTACCCCTTGCGGCGGGCCCGCCGGCGGGCGGCCCGGTTCCCCGCACCCGCCCCTGCCTTCGCCTTCCCGGGCTTGTCGCCATCCTTCTTCTTTTCGTCCTTCTTCTCCGCCGCCTTCTTGCGCTCCAGCTCCTCCTGCGCCCTCCGCCGCTCCTTCGCGATCAGCACCTGCTGCGGGATCGTCGCCACGTTCGTGGTGGCGTAGTAAAGGTTCAAGCCGGACGGCAGGAAGAAGAAGAAGCCTCCCACCATGAGCGGCATCCCGTACATCATGAACTTCAGCTGCGGGTTCACCTCCATCTTGCTCATCTTCTGCATGACGAGCTGGAGCGTGAACATGGAGACGACCAGGAAGGCCGGCAGGATGAAGAGCGGATCCCGCAGCGATAGATCGGGGAGCCAGAGGAAGGGCTCGCCCCGGAAGGCGATGGTCCCCTCGAACACGAAGAAGAGGGTGATGAGCACCGGGAACGGAACCAGCATCGGAAGACAGCCGGCAAGCGGATTGAACCCATGCTCCTTGTACAGCTTCATCATCTCCTGCTGCTGCCGCTGGGGATCGTCCTTGTACTTGTCCCGCAGCTCGGTGATGAGCGGCTGTACCGCCATGTTCCGGAGCTGGGCCCGCATCGCCTTCGCGTTCAGGGGCCAGAGCACCACCCGCATCAGCACGCCAAAAAGGATGAGCACCCAGCCGTAGGCCACCCCCAGGGATTCGTGTAGGAAGCCGAGCAGGGAAAGAATCACCGAGGCGATCGGCCGGATGACCGGCTGCAGCCACCGGTAGCCGAACCGGTTGACCTGCTGCAGGTCCGATCCCATGGCCACGAGCCGGCTGTGCTCCTGTGGCCCCACGTAGACGCGGAAGGAGAACTCCCCGCCCGGCCCAACCGGCATCGTGCTGAAAACTTCGGCGCGGAGCATCACCGGCGGATCCGCGGGATCCACCCCCTCGACGATGAGCGGTTCCGCCGGAAGCTCCCGCGCGATCACGCCTCCGATGGGCTGACCCGGGTCGGCGAGGAATGCGCTCAGGAAGTAGCGATCGCGGACCGCCACCCAGGAGAGCGGTCCGTTGACGACGTGCTGCAGCCCGATGTCATCGAACTCGGTGGTGACTACGCCCCCACCCAGGCCGCGGGTGACGAGCGCCATGCCCCCGCCCCGGGCAAACCAGGCACCCTGCGCGGTAGGGTCGTCGTGGGCCTCCAGCCCCGGCCCGAGGTCCGTGAGGAGAACGGACCCGACCTCGCCCAGCCCCCGCACCCGGCCCTGGACCTGAACGCCGTACCCATCCGGCTCGAACTCGTAGCTAAGCTCGAGCCCGACGCCCTCCCCGACCGAGCGGAGACGTAGCGCCTCCGGCGCCTCCGGGTCACGGAGGTCGAGGCCCGGTGCATCCGCCTCGAAGGACATCTGCCGGAGATCGAAGGTATCGCGGCCGACGACGAGCCGGTGGGTGAAGAGTCCTTCCGCGTCCTCCGGGACCAGCTGGACAGGCCGGCCCTCGTCCACGAAGGACCGGTGACGGAGGATCTCCGCCTGCACGAGCCCGCCGCCCCGGGTCGAAAAGCCGTATCGGTAGCGGTCGGAGACGACCCATACAGTGTCCGCGGGAAGATCCGGATCGACCGGATCGGCCACCGTGGGAGCCACCGGTTCGGGCGTGTCCGGCTCCGGAGGCCGAGCCTCGGCGGGCACCTCCTCGTCACCGGGAGGTGGCTCCGGCGGGGGAAAGAGGATCTGCGTGACCATGATGGCGATCGCCATCAGGAACACCGCGAGGATCAGTCTGCGTTCCATGTATCCCTGAAGTTTCCTTCGAATCTCGTTCAGCCCGGCGGCTTCCCGGGGTCCGCCGGTGGCACCGGATCATAGCCGCCCCGGCAAAAGGGGTTGCAGCGGAGAATGCGACCGATCAGGAGAACGGTGCCGCGCAGCGGTCCGTGCACCTGGATCGCCTCGAGCCCGTACGCGGAACAGGTCGGATAGAAGCGGCAAGAGGCGGGGGTCAGGGGCGATATCGCCTTCTGGTAGAAGCGAATCGTCGCGGCCATCGCCCGGCCGATCACCGGATCCTCTCCAGCGTGCGGAGGAGGTCGTCGCGCAACGCGCAGAAAGGGGCGCCATACGCCTCCGGGCGCGCCCGCACCAGGATGTCCAGATCGCTTCCGTCCTCCCGCAGGCGCGGAAGCAGATCCCGTCGCCCGATCTCGCGAATTCGCCGCTTGATCAGGTTCCTCTCCACTCCGCTATTCCGATACTTCGGGACCACCGCGCCCAACCTCGGATGCGAAACGGGGGAAGCGGCGACGATCACGTCAGCGTAGCGTGATCTCATCCTCTTCCCCCGTCTGAACAGGTCGCGGATCTCGGGGCCCGCGGTGATGCGCTCCGGCCGGGCCAGCCGCTCCCCGCGTACCTTCCCCTCTGCCCGGCGGCCGGTGGTGGGCCCGCTACTTCCTGGGTGCGGAGACGGCAAGTCGCCGACGCCCCTTCTTGCGGCGGGCATTGATGACCTTGCGTCCTCCCTTGGTCGCCATGCGCGCGCGAAATCCGTGCTTGTTGACGCGCTTGCGGTTGCGCGGCCGATACGTCGGCTTCATCGGTCTGCCTCGTGTTCCGGGAACTGGGCTTCGAAATACACCCGGGTCGCCGGGTATTTGCTGCGAAACAAGCCAGGAATGTTACAGGAATCGTCCCAGGAAGTCAACCGATTTCGCCGAGGAACCTCCACGTTGACTTTTCCACAACGGACATCTACAATCGGAGGGTCCGACCTACTCCTCCGGTCCTGCCCATGGAGCTCACCGCATCCGAGGTCTGGACGCGCATCCTCGCGGAGGCGCGCTCCGCGCTTCCCGAACAGGCGTACCAGACATGGCTCGCGCCCACGGAAGCGGTCGCCATCTCGCAGGATCTCCTGGTCGTATCCACGCCGAATCCGTTCGCCGTCGACTGGGTCGAGGACAAGTACGCGGAACTCCTCGGCGCCATCGGGGAACGGCTATTCGGCCGCCACTTCACCTTCTCCGTGCAGTACCACGGGCCCCCCGACCAGGATGCTCGCACCGGCCCGCCGGAGCTCCGTCCACCCGAGCAGAGTGCGCCGGTTCGCACCGGATCCGCGGAGCCGAGATTGCGGAAGTCGCGGGGCGGGGACGTGATGCCGGACTCCCCCCTCAACGAGCGATACACCTTTGATCGCTTCGTGGTCGGAGATAACAATCAGCTCGCCGCCGCGGCTGCACACGCCGTGGCCGAGGCACCCGCCCGGATGTACAATCCTCTCTTCATCTATGGCGGAGTCGGCCTCGGAAAGACGCACCTGATGCAGGCCATCGGTCACGTCACCCTCGCGCGAGAGGGCAACAATCGGGTGGCATATCTCTCCTCCGAGGAGTTCACGAACGAGCTGGTGACCGCCATCCAGGAGGGGCGGATGGCCGACTTCCGCCGGGTGTACCGTGCCATCGACGTCCTCCTGGTCGACGACATCCAGTTCCTGGAAGGCAAGGAGCGCACGCAGGAGGAGTTCTTCCACACCTTCAACGCCCTGCACGACGCGCAGAGACAGATCGTCATCACCTCGGACCGGCCACCCAAGGAGATCGGTCTCGAGGACCGGCTGATCTCCCGCTTCGAATGGGGACTCGTGACCGACATCCGGCCTCCGGATCTGGAGACGAGGATGGCCATCCTCCAGAAGAAGGTCGAGGAAGACAGGATCGAGATCCCCGCCGAGGAGGAGGTCCTCTCCTTCCTGGCCCGCAACTGTACCTCGTCGGTCCGCGAGCTGGAGGGGGCGGTCATCCGGCTTCTAGCCTTCTCCTCCGTACACCAGCGGGAGATCAACCTCGACCTCGCGAGAGAGAGCCTGGGACGTTCGCTGGAGGGGGGTGGGAGATCGGGCGGGGATGGGGAGCTTTCCCCGGAATGGATCCGCGATCAGGTCGCCCGGGACTTCGGGGTGACGATCGAGGGGCTGAAGTCCCGTAAGCGAACCAAGGATCTCACCGTGCCGCGTCAGGTGGCCATGTACCTGATCAAGGAGAGGTTCCAGATCCCTCTCGCCGAGATCGGGCGGCTCTTCGGCGGACGGGACCACTCCACCGTGATCCACTCGATTGCCAAGGTGGAGGATCAGCTCGCGGAGGATCCGGAGCTCCGCAGCCGTATCGAGCGCATCCGCGGAGAGCTCGGTTGAGGCGGACGAAGGGTGTGGAAAAGACGTGTGGAATGTTCCGGGGGAAAGATGTGGAAAAGGGGAAGGAGGAGCTCGAAGGTGGATTGCGTGGAAAAGACGGCCGTTCTCCACGTCCTCTCCACGGTGGTCCCGAAGGGGCTTCGACCTAGGCCTGACAACGAACTTCGCGACCGGTGAGCAGGCTTTTCCACGGATCCACACCCTCTATTAGTACTACGAATTGAATTATCTACTCTCACAAAAGACCCTTTCTTCGTGGAAAGCGGTCCCAACCGAGGCCCGAGACTGCCGATGAAATTCACCATCACCCGCGACAACCTCCGCAAGGGACTCGCCGCCGTGGCCGGAAGCGTCCCGACGCGGACCACCCTCCCGGTGCTGTCGAACCTTCTTCTGGAAGCGGACGGGGACGGGGTGCGGATCAGCGGGACCGATCTCGATACCGGCGTTTCGGTGCGGGTTCCCGGCGAGGTCGAGGAGGAGGGAGCAATCACCGCGCCCGCGAAGAAGCTCCAGGAGATCGCCCGGGAGCTTCCTTCTCATCCGGTAGAGGTCTCGACCCGAGGGGAGATCGTCTCGCTCCACTGCGGAAAGTCGCGTTTCCGGCTAAATGGTCTGCCACGCGACGAGTTCCCCGACTTCCCCACGGTGGACTTCTCCCAGCGTTGGTCCCTCGATGGGGGACAGCTGCGCACCCTCATCTCCCGCGTCTCCTTCGCCGTCTCCACCGAGGAGACGCGACCGATCCTCAACGGCGTTCTCTGGCAGATTGGCGACGGGGAAATGCGCATGGTGGCCACGAACGGGCATCGCCTGGCCAAAATGTCGCAGCCGCTGGAGAGCGCGAACGGCGCGGGTGAGGCCGAGCTGATCGTGCATCCACGCGCGCTGAACCAGGTGACCAAGCTCTTCGACGAGGGCGATCGAATCGAGGTGGCTCGCTCGGAGAACCACCTAGTCTTCCGCGGGGAGGACGTGAACATCTTCACCCGCCTGATCGAAGGTCCCTATCCGAACTACGAGCAGGTCATTCCGCGGGACAACGACAAGATCCTGGTGGCCGACCGGGAGGCGCTGAACGCCGCGGTGCGGAGGATGGCGATCGTCGCCTCTGACCAGACGCACCGGGTCCGGCTCGCCATGTCCGGCTCCACCCTCAAGTTCTCGGTGCAGACCCCGGATCTGGGTGAGGCCTCCGAGGAGATGTCGGTCGACTACGACGGTGACGCTCTCGAGATCGGCTTCAATGCGAACTACCTGCTCGAGGTGCTGCGGTACATCCCGGCGGACGAGGTCCGGCTCTCCTTCAAGGCGCCGGAGCGGGCCGCCATCCTGGAGCCGGTCGGATCCGCAGCCGGCGAAGGTGGAGCCACGACCGCGGGGGCTCCGGATTTCCTCTGCCTGGTGATGCCGCTGCGGCTGATGGATTGATGGGACGCTTTACGCTGCGCGCTGTCCCGCTCCTGCTGATTCTGGGGCTCCCCGCCTGCGCCCTCGGCGCGGCGCCCGGGACGGACCGGCCGGACGATCGGGTCCCAGTGCAGGTGGAGAATCGAAACACGCACGACGCAACCATCTACGCCTATCCGAACGCGCAGCGGGTCCGGATCGGCACGGTGGGTGGGCTCGACACCCGGATGCTACACGCGCCGGCGCCGATCGCGGGCCAGCTCCGCTTCGAGATCCGGCTGCTCGCGGTGGGCGCCTTCCTTTCGCACACCGTCTCCGTCGCTCCCGGCGACACTGTTGTGGTGACGGTCCCGGCCGATCTGCATCGGCGCCGCTGAGGAAGGTCTGGGTTGCGAGGGCGGAGGCTCCGGGGTTTGGCGCTGCCCCGGGGAGCAGGAGCGGCTCAGTACCGGAAGATCGGCACGTTGAAGAGCCCTTCGGAGATGTGGAAGGTGCGCTCGGGGGAGCCGGCTGCCGATCCCGTGCCGGAGAAGGTTCCCCGGATCCGTCCGCTGTCGATGGCCGTGATCTCCACCGTCCCCTCCCGGATCTCGTAGACCTCGACCTCGCTCGTTCCATCCATGCGAAAATCCGCGAGCGCGTCGATATTCAGATGAGGGGAGAAGAGCAGGACCCTGCAATCTCCTTCCGCCCCTCCCGGGGTGCATCCGGCCGGTCCGAGCTCCAGCGGCCCGAGGCTCTCCGCGATCCCGAGGTGGAGGAGGACGGCCGCGCCCTCCGGATCGTCCCCGCCCCGGAACCCGAGAACGCTCACCGTAGTGTCTTGGGGATAGTAGAGGGCGGCTGCCCAGGTACCGTGCTGGGGAGATCCTGCCGGGAGTGTGAACTTGGCCTCACCCCGGGCCTGGAAGCGGCGGTCACCAAAGTCCCCGTGGTAGTCGAAGCGGACAAGCCCTTCGCGATCCCCGTAGGGCGCGGTGAGCGACCCGTCGAGGCACGCTCCCGCCCCCGCCGCGAGGGCGATCATCAGTACGAGGAGTTGTAGCGATCTCATCGGGGAGGGGCGATCGGGCAGTCTGGTCGCACCGCGTAAACGAGCGGAGCCGCCCTTTTCTGACCGCGGCAGAAGACCCTATGGTCCGGCGGAGGCGGGAAGCACGATATCCGGCTCGACGGCCAGATGGTCGAGGACGAGCCGGTCCTGCGTGGTGACGATGACCTGGCGATCGTGCGCAATGCGGGAGAGGAGATTCCACACCTCGGCACAGTGCCTCTCGTCAAGGTAGGCGAAGGGCTCGTCGACCAGGAGTGGGGGTGAGACCCCGGCGCTGGCCAGGAAATCGACCGCGCCGAGGCGGACGGCGAGCAGAGCTGCGTGATATTCGCCGTAGCTGAGCGGTGGTGAGTCCAAGAGGACGGAACGCTCACCGATCCGCACCGTAGCCTCGCGCAGCGGCCCATCCGCCTCGACTGGACCGAGCTTCCCCGCGCTGAGCTTCTCCAGTCGCCGAGAGACACTCGAGACGAGCCGTTCCTGGTCCCGGTCCCGGAACGCTTCGTACGCATCGGAGACGAGCGCGTGGGCCCGCTCGTGGGCCAGGGCGCGCGTCCTCAGCTCCTCCATCTCGGCCTCGACCCGTTCGATCTGGTCGCGAAGGGCCAGGGACGACTCGGGCGGGCTTCCCTCCTCCACGAGCCGGCCGAGGACTTCTCTACTCCTTTCGGCGAGCTCGCGGCTCTCGCTGCGTCGCGCCTCCAGGGCGCTGCGGAGCCCTTCCTCGTCTTCCTTTACCCCCTCGGGGAGGGGAATCGCCTCCCGTTCCACCTCCTCCAACTCCACCCGGCGCCGGGCCAGGCTCCCGTGGAGCTCGGTGAGGGAGCGGCGGAGGGCGCGTTCGAGGTCATCCGCATCGGTCTCCACCCCCTCTCCCCGATCTTCGAGAGCCTCTCCGATCCGGTGGACGACCGACGCGTGGGCATCGCGTGCGCGTGCGCGCGAAACGTCGGCCCGGCACTGCCGATCGAATGCGGCGCGTCGATCCGCGAGCGTGGCGGTCGTCAGGGTGTCACGGTTCGGGATGCCGGAGAGCACGTCGTCGAGCCGGGATTCGACCTCCACGACCTGCGTCTGGAGGGAGGTGAGAAATGTTCTGAGCCCAGCCGCGCGCGCCCGACGGCGCCAATGCGAAATGCCCAGCGCGACCATTCCCGCCAGACCCAGGGCGGTGAGCACCACGCCCGGCCCGAGGTTCCCCGCCAGGAGCAGCCCGACCCCCGCCACCACTAGGACCGCGGCGATCACGACCAGGAGCGGGCTGGAGCCGCTCTCCTCCAAGGCATCCTCGCGATCCTCCCGCGCCCGGTGCAAACGCTCCCGTTCCTCCCAGAGGCCCTCCATCCGGACCACACGCTCCGGAAAGTCCGCAGGGTAGCGGCCTTCCTCGCCGGCTTCCTCCACCCTCGCCTCGGCTTCGCGCAGGGCGGCGCGGGACTCCGTGAGCTCCCGTAGCAGGCGCTCCGTGGTGCGGACGCGATCCTCGAGCCGCTCCCGGTCGGATCGGTGCGCGCGGCGATCCACCAGACGTGACCTCGCCTCCTCCAGCGCCTCCACCTCGGCGTTCAGCGCTGTGAGCCGGCGCTCCACCATATCGCCTTCCCGAACGAGGGGGGAGCGGCGCTTCTCCGCGAGGGCCGAGCGCCTCAGTCGAGCGTGTAGCTCGAGGAGGCCGGCCTCAGCTTCCTGGAGCCGCCGTGCCTTCTTTGCCGCAGTGGCTCCAGGGTGAATGGGACCGGTCGTGATTTCCCGGTGGGCGCGCTGGATGGTCTGCCGCGCGATCTCAACGTTGGCGTGCCCGCCCGATGCGATTCGCAGGAGGTGCTCCCCGAGCTCGGTGCTCACCAGCTCCCCCTGGTGGATGCATGCGGTCGCCGCATACGCCTCCCGCTCGCGCAGCCCGAAGATCCGCCCGATCCGGTCACGGAACTCGCGCGCCTCGGCATTGCTCGCTCCCGGGTTTCCATCTCCCGACCAGAGAGGCTCGCCCGCACCCTCGTCCCGGATGACCACCTCCATGCTCACCAGATCGCGCTCGACGGTCCAGATCCGGCCGTCGCAACCCAGGGTGACGGCGACCCGGTACGCCGCGGCGTTCCAGGGGGTGCGGTCCTCGAGGTGCGCACGCTCGTCCCGGACCTGCCGGTTGAAACCATAGAGCCCGCGCACCAGCGCCTCGAGGAGGGTCGACTTCCCCGCCCCGTTCGGCCCGTAGACGAGGATCGGCCGAGGCTCGCCATGAAACTCGAACCGACCACGGTGACACCCGTAGGAGAGGTCGAGCGCCAGGAAGCGCGCGGCGTGCACCGGGCCGGCCATCTCGGCAGTCGGAGCGATTTCGGTCTTCACCGGACCTGGAGCGCCCGCACCGCAATGCGGAGCGCCTGCTCTGCCGCACGTCTCTCCACCTCCCCGGCGGTTTCGGCGATCCGCGCCCGCCCGAGGCGAACGGTGTGCCCCACCACGGTATCCCCTTCGGCGAGCTCCTCGATGCGCGCAGAGGAGAAGTAACGGCTCTCATCGCGGACTCCGGCATGCCCGAAGCGGGCGCACAGCTCGGTCTCTACCAGGCCGATGTCGAGCGGGAAGGCCGGCTCCCCCACCAGCCTCACCACCGGAATGGCACCGTCGGGGGTGGAGTCCGCGACCCGCGCCGCCACGGCGAGGTCGTCGGCGCACCCGCTCACATCCACCGTTCCCACGTCGAAAACCGGCGTGACGCCGGCGTCCAGATGGCGGATCGCGGGCGGCTCACCCGGCGCGAGATCGACCATCAGGTATCCGCGCGCCCCCGTCTCGGTCAGATCGAGCGCCGCGAACGACCCTGCATAGCAGGCGGGAGCTCCGTCGAAGGCATCGGGCCCGCGAAACCGGTGGTAATCACCGAGGGCGAGGTAGTCGGCATCGATGGCCGCCAGCGCCTCCTGCGGAAGCGAGAGCGCATTGGGAGAGCCCTTCCAGTGCGGCGCGTCCGGCACCGAGCCGTGCAGGAGGACGAGGTGCACGCCTTCGGCCTCCGCGCGTCTGAAGGTGCCGAGCGGATCCGGCACCCGCGCCGGGTCGTGCGCGAGCCCGTAGACGAAGAGCGGAGCCCCATCTCCCTCCACCCGAACCGGTGTGCCGAAGGCGGGGTCCCGGAAGAGATGGGCCGCGCCCATGCCGTCACGGTAGGGGCTCCCGGGGATGAAGAGGGCGTCGTGGTTGCCCGGCACCACGAAGACGGGGATACCCGCCTCGTCGATCCTCCGGAACACCTCCCGGACGGCTGCTCCGATATGAGCGGGGGTGCCGGGGCCGTCGAAGAGATCCCCGGCCACCACGACGGCATCGATCTTCTCCTGCCGCGCCGCGCGGGGAAGATCCTGGAACCGTGCCAGCTGCTCGTCCCGGCGGGCTTCGGCCAAGGCCCCGAAGCTCGAGAACGAGGCATTGAGGTGGACGTCGGCGATGTGGAGTATGCGTACCACGGAGCTCGTCGGCGGATCGGTCCGTTGGGAACGTGAGGGAAATGCCGTGCGCCACGAGGTGCAAGGGACAGGCCCGGAAGCGCGCTCTCCTTCGTGCGGCGCCGCGATGCGAGGCGGGAAACGTGCAGAGCGGAGGACGAGTCCGCGCCTCGGAGGCGCTCCCGGAAGCAGACTGCGCACCAGACGCGCTCGAAGACATGAAGACCGAAACACTGCGCAGGAAGCTCGTCTCCGCTGCCACCACCATCGGCGGCATCCTCTGGCTTCGCTCCTCCCGCCGCCGAAGGCGGCGGGACGCGCGCCTGCACCGGAGCTTCACCGAGGTCCTCCTGCACGTCCTGAGCGCCGGCGATGCCGCCACGGAAAGACACTCCCGCCGAGTGGCGGAGCTTACCGGAGTCCTGGCCGCGGAGGCGGGCCTCGGCCAGAAGAAGCGGCGGACCCTCCGTATCGCCTCCCTCCTCCACGACATGGGGAAGGTGGATGAGGAATTCTATGACATCGTGCACGGCCGCGCGGCACTCGACCGCGAGGAGCGCGCCCGGATCGAGCATCACCCATACCGGACCGCCCATCTCCTGGCCCCGCTGGAGTGGGCGCATCCCGGGCTCACACGGATCGTGGCCTCGCACCACGAACGCTGGGACGGCCGGGGATACCCGCAGGGGCTGCACGGCGAGGAGATCCCGGAAGCTGCGCGCATGATCGCGCTGGCCGATGCCTTCGACGCCATGACCCAGCGCCGGGTCTACCGGGACGGTGGGGCGGTCGGGGAGGCCATCCGCGAGATCTGTACGGGCGCAGGCGAACAGTTCGACCCCACGCTCGTCGATCTCCTCCGGTCCCCGGGTGTGCGCCGGAAGTGGATCGCGGTGGCGCGTAAGGGGCGGGTGGAGGAGATGGAGGCCGAGGCGCAGGCGGCCGAGTCCGGCTGATCAGGAGGTGAAGGTCTTCACGAACTGCCGCTCCCCTTCGGTCGTCCCGATCAGGATTAGAACGCCCTCCTCGGGGAGCGGTGCCGCGGGATCCGGGCTCGGTTGCATGATCCCGTCGCTCTCCACCGCCACCACGCTACACCCGGTCCGCTCGCGAATGTTGCTCTCGACGAGGGTCGTCCCGGCGAGCTTGGGGGGAACGGGATAGCGGAAGACGTCGAGCCCCTCCGCCAGCATCACCACGTCGTCCCGCTCCAGGACGTTGAAGACCGCGTTGGCCCCCATGGAGGCGTACGACATCACGAAGTCCGCCCCGGCGCGGTGGAGGGTGCTCACGTTCCGCTCCAGCGTCGTGCGCGCGATGATCTGCATGTCCGGCCGGAGCCGCCGGCAGTAGATGGTCAGGTAGGTATTGGTGGCATCGTCGTTGGTGGTGACGATGGTGCTCGGCGCCTCCTGGATGCCCGCCTCCTCGAGGATGGCGAGCTCGGCGGCGGACCCGATGATGTAGCGGGCGGGATCCCGTACCCGATCCGGATTCTTCTCCACGATCCGGTAGTCGATCTCGCGCTCCTCGAGAGTTTTGGCAGCCGCGCGGCCCACGCGGCCTCCGCCGAGGATGAGCACCGGCGCATCCGAGACGTTGTAGATGCAGAAGAGCTCGTCGAAGCGGTCGAACTCCTCGGCCGTGCCGGCGAGCACGAGGACGGTGGTCGGGTGGATCACGGTCTCCGGTCCGGGGATCTGGAACTGGCCTCGCTCCCAGAGACCCACGACGTTCACGCCGGTCACCTCGCGGATCCGCATCTCGATCAGGGTCTTGCCCTGGAGCGGGGTTCCGGCCGCCGGAGCCTCGGCGATCAGGAGATCCCCGAACTGGCCGATCACGTTGGCGCGCACCTCGCCGCCCAGCGTCCGGCGCGCCAGGGAGCGGCCGAGCATCTCGGCGAGCTGGATGAGATGCGTGGCGCCCGCCAGCTCGAGCACATCGATCGAATCCGGGTCGCGGACCTTGGCGACGATGTTCACCGATTCGCTAAGCTCCCGCACCGAGAAGGCGATGTTGGTGTTCTGATAATCGTCCCCGTTGGCCACCACGAGCGCAGCCTGATCGGCACGGGCGCGCCGGAAGGTATCCAGGTCCTGGGGATCCCCCACCATGGCGCGGATGCCGTTGTCGTTGAACTCGACGGCCCGCTGCAGCTCCGGCTCGATGACCACGTACTCCCGTCCGTACGATTTCAGCTGGTCGATGAGGGTGATGGCCACCGGGTCGTAGTAGGCGAGAATCACGTGATTCCTTGCGCTCTCGGAAAGCTGCCGGGGCGCACGGGAATGACGCTGGGCTTCCAGCCAGGGCGCGTAGAAGAACTGGATGAAGGTGAAGGGAAGGATCACCAGCAGGAAGAGGACGCCTGAGGTGATCACCAAGACCGAGAACAGGCGCCCCGGATCGCTTTCGAGGGTGATGTCTCCGAAGCCCAGCGTCGTCATCGTGACGACGACCCAGTAGAAAGCCGAGACGATGGAGTGCTCCTGTCCCTCCCAGGCGGAGAGAAGGAGGAAGATGCCGGTGTAGACGGCTGTCAAGACCACGAGCACGCCGATGAGCTTCGCCAGCGTCCGGAGGTTGCGTTGGGCCTCTGGAAGCCTGAAGAAGTAGCTCAGCTGAGCGGTAACGAATTTCATGGAAGTCTCCGGGCGGTCGGCTCCCTGCGGATACGGGATGTGCCGATCCTGTTACTCGATGGACTGCCCGATGCGGTTCCAGCGTGCGGCGGTCAGCATTCGGGGAAAGGGCCGGGGTCTGGTCCGGTCGATGGAGTAGTAGAGGAACATCGGCCGCCCCGTGATCACCTCCCGGGGAATGAAGCCGGCCATGCGCGAATCGAGCGACTCCTGGCGGTTGTCTCCCAGCATCATATAGTGCCCCTCCGGAACGACGAGCGGGCCCCAGCTGTCGCGGGTGGCGCTGTAGGCGGCCGAGTCCACATCGTTCGGAAGGTGGTTGTGATGCCAGCGGTAGCCGAAGGGACCGGAGCGTGCGAGCGGGGCGTCGGGGAGGCCCGTGATCCTCACATAAGGCTCGTCCTGCCGCTCTCCGTTCAGATAGAGCGCTGCATCACGCATGGCGACGGTGTCGCCCTCCACGGCAACGATTCGCTTCACCACATCGAAGACGGGATCGTTGTACTCGGGCCGGAAGACGACGATCTCCCCGCGCCGCGGCTCACGAAAGGCGGGTGTGCGCACACCCAGCACGGGAATGCGGGCGCCGTAGACGGCCTTGTTGGCCATCAGATAGTCGCCCACGAGGAGGGTGTCCTCCATGCTTCCCGAGGGAATCGAGAAGGCCGCAATGAGGAAGGTGCGCAGGAAGAGGACGACCACCACCGCGATGGCGAAGGTCTTGATCCACTCCAGGGATGCGCTCTTGATCTCCTTGCCGGTGGGCGCGTCCGCCTTGCGGTCGCGCCGCCTCCTTCCGGAGGGAGGTGTGCGTGTCGTGCGTGCCACGTGCCTGAGGTCGGGGTCGCTGTTTCCGGTAACTACCCGGCGTAGTCGGGCTCGTTTCCCGGTCGCCACTTGATGTTGCAGCCGATGCTGGGCGTCTGGTTGCGGGGTACCTCCTCACCCGCGAGGACCGCGTCCAGCGCCGTTCGCAGATCCACGCCGGTCACCGGAACGTCGTTGCCGGGGCGGGATCCGTCGAGCTGTCCCCGGTAGACCAGCTTCCGATCGCCGTCGAAGAGAAAGAAGTCCGGGGTGCAGGCGGCCCGGTACGCCTTTGCCACCTCCTGCGTCTCGTCGTGGAGGTAGGGGAAGGTATACCCCGCGGCGCGGGCCTCCTCGCGCATCCGCTCGGGGCTGTCCTCCGGCTTCTGCTCCGCGTCATTGGCGCTGATGGCCACAACGCCCACGCCCCGGGCCTGATAATCCCGACCCAGCCGGGCCAGCTCGTCGCGCACATGCTTCACGAACGGGCAGTGGTTGCAGATGAACATCACGAGGAGCGCGGGGGCGTCCGCGAACGAGCGGAGGGTCACCGGTTGCCCGCCCAGCTCCTTCAGGGAGAAGTCCGGGGCGTGCGTGCCGAGCGGCAGCATGGTCGAAGGTGTCTGGGCCATGTCAGGGTATCCTGTGGATTTTCTCGATGAGATCGGGAGGATCGTCTACCCGCCGTCCGCGCTACGATCGAGGAAGCTACGATAATCCTCCTCGGACCACACCTCCACCTCCAGCGCGCGCGCTCGGTCCAGCTTAGACCCGGCGCCTTCACCCGCCACGAGGAGATCCGTTTCCCGACTCACCGAGGAGGTGACGCGCGCACCCAGCGCCTCGGCCCTCTCCTTGGCCTCCCGACGGGTGAGGTCGGACATCGACCCGGTGAAGACCACAGTCTTTCCGCTCCACGCGCCGGCCTCATGCGCGGTTTTGGTCGGACTCCTGAGCCGGATAGGGCCGTCCAGCAGCTCGTCGAGGAGCCGGGAATTGCGGGGCTCCTCGAAGAAGGCGCGGATCATCTCGGCCATCTTGGGGCCGATGCCTTCCACCGCCTGGAGGTCTTCCGCATCCGCCTCCCGGAGGGATTCGATCGTTCCGAAGTGGTCGGCGAGCGCGCGGGCGACGGCGGTGCCGACCTCGGGGATCCCGATGGCGTAGATGAAGCGATGGAGCTCGGCCTTTCCGCCGCGCTCGATCCCATCCACCAGCTTTTCCGCCGAGAGCGGACCGAATCCCTCGTACGGGACGAGCTCCTCGGCCCGGACGCGGAAGAGGTCGGGAAGGGCGCGGACCAGCCCCTCCCCCACCAGGAGCCGGGCCGTCTCCTCCCCCAGCCCCTCGATGTCCAGCGCGTCCCGCGATCCGAAGTGGGTGAGGCGTCCCACGAGCTGGGCCGGACATTCGAAGGCGTTGGGGCAGACGCTGAAGGGTCCGCGCTCGATCAGCTCGGTTCCACAGGAGGGGCAGTGGTCGGGCATGCAAAAGGGATCGCCCCGCTCCCGGCCGGCCTCGTCGATCCGCTCCACAACCTGCGGGATCACGTCCCCGGCCCGCTGCACCCGGACCCGGTCCCCCTCGCGGATGTCTTTGCGCGCGACCTCCTCCCGGTTGTGGAGCGTGGCGCGGCTCACGGTCACACCACCCAGCTCTACCGGGCGCATGATGGCCACGGGGGTGATCTTCCCGGTGCGTCCCACGCTGGGAAGGATGCTCAGCACCCGGGTGATCTCGCGGCGCGGGGGAAACTTGTAGGCGAATGCCCAGCGGGGGTGCCGGGAGGTGGCGCCGAGCTTCTCGCGACCGGCGAGGTCGTCGAGCTTGATCACCAGCCCGTCGATCTCGTAGCCGAGGTCGTCCCTTCCCTCCACAAGCTCGGTGTGGTAGGCCGTGATCTCCTCGACGCCGGTGGCGGTGCGCATTTGCACGTTGACCGAGAGACCCCACCCCTCCAGCCGCTGCAGGACCTCCTGGTGGTGCGAAAATTCGACCCCCTCGGCGGCGAGGACGTCGTACGCGAAGAGGTGGAGCGGACGGGAGGCGGTGATGGTCGGGTCGAGCTGCCGGAGTGAGCCCGCGGCGGCGTTGCGTGGGTTGGCGAACGGCTCCCTCCCCGATTCGAGGAGGCGCTCGTTCAGGCGGTCGAAGGCGTCCATGTGCATGATCACCTCGCCGCGGACGGCAAGAAGCCGCGGGAGGTCCGCGGCGTCGTTCCGCAGCCGCAGGGGCACCGAGCGGATGGTGCGGACGTTCTCGGTGATACCCTCGCCCCGCGTTCCGTCTCCGCGCGTCGAGGCGCGCACGAGAAGGCCGTCCTCGTAAACCAGCTCGACCGAAGCCCCGTCCAGCTTGGGCTCGAGCACGTAGGTGACCTCCGCATCCGGGCCGAGTCCGCGCCGCACTCGCTCGTCGAACCGGCGCAGCCCCTCCTCCCGTGCGTCCGAGTCGAGGCTGTACATCCGCGCTGCGTGCTCCACCGTGGGGAAGCGGTCGAGCGGGGGAGCGCCCACCCGCTGGGTGGGCGAGTCCGGGAGGCGGAGCTCGGGATGCCGCTCCTCCAGCTCCCGCAGCTCCCGGAAGAGGGCGTCGTACGCCTCGTCCGAGATCTCGGGCCGGTCGAGGACGTAGTACCGATAGTCGTGGTGCCGGACCTCGGCGGTCAGCTCCCGGATCCGCGACTCGGCCGCCTTGCCTGCCGTCATCGATGCCGGGGAGATGCCACCTGATCGAGAGCCCGGACCGCCACGGCGAATCCGGCGAGCGGCACCCGATCCTCGCCTCCGATCTCCGCGACGAGCTCGCGGTAGGCGCCGACCTCCCGCGCCCGCTCCGTCTCCAGGTCCACGAGGGCACGGTCGATGTCGCCCGCCTGCGGCGTCGCGGTCAGCGCGGAGCGGGCGAGGGAGCGGTGGGCGCGGCCCACATCCTCGATCAGCTCCTGCGCGTGCCGCTTCTCCCACCGGTCGTCCCCGGTACGCTCCCGGATCTTGCGCTGCAGGGCGGCGCAGCCGAAGGCGTGCGACACCTGGTAGTAGGCGCGGGCGGCATCCGCCGGATCCGATTTGCGCTCATTTGCAATGCGCAGGATCTCCAGGAGCTGGGGAAGGAAGCGCAGGGTAATGATCCGCTCCGCAGTCTCCCGCTCGAGGCCGAGCCGGTGCAGCTCGTCGAGCCGGTCGTGGAAGACCTGCTTGTCCTCGCCCGCCACCACACCCGCGAATTCCGCGCGGAGCCGGGCCAGCCCGTCCTTGTTCTGCTCGATGACCGCCTCGGCCGGGGCGTCCGGCGCCACATTGGCCAGCGTCCAATGGGTGGTGTGCTCCAGCACACGGGCGAGGCCGAAGAGCCAGCGGTAGATCGTCTCCGCCGGAAAGCTTCCCTCCGCCCGGTTGAGGTCGGCACGCATCTCCGCTGCTCCGGCCAGCCGGTTCGCGATCAGCCAGGCGCGCACCACATCGTAGATGTCGCGGCCCGAGTCGCGCGCCATGCGGTGGAGGAAGGCGGCGCCCATCAGGTTGACCAGCTCGTTGGTGAGCTCGGTGGTGATGATCTCCCGGTGCAGGCGGTGTCCCAGGAGGCGCTCACCGCCGGCGGCTTCCACCGCGGGCCCGGGGAAATACCCGAAGAGGTAGGCATGGGTAGCCGGGTCGTCGGGGAGCGGCGAGGCCAGGAGCCGCGTCTTCGCGTGGATCTTCGCGTATGCCAGGAGGGTGGAGAGGACCGGACGGGTAAGTCCCAGCCGCGCCTCGGCCCGCTCCTGGAAAGTCTCGGTCGTGGGGAGCCCGTCGCTCCCGCGCTTCAGAAGGCCCTCTTCCTCGAGGGAAAGGAGGAGCGCCGCGAAGTCCCACAGATCCTCACGGCTGCGTGTCTCGTCGAGCGAGACCGCCAAAGACTGCTCCTGGTTGTTGCGGAGCACCAGGGCGTTCACCCGGTCCGTCATCTCCCCCAGGAGGTCGTTACGGCGCTCCAGATCCATCTCCCCGTCCGCCACCATCCCACCGAGCAGGATCTTGAGGTTGACCTCGTGGTCGGACATGTCGACCCCGGCGGAGTTGTCCAGCGCGTCGGTGTTGATCCGCCCGCCCTGCAGGGCGTACTCGATGCGCGCCCGCTGGGTGAGGCCGAGATTCCCCCCCTCGCCAAGAACCTGGCAGCGGAGCTCCCCGGCATCGATCCGGACCGGATCGTTCGCGCTGTCCCCGGCGGCGGCGTGGGTCTCCGCGGACGACTTGACGTAGGTGCCGATCCCGCCGTTCCAGAGGAGCTCTGCCGGAGCCCGGAGGATGGCCTGGACGAGCCCTTCCCCGTCCAGCTTGCCGTCGGAGGTGACGCCGAGGGCGGAGCGCGCCTCCTCGGTCAGGGAGATCTCCTTGGAGACCCGCGGAATGATCATTCCGCCCTTCGAGAGCTTGCTCTCGTCGTAGTCGGCCCAGGAGGAGCGAGGGAGATGGAAGAGGCGCTCCCGCTCCTCGTAGCCGACGGCCGGGTCCGGGTCCGGGTCGATGAAGACGTGGCGGTGGTCGAAGGCGGCTACGAGGCGTATCTGCCGGGAGAGGAGCATCCCGTTGCCGAAGACGTCCCCGCTCATGTCGCCGATCCCGATCACGGTGAAGGGCTCCTTCTGGATGTCCTTCCCCATCTCCCGGAAGTGGCGCCGGACGCACTCCCAGGCGCCACGGGCGGTGATCCCTTCTTTCTTGTGGTCGTAGCCGTACGAACCGCCCGAGGCGAAGGCGTCGCCCAGCCAGAAGTCGTACTCCTCGGCCACGGCGTTGGCCGTGTCCGAGAGGTGAGCCGTCCCTTTGTCGGCGGCTACCACCAGATAGGGATCGTCCTCGTCGTAGCGGACGACCCCCTCCGGATGAACGACTCGTCCCTGCACGATGTTGTCGGTGAGGTCGAGGAGCCCGCGGATGAGGGTGCGGTACTGCTCGGCCGCCTCCCCGCCCATGGCGTCGCGGTCCTCGAAGAACCGCTTGGTGACGAACCCGCCCTTGGAGCCGCCCGGAACGATCACCGCGTTCTTCACTACCTGGGTGAGCGTCAGACCGAGCACCTCCGTGCGATAGTCGTCCTGGCGGTCGGACCAGCGGATGCCCCCGCGCGAGACCGGGGCGCCGCGCAGGTGAATCCCCTCCATCCGCGAGGAGAAGACGAAGACCTCGGCAAAGAGACGGTCCCGTTGCAGCTCCTCGATCTTCCCCGGCCGGACCTTGATGGAGATGTAGGGTACGCCGCCGCTTCTTCGATGGGGGTCGGCCCCGCCGCAGGCGAAGTAGTTCGTTCGCAGCGTCGCGTTGATCAGCCCGAACATCCGCCGGAGCGCACGGTCGTCCCCTAGCGCCGACACATCGTCCATGGCGTAGTGGATCCCCTCCTGCACCAACTCGCTGGACAGCCCCCCGGTGTCCTTCCCCGAACGGGCCGGATCGAAGCGGGCGTGGAAGAGCTCCACCAGGAGCCGGGAGATACCCGGGTAGCCGAGGAGCGCCCGGGTCATCGAGGCACGGCTCGGGACGGCCCGGATCTGGAACGTGTAGTTGGCGTAGGTTCGGAGGATGTCGACCTCGCGCCAGCGCAGCCCCTCGAGGAGGGAAAGGGTGTTGAGCGCATCGTTGGTGGCCTCGCCCGACCGGACGGCCAGTATGGTCTCCGCGAGAATCTCTGCGCGCTCGGGGGGAAGGGCTCCGCCCTCAGGATCCTGCACCGCGAAGGCGTACATCATGAACTCGGGCACGTTTCCGCCGCCGACCGGGAAGGGCGTCACCTCGATGACGCGCAGCCCCAGGTTTTCCAGGATCGGCATGAAGTCCGAGAGGACCAGTCGCTCCCCGCACAGGTAGAGCTTGAGCACCGTCAAGTTGGCGAACTGCTCCGCGCGCCCGCGACCGGCCGGGGGCCGGAAGTCGATGGCCACAACCTCGTCCTCGCGCTGCATCCGCTCCAGCTGCGCGATGTCGCGCGCGGCGATGGCCGGGAGGAAGGCGGCCCGATACTCCTCGTTGAACCCGGAGCCGTACCTGCGGACGAGGCGCTCGGCCTCGGTGGCCGGCATCGCGCCGCCGAGCTCGTCCTCCAGCCGGTCCTCCCAGGAGCGGATGAGGCGCCGGATCTCGCGCTCGAGATCTCCCGAATTCACCGCCTCGACCGCGGAGGTGTCCGCGGAGAGGTAGAAGTGGAGGCGAGCCTGATCACCCGCGCTCATCGCCAGGTGGTAGTTGAGCAGCGTGCCGCGGAAGCGATCGATGAGCACGTCCTGAATCCGGTGCCGCACCTCCCCGCTGAACTTCCCGCGCGGGAGGATCACCATGACGTTGGCGCCGCGCTCCAGCGGGTCGGGGCGGATCGAGACCCGGACCTCGTCCGAGAAAAGGAGGGAGACGACCTCGCGGATCTCCCTGTGGAGCTCGGCGACCGATGCCTGGAAGAGATCCTCCTTCGGCATGGTGTTGAAGATCGTGATGATCTCCTTGTAGTCGTGCGACCCGGGAGGGGCTCCCGAGGTGCGCAGGATTTCCCGCAGCTTGAGCCGGAGGATGGGAATGCTCTCGGCGTTCTCCTGATAGGCCTTCGAGGTGAAGAGCCCTAGGAAGCGGCGCTCCCCGTTGATGTTGCCGGCCGCGTCGAGCCGCTTGAGGCCGACGTAGTCCATACGCGCCCGTCGGTGGACGGTCGATTCCGCGTTGGTCTTGCTGATGATCAGCGCCGGCCCGGACAGGATCCGCTCGCGGAGCCAGGGCGTCACGCGCGAGATCGGCTCCCCCTCGGCATACGCGGAGGTCGATTCCTCCCGCAGGATCCCGAGCCCCGAGCCGGGATCGACACGCACGACGGCCTCTCCCGTTCCCTCCTCCTCCCGGATCTCGTACCCCCGAAATCCCAGGAAGACGAAGTTCTCGTCCTTCAGCCAGGCCATGAAGTCGAGCATCTCCTGGACGTTCCCGTCCCGCTCCTCGTACCGGTCGTGCTCCCGCTCGACGATCTCCATCGTCCGATCCAGCTCCCCGAGCATCCGGTCGAAGTCATCGGTGGCGGCGACCACGTCGCAGAGCCGCGTCCGGATGGCCCGCCCGATCTCCGTGCGGCGCGCCGGATCGGCGACGGGCCGGATCTCGCAGTGAACCAGCGCCTCCTGAGAGATTCCGTCCGGAGCGGTGATGCTGCGGATCTCCTCCTTGTCCCGCTCCACGTGCAGGACCGGGTAGACGTACTGCTCGATGGGGATGTTCTCCGCGCTCAGGAACTCGCGGATGGTATCGACGATGAACGGCCGGTCCCCGACCGCGGCGCGGATGACCGTCACCGGCGCATCCCACCCCTCCTCGCTCGGATTCAGGACCTCGACGTTGACCTCGTCCCGGTGGGATCTCATCAGGAAGCGGAACGCCCCTTCGGTGAGCCGCTCGAGCGTTTCCGAGTCGCGATTCTCCAGCATGTGTCGCGGCGCTCTCTGATAGAAGAGGCGGGCGAAGTCGCAGAGGAGGGCCTGATCGTTCCCTCGGTAGCTCTCGCGCAGGCGCAAGCAGAGTTTCTCGACCAGGTCCATGGGAGCGGTGGGCGTCGACATCTCGGGGGTGTGTCGGGTCGGGGCGCAGCCGTGCGGACGGGCTCGGATTCGGCCGGGCGGAATCTAAGGGTTTGCCCGGGCGGCGACAGGGATGGAGCAACCCCCGGGCCAGTGACGAAGCGGCCAGCGCCGCGGCAGGAAATCTTCGCCCGTTCTGCGGCCCGTTGCCATTTCGATCGCGCTTCCGCATCTTCGTAGCCTAATTCATGGGGAGACGAGCGTTGGTGACCGGGGCGACGGGGTTCGTCGGCAGCCACCTGGTGGAGCGGCTCCACGAGGAGGGGTGGGAGATCCGCGCCCTCGTGCGCAGGACCTCGGACACCGGCACGCTCGACCGGATCGGTGCCGAGCGGGTGGAGGGCGGGCTGCTCGATCCGGCCTCTCTGGCCGAGGCGGTTCGGGGCGTGGATGTGGTCTTCCATCTGGCCGCGGTCACCTTCGCGCGGAGCGAGGCCGGCTTCCGGCGCGCCAATGTCGACGGCTCCCGGCTGCTGGCCGCGGCGGTGGCGGGCGCCGCGACCCCCCCGCGCCGAATCATCCACCTCAGCTCGTACGCAGCGTGCGGTCCCGCACCGGAGGGTCGACCCCGGCGGTCGGACGATCCCCCGATGCCCCTTACGGCGTACGGGCGGAGCAAGCTCGACGGGGAGGAGGCGCTGGAACGGGGAATGCCGGAGGGGACCGGCGTGATCACGCTGCGAGCGCCGGCGGTCTTCGGGCCGGGTGATCGTGCGCTGCTCCCGTACTTCCGCATGGTCCGGCACGGGATCGCCCCGATGCCGAAGGGGGGCGGAGAGCGGCTCCACCTGGCATACGCACCCGACCTTGCCGGGGCGCTCTCCCGGGCGGCCGAGGGACCGGAAGGGACGTATGCGGTGTCCCACCCTCGTGTGCACCGCTGGCCGGAGGTGGTCGAGGTTATGGCCGACGCGCTGGGACGGAGGCGGTACCTGCCGGTTCCGCTGCCGGCGGCCGCGTTGCGAGTCGCGGCCCGGTTGACCGAAGGGGCGGCCGCGGCAATGGGGATGACCGCCACCTTCAGCCGTGAGAAGGCGGAGGAGATGCTGGCCGAAGGGTGGGTGTGCGAACTCGCCGGAGGCGAATGGCTCCTGCCATCGTCCGACACCACCCCACTCGAACGCGCGATGAGGCAGACCGTGGAATGGTACCGATGCCAGGGATGGTTGTGACGGCTCTACACGAAGGGTTCGGGGTCATTCCCGTTCCGCACCTCATCGGTCCGTGGAGCGACCCGGTCATGACCGGGTCGCCAATCCGTGCTCCCGCCGAGAGCTGGAGAGGTTAGATATGGAAGCGCTTGACCAGCAGGTGCGTGCCTCCATGGACGTATTCGACAAGTGCAAGAGGTTCCGTGCGGCTCGCGACGTGATGGAAGCGGGGGTCTACCCCTACTTCCAGGCCATCGAGGCGAGCGCCGACACCGAGGTCACCATCCGCGGGGAGCGGAAGGTAATGGTCGGGTCGAACAACTACCTCGGACTCACCCACCACCCGTACGTTCTCGAGCGCGCCAAGGCCGCCCTGGACCGCTACGGGACCGGGTGCACGGGGAGCCGCTTCCTCAATGGGACGCTCGACCTCCACGAGGAGCTCGAGACGCGGCTCGCCGCCTTCATGGGTCATGAATCGTCGCTCGTCTTCAGCACCGGCTACCAGACGAACCTCGGTGCCATCTCTACCCTCGTGGGGCGCGGCGGCGTGGTCATCCAGGACCGCCTCAATCATGCCTCCCTCGTCGACGGCGGTTTGCTGTCGGCGGGGCAGATGGTTCGCTACCCGCACGGCGACGTCGAGGGAATGCGCAGGGCGCTCGAACGGCACGCGGAAGCGCCCGGCGGCGTGCTGGTCGTGACCGACGGCGTCTTCTCCATGGAGGGGAACATCGTGGACCTGCCCAGCATCGTTCCCATCGTCGAGGAGTACGGGGCCCGGCTGCTGGTCGACGATGCGCATGCCGTGGGGGTGATCGGCGAGCGGGGGGGCGGAACCGCGCAGCACTTCGGCCTCGAGGAGCGCGTCGACCTCTCCATGGCCACCTTCTCCAAGTCGTTCGCTTCGATCGGCGGCGCGCTCGGGGGCCCGACCGAAGTCATTCACTTCCTCAAGCACCACGCTCGCTCGCTCATCTTCAGCGCGAGCATGCCGCCGTCCGCCGTGGCCACCGTCCTCGCCTGCCTCGACGTCATGGAGCGGGAGCCGGAGCGCCGCGTTCGACTCTGGGAGAACGCCGACTATCTTCGCTCCGGGCTCCAGTCGCTCGGGTACGACACGGTCACCTCGGAGACGCCGATCATCCCGGTCGTGATCGGGGAGATGATGCCCACCCTCGGCTTCTGGCGCGGCCTCTTCGATGTGGGTGTCTTCACGAATCCGGTGCTTCCGCCGGCGGTCCCCGACCACTCGTGCCGGCTGCGGACCTCGGTCATGGCGACGCATACCCGTGACCATCTGGACGAGGTGCTGGACGCCTTCGGCAAGGTGGGGCGGGCGCGCGGCATCATCTGACGAAGCCGTTCCGCCGTGCCCGCGGCCTCCCAGGGGCCGCTCGAGTCCCCGCTCTCCACATCGCCCCTTGACCGTCACCGTCCGCGAGATCCCGCCCGGTCGCTCCCTCAAGCCGTTCATCGACCTGGCGTGGGAGATGAACGCGGGCGATCCCGCCTGGGTGCCCCCGCTCCGCCTCCAGCTCCGCACCCTCCTCGACCGCGAGAAGCATCCCTTCCACAGGCACGCGGAAGTGGCATACCTCCTGGCCGAGCGGGAGGGGCGCCCGGTGGGGCGCATCGCTGCCATCGTCAACCACCGTCACAACGAGTTCCACGACGAGCGAACCGGATTCTTCGGATTCTTCGAATGCGAGAACGTTGCAGTGACCGCTCGTGCGCTCTTCGAGGCGGCGGAAGGCTGGCTGCGTGAGCGGGGAATGGAGCAGGTCCGGGGGCCGATGAACTTCTCCACCAACGAGGAGTGTGGCCTCCTGGTCGATGGCTTCGGAAAGGAGCCGGCCATAATGATGCCCTACAACCCCCCGTACTACGGCACGCTGATCGAGGGCGCCGGCTACCGGAAGGAGAAGGACCTGCTCGCCTACGCGCTCGACCGCGCGCCCGCCCCGGAGCGGCTGGTGCGCGGCGTCGAGCGGCTCGCCCGCCGCGAGAAGGCGACCGTGCGCCCGATCGACCCGAAGCATTTCGAGCGCGATGTCGGCATCATCAAGGACATCTACAATGCGGCGTGGGAGGAGAACTGGGGGTTCGTGCCGATGACCGACGAAGAGTTCGATTTCATGGCGCGGGAGATGAAGCCCGTCTACGACCCGGACCTCTGCCTGATCGCCGAGGTCGAGGGCGAGCCGGCGGGGTTCTCCCTGGCGCTCCCCGATCTGAACGTGGCCTTCAAGCCGCTCAATGGGCGCCTCTTTCCCTTCGGCTTCCTCCGCTTCCTCTGGCACCGCCGCAGGGTCTGGCGGGTTCGCATCCTCACCCTCGGCATCCGCGCCGAGCATCGCCACCGCGCGCTCGGGCCCCTGCTCTACCTGCGGACCTGGCTGGTCGGCGAGGGGGAGAAGGGGTATCACGGCGAGGCGTCGTGGATACTCGAGGACAACCGGGAGATGAACCTGGCCCTCGAGAAGATGGGCGCTTACGTGAACAAGCGGTACCGGATCTACCTGCGCCCGCTGGGATGATCTTCGTGCCAGACCGCGCCCCATGACCGTGGCCCGGCGCCTTGCCCAAATCCCGTGAGGATCGCCTACTTCACGGAGAGCCTCCTGCCCCACGTCGACGGCGTGTCCCTCACCCTGGCGCGGCTCTTCGACACGCTGGTCGACGAGGGGATCGACTTCCGCGTATTCTCCCCCTTTGTTCCGGGCCCCGAGGTGCCTTGGGCCGACCGGGTCCGAAAGGTCCCGTACGTCCGCTTCCCCCTCTATCCGGACTACCGGGTCGCGTTGCCCACCTTCGGAGTGGGGCGCGCGCTGGACGACTTCCGAGCCGATCTCGTGCACACGGTGAGTCCAACGCCGCTCGCCTACCGGGCCGTTACCGCCGCGCACCGCCGCGGCATTCCGGCCGTGGCCAGCTTCCACACCCATTTCGTCTCCTACTTCCGTTACTACCGGGTCCGGCCGCTGGAGGCCGCCGGGTGGCGGATCCTGCGACACTTCTACGGGCGGTGCGACGCGGTTTTCGCCCCCTCCCGCGCGATGATTCACGAGCTCGACCGGAACGGCATCCGGGGTGTGCGCCTCTGGTCGCGCGGTATCGACCCGGTTCGCTTCAACCCGGGGCGGCGCTCGGAGGCGCTACGGAAGGGGATCCCCGGGGAGGGGCCGATCGTTCTCTTCGGCGGCAGGCTCGTCCGGGAGAAGGATCTCGATGACCTGGTGGTCATGTCCGAGATCCTCCGCCGGCGCGGCGACCCCTTCCGGCTGGCACTGGTGGGGGACGGACCGATGCGCGGGGAGCTGGAGAGCCGGCTCCCGAACGCCTGCTTCGCCGGTCACCTCGAGGGGACCGAGCTCGCGGCCTGGTACGCCTCCGCGGATATCTTCGTCTTTCCCTCCACCACCGAGACCTTCGGAAATGTGGTGCTCGAGGCAATGGCTTCGGGGACGCCGCCGGTGGTCGTCGATCGGGGCGGGGTGATGGATCTCGTCGAGGACAGTCGGACGGGCCGCGTCACCCCGGCCAACCATCCGGAGAATCTTGCCGGTGCGGTCGGAGAGCTTCTGCACGACGAGGCTCGACGCGCGCGCATGGGGAGCGCGGCGCGCGAGACGGCCGCGGAGCGGAGCTGGGCCGCCATCAACCGGGCGCTGGTGGAGGAGTACCGCCGCCTGGTGGAGGCGGCGGCGGAGCCATGAGCACGTCGACCCCGGAGGCGGCGTCCGGGGCCCGTCCGGAGGGGGAGCGCCGTAAGCTCCTGTGGAAACGGGCCATTCACATCATGCTGATCGTGGTGCCGATCGGCGTGCTGGGGAATGTGGTCTTCACCCTCCTCGCCACGGACCGCGAGGTGCTCGCCGCCCTTACCGAGTTTCCCCGCCACTACCTCCTCCTGGCGCTCGTCCTCGCCTTCGTCCCCTGGGTCACGCATACCCTGCGGCTCGCCATCTGGACCCGCTTCATCGGTCATGCCCTCACCCTGAGGGAAAGCTTCACCGTGGTGGTGGGAACCACGCTCGGAGGGGCGGCCAGCCCTACGGCGTTGGGCGGGGGCGTATTCAAGTGGGGACTGCTCATGCAACGGGGCGTCTCCCCGGGGGCGGCGGCCTCGGTCACCACCCTCGCATCGGTGGAGGATGCGATCTTCTTCGCCATCGCCATCCCTGCCGCCATCATGGTGACCGGAGCCTGGCGGATGCCCCTGCTACGCGGCATCGGGGAGCAGATCCAGGCCAATCTGCCCGCGGCGCTTATCCTCGTGGCGGTGGTGGTCGTCCTCACCTGGATCACCCTCCGCATCCTCCGGCTGAGGGGTCCCGCGAAAAAGGATCCCTTCGAGGAGGCGCCGTTCCACATCCGCATCTGGCGTCGGCTCCGCGCGGCCTGGTGGGATGCGCGGGACGTGTACGAAGGGATCATCCGGAACGGGAAGGGGTGGTTCGCCTTGAGCATGTGCCTCGCCGCCATCCAGTGGATCTCCCGCTATTCGGTGATCGCGGCGCTGGCGGCCTTCCTCGGCGCGCGGGTGGACGTCGTGCTCTTCTTCCTCCTTCAGTGGGTGGTCTTCTCGCTGATGACCATGATTCCGACGCCCGGGGCCACCGGTGGGGCGGAAGCGTCCTTCTTCTTCGTCTTCGGCCCCCTTCTCCCCGGCGAGATCATCGGGATCGCCACGGCCGGCTGGCGCTTCCTCACCTTCTATGCGCAGCTGACGGTCGGCTCCGTGCTCTTCCTCTTCCTCTACCGGCGGTTCCGGGCCGCCCGGTAGCGGAATTTGCAACTCATTGCCCCGTTGCGGGTTCGCCCTTTCCGTCCTCGACAGGGGACGGGCCATTCGTTATATTTTCCACCATGGAGCAGACCATCCGACGACCGTCCGTCGCCCGTCGGCGGCAGAGCCAGGAGAGGCCGGTGCTCGACCCGCAGGGGAACGCCGCCGGCGAGTCCCCGCGTATCGAGGATCTTCGCGACGAGGAGCTTTTCCAGCTCTATACGAGCGGGAACGCGGACGCATTCCGCCTGCTCGTAGAACGGTACGAGCCGCAGATCCAGGGCTTCCTGCGGAAGCGCCTCGATGCGGAGGAGCGGGTTCTCGACCTCACGCAGGACACCTTCCTGCGAATCCACCGGGCGCGTGCGAGCTACGATCCGGGGCGGAAGTTCTCGACCTGGATCTACACCATCGCCAACAACCTCCTGAAGAACGAGTTCCGGAACCGCTCCCGGCGTCGGGAGACGTCGTTCTCCGACATCCGGCCCGAGCACTCCCCGTCGGGCTCTCCCTCGCGCCCGCTCGAGTTCGCCGCCACCGACGCGAGCCCGGAGCGGGAGGCGTACCGCAGCGAGTTGCGGGAGGCGATCGGGACCGCCATCGACCGACTCGAGGAGCATCACCGGGTTCCGTTCGTGATGCGGGAGGTGGACGACCTCTCCTACGAGGAGATCGCCGAGGCGATGGGCATTCCGGTGGGTACGGTGAAGAGCCGGCTGAACCGGGCGCGAAGCGCCTTCCGCACGCTCCTCCCGGTGCCGGTTTAGACCGCCGCACGCCAAAGCCGTACGACATGACGATGCGACCTCTTCCACCCACTGGAAGGGGTCGCATCTTTTGTGCGGAGATACGTCGCGATGCAGCGATCTTACGCCGGACGCGGCCACCCACGACCATGTACCGCCCCGGCGGCATCCGCGGGCGCACGTCCGCAGGAGGTTAGGTATCATGGCCGAAGCCCTCACGCGCTATCAGCGCGCATTTCGGAACTGGATGATCGAGCGTGGCATGCGCTTCCAGCGAACACGCTATCAGCGGGACGACGGAGCCTGGACCACAGAGTATTGCATGGCGCCCGCCCGCCCCGCCCGGGGGCGGGTGGTGTTCGTCCACGGGACCGGAAACGAGGCGCTCTTTCCGCAGATCGGGCTCTTCAAGCGCCTCCTCCTGCGGGGTTTTCAGCTGCGAGCCGCGGATCTGGACGGGCACGGCCGGACGGGCACCGGCACCTTCGACCGCGCGCGGGTCCGGCGCGCGGTTCCGCACATGCTGGGGCGCGCCGGACGCGACGCGAGGGGACCCCTCCACGCGATCGGCGAGAGCCTGGGGGGCGCCCTCCTCCTTCGCGGGCTGGCGGACGATGCCGGTGAGGGGGTCGCTTCCGCGGCTCTGATCAGCCCACCCCTGGGCTTGCACCTCGGTCCCGGCTCCCTTGCCGCCGAAGCGGGGGGGTTGCTGGGACGCCGGGCGCTCCGTCCGCGACGCCACTACGGACTTCTGGGATCGATTCCGGCCTTTGGGCCGTTCCGCCGCTCGACCTTCCCCATCCGCATGAAGGGGAGTGGCTCGTTCGGCTATCTCGAGGAGGTGCGGCAGCTCCTCCGGGAGCTGGACCTGGCGCGTGCCGCAATCGCGGTGGCACGCCCCACGCTTCTCATCGCCGGAGAGTCGGACCGGGTGGTCCCGCCTCGGCACGCGGCGCGCCTCCACGAGCTCCTGCAGGACAGCGAGCTGCTCCGAATCCGGGATGGGACGCACTGCACCACCTCGATTGCGGCCGAGACAGAGGAGGCGTTGGTGAATTGGATCGAACGGCATACCCCCTCATGAACGAAGACGGACCTGATCGCTCCACGGCCGCGACCTCCCCGCGGATCGACACGCACCTCCACCTGACCGGGGTAGGGACCGATGATTCCGGCTGCTGGGTGTCCCCCGCCTTCCAATCGCGGCTCACCTTCCAGATCCTCCGCCGGATCCACGGCATCACGACGGAGCAGATGGAGGAGAGCGCGGACAGCGACTGGGTCCATCTGGTATCTGAGATCGTGGACGAGTCCGAGATCGATTACGCGGTGGCGCTGGGGTTCGACGGTGTCTACCGGGCGGACGGCTCCCTCGACGAGGAGCGGTCGCAGATGATCGTTCCGCCCTCCTGGGTCTTCCGGAGCTGCCACGACAACGACCACCTCCTCCCCGGCCCTTCCGTCAACCCCTTCCGGGCCGATGCCATGGAGCGGCTGGAGGAGTGCGTGGATGGCGGCGCCGTCCTCATCAAGTGGCTCCCTATGACGCAGGGGATCGACCTCCGTCATCCGAAGATCACCGATTTCTACCGTCTCCTCGCGGAGGCAGGCATCCCCCTGCTCGTGCACATGGGAGGGGAGCGCACCTTCGCCACCATCGACGAGAGCCTGAACGACGTGACCCTGCTTCGGGCCCCGCTCGACGCGGGCGTGCCGGTGATCTGCGCCCATACCGGCACCCGCATCCTCTTTTCCCTGGAGCCGGACCAGCTTCCGACGCTGCGGGGCATGTTCGACGAGTACCCCCACCTCTGGGTGGACAACTCCGGGATGTGCAACCCCGGCAGGTACGCTCATCTCCCGGCGCTCGCCGAGGATTCCCGGATCTGGGAGCGGACCCTCTACGGGAGCGATTTCCCGGTGCCGTCGAACGCCATCTACTTCACGCGGGAGCTGGGGGTGAAGGAGGTGTTCGAGATGGAGTGGCGGGAGAGGAACCCGATTCAGCGGGACGTGGAGATCAAGCGTGCCCTCGGCTATCCGGACCGCACGTTGAGCCGCGCGGTGGATGTCCTGGCGAACCTGGATCGCTGGCTCACGCCGGAAGAGCTGGGCCGGAAGGCGGAGGGAAGCTGACCCCGGAGGCGGTCAACGACTCCCAGCTTCAGAAGCGGACGGTCGAGCCGATCCGGAAGAGGACCAGGAAGGTCGGGTTGTAGTCGTACTGCACCGTCGTACCAGGCCAGTAGAAGGCAGCCTCCCGACGCTCCCACTCGCCGGTATTCCAGAAGGTCAGGTAGTTCTCGGCACCGGCGTACAGGGAGACGCCGGGGAGCGCGGCAATGGGAAGGATCGCATCCGCGCCCACATTGATCGCGAGATTGTAGACCGGGTCGGCGAGCCCCTCCCCTGTTCCGAGGTAGTCGCGACCCTCCTGCCGCACCACTGCCGGACCGGCCGAGACCGTCCCGATCACCGGGTAGAGGCGAAGATCACGCTCCGGCACCGGCAGCCGGTAATATACGGCCATACGTCCCATCCAGAGCGCCTGACCGCCGGTCCGGAACTCGACGACCTCATCGCCGGTATGCGCGCCGTCCAATGCCCACGCATCGTAGCGAACCGACTGGTCCGCGCCGTAGCTGTAGCTGATCGAGGCGAGCGCTCCCCACGGTCCTCCGATGTGCGTCTGCAGCTGGAGTCCGGCGGCGAGCGCGGGCTCGAAGACCTGGGTCACGTCCCAGAACTCCCGGCCCCCATCGGGGAAGACCAACCCGAACCTGCCGGCGGCCATGTAGGGAGCCTGGACACCCGCGAAGGGAGTGACGGCGAAGCGTGGCAGCTCCTGGTCGGCTGGCAGATGCTTTGGCGAAATCTGCGCTTCCGCAACGGCGGGAGCGGTGAGCAGGGCGGCGACCAATAGGAGGAGGAACCGGCGCATGAAGATCGATATCGGGGGCTGAAAAGCCCGTTCGTGCAATGTTTCGCCCGCGGGCCGCGGGTCGTCGTCATCCAGGGGCGGCGGTCGGAAGGTCGAAGGGCGTCGCATCCACCCGCGTCGGCCCTCGCGGGAGCTTCGCCACCTCGAAGCGGCCGACGAGATCCTCCGGTCGGGTCCGCTCCCCGGCGGAGGCGAGCCCGCAGGAAGCGGCGAGCCACCCCACCACCGCCTTCGGGGAGGCTCCTCCCTCCCTCACCTCGCTCAGCGTCACCGCCCCCTCCCGCTTGGAAAGGCGACCCCCGTCCCGGCCGTGCATGAGCGGGACGTGCAGGAAGGCCGGGATCGGGAGACGGAGCGCCTCATAGAGGAGGATCTGCCGCGCGGTGGAGGAGAGTAGATCGGCTCCCCGGACCACGTGGGTGATCTCCATGGCCGCGTCGTCCACAACCACGGCCAGTTGGTAGGCCGCCACACCGTCCTTGCGGCGGATGACGAAGTCCCCCGTCTCCGAGGCGGGCTGGAAGCGCTGCTCCCCGTGCAGGAGGTCCCGGAATGATACCTCCTTCTCCGGGACGCGAAAGCGCACCGCGGCGGGCCTGCCGGTGCGGTCCGTGCCGCCCTCCCCTTCCGGGCGGCAGAAGCCCGGATAGCAGGGCCCCTCGTCCTCCTCGGCGTGCGGGGCGCTTGCCGCCTCGGCGATCTCCCTGCGCGAACAGGTGCAGCGGTAGGTGCGTCCGGATGCGTCGAGTCGTGCGAGAGCGGTTTCGTAGAGCTCCCGACGCTCGGACTGGCAGTAGGGGGCATACGGCCCTCCGACGTCCGGTCCCTCGTCCCAGTCGAGACCGAGCCAGCGGAGCTCGCTCAACTGACGCTCCATCATCCCCGTCCGGACGCGGTTGCGGTCGAGGTCCTCGACCCGCATGACGTAACGCCCACCGGCTGCTCGTGCCTGGAGCCAGGCGAGAAGAGCCGTGCGGGCGTTGCCCAGATGAAGGGAGCCGGTAGGGCTGGGGGCGAAGCGGCCGCGGATGCTCGCGGCTCGCGGTTCGCGGTTCGCTGCTCGCGAAGCGGTGCTTCCGCTCTGGGACGGAATCACCACTGCGGCCGAATCACCTGCATGCCAACATTGCTGTGCCGATCATCGCCCCCCGCGGGCCGTGCGTCGCCGGGTTCTACAGCTCCTCGAGGAGCTGCTCCACCCGGGCCTCCAGCGAGGGCCGGGTGGAGCCGGCGAGCGCGCTCTCCAGGAGATCGGCGAGCTCCTCCCCGAAATCGCCGGGATGCCTGCGCTCCAGACGGACGAGGGGAGCGAATGCGAGGAGCGCGGTGCGGCCCGGATCCTCTTCCATGGAGACCTCCTCGCCCTTCCACGCGTCCGGATCACCGACGCTCTCGCGCCACGGCTCGTCCACCATCTCTTCCTCCTCCTCGAACTCGACCTCGCCCTCCACCACCACGGAGATGCCGACCATGGCGCGAATTTCCCCGTCGTCCTCGGGCTCCTCGGCCAGCAGGCCGAGATGGACCGGGCGCTCGATGGCCTTGGATAGCACCTCGACCGTCTCCTCGGGAAGAACTGCACGGAAGCTCGGTCGGTCGTTTCCATCGGCGTAGAAGGCCATGGCAACGAGGCCGGAGCCTGACTCGACGAGCCCCTGAGCCTCTACCCGGCGCATCTCGAGCCGGACCGGCTCCTCTCGCAGAAAGACGTGCATGATCTCCTCTTCGATTCCGTGGATCGGATCTCCGAATGTGTTGAAAAGATAACCGGTTTCGCCCTGATTGTGTAGTCGCGCCGCGCCCGGTGCGGATTTCGCAGCGGCCCTCCGCCGGCACCCCTTCTTCCGGTTCCCGATGAACTCCATCTCCCCCGTGAGCAGCTCCGACAGACTCCGCCGTGCCCTCGAGGCGCGGGTGGAGGGTGATGTACGCTTCGACACCAAGACGCGGGTCCTCTACAGCACCGATGCCTCGCTCTACCAGATCCCGCCGGTGGGGGTGGTGCTGCCGCGCACCGCGGAGGACGTGGCGACCACAGCGCGACTCGCGTCCGAGGAGGGGGTCGCGCTCGTTCCCCGCGGGGGCGGGACATCGCTGGCGGGCCAGTCCATCGGCGAGGCGCTGATCATCGACTTCAGCCGGTACATGGATGCAGTGCTCGAGGTGGACGCGGAGGGGCGCACCGCCCGGGTGCAGCCGGGGATCCGGCTCGACCGGCTGAACCGGGCGCTGCTCCCGAACGCCCTCCAGTTCGGCCCGGATCCGGCCACCATCTACCAGTGCGCGTTGGGCGGGATGATCGGCAACAACGCCTGCGGGGCCCGATCGCTGGTCTACGGCAAGACCATCGACCACGTCCGCTCGCTCACCTGCGTCCTGGCCGACGGGGAGACGGTCCGCTTCGGCCCTGTATCACGCACCGAGCTGGAGAGCCAGCCGGGGCGCGAGGGGGAGCTCGGACGCGCCGTCCGTGACCTGGTCGATCCGATGGCGGCGCTGATCCGGGAAAAATACCCGGATATCCCCCGCCGCGTCTCCGGCTACAACTTCGACGAGCTGATCGGCGAAGGGGACTTCAACCTGGCCAAGCTGATCGTCGGCTCGGAAGGGACCCTCGCCACCGTGGTGGAGGCCGAGCTGGGGCTCGTCCCGCTCCCGCCGGCGCGCGCGCTGGTGCTGCTCTCCTTCCAGGGACAGTTCGATTCGATCGACGCGGTGCCGGAGATCCTGCCGGAGCACGGGCTCTCCGCCATCGAGGTGGTCGACCACCGGGTGGTGAGCGGCGCGCGCGAGCTCCTCCAGTACCGCGATTCGGCCGCGCGGATCGCCCCCGGCGCGCTCGGCGTCCTCTTCGTGGAGTTCGCGGGAGACGACATGGACGAGGTCTCCGAGCTGGCGCGCGACTTCGCCCGGCGCGCCGTCGGACTGCCGGGGGCGCCCGACGCGGGGGTCTATGTGGACCCCGTCGAGCAGAACGACGCGTGGGCGCTGCGCCGAGCTGCCACCGGGCTCCTCTACAACACCACGCCGACGCGGGACATCAAGCCGGTCGAGTTCGTGGAGGACACGGGCATCGCGCCGGAGAAGCTGGGCGCGTACACACGGCGCTTCGGGGAGATCATCGAGAAGCACGGCACCACCAGCGGTTACTTCGGCCATGCGGGGCAGGGGTGCCTGCACATCCGCGTGGATCTGGACCTGAAGCGGGCGGAGGACGTGGAGCGTATGCAGGCCATTGCCCGCGAGGTGGCCGAGCTGGTGGTGGAGTTCGGCGGCTCCATCTCCGGTGAGCATGGGGACGGCCTGTCCCGCTCCGAGTTCCTCCCCCTCATGTTCGGGCCGGAGCTGATGGAGCTGCACCGGAAGGTGAAGCTGCTTTTCGACCCGAACGGTCTCATGAACCCCGGCAAGATCATCGATCCGCCGGTCATGAGCGCGAATCAGCGCTTCGGCGCCGACTACCATGCGGAGTCGCCGGAGACCTTCTTCGACTACTCCGCGGACGGCGGGTGGGATCGGGCCGTGGAAAAGTGCAACGGGATGGCGGTCTGCCGGAAGCTGGATATAGGCACGATGTGCCCCTCGTACATGGTGACCCGCGAGGAGGAGCACACCGTGCGGGGACGCGCCAACACCCTCCGCGAGGCGATGCGTGGAACGCTGGACGGGATGCGGAGCCCCGAGGTGAAGGAGGCCCTCTCCCTATGCCTGGAGTGCAAGGCGTGCAAGACCGAGTGTCCCGTGGGAGTGGACATGGCCCGCTACAAGGCCGAGTTCCTGGCGCAGTCTTACAAGAAGACCGGGACACCCCCGGACGCCCTCTTCTTCGGCCGGATCCATGAGCTCGCGAAGGCGGGTGGGCTCCTGCCCGGCACCGCCAACCTCGGCTCCCGCCTCTTCGGGGGGGTGATGAAGCGTGCCGCCGGGGTCCACCCCGAGCGGAGCCTCCCGGAGATCGTCCCACGCCCCTTCCGGAAGTCTTTCCGGCCCGTCGGCAAGGAGGGCCGACCGCCGGTGGTTCTGCTCGACGACACCTTCCACAACTTCTTCGAGCCCGCCCCGCTCACGGCCGCCGCCACCGTGCTCGAACGCGCCGGCTTCGCCGTGGAGCTTCCCTCACGACAGGTGTGCTGCGGACGGGCCGCCATCTCCAAAGGGCTGCTCGCGGATGCACGCGACAAGCTGCGCAGCTTCGTGGAGACAGTGGCGCCGCGGCTGGAGGCGGGCGCGATGCTGGTGGGGGTCGAGCCCAGCTGCATCCTGACCATGCGCGACGAGCTCCCCGACCTCGTCGACGACCCGCGCACGGCCCTCTTCGTGGAGCGGAGCCGGACGCTGGAGGAGCTCCTGGCGGAGACGGACTACGAGCCCGGGCGGTTGGAGCGGAAGGCGCTCGTCCACGGTCACTGCCACCAGAAGGCGCTGGTCGGCATGATCCCCACCGTAAACGTCCTCGGTCGGGTGGAGGGGCTGGACCTGGAGCTGCTCGACGCGGGGTGCTGCGGCATGGCCGGCTCCTTCGGCTACATGCGCGACAACTACGAGGTGTCGCGTGCCTGCGCCGAGCGGGTGCTGATGCCGGCGGTGCGGGAGCTGGGAGATGGAGACATCGCCGTGGCCCCCGGCTTCTCCTGCCGGACGCAGATCAAGGACTTCGGCAACGGTCGGCGTGCCATCCATCCTGCCGAGCTGCTGGCCATGGCGGACCGGGGGTAGCCGCTCGGGGGCCGGGTTGCCATCTCCCTTAGCCCGCCGCCAAGTTGACGGCGCCGCCAGACGAGGTCCCCCCCGCAAGGAGTCGACGTGATCCAACTCTATCCGAGACGGTTCGAGGAGGTGGCGCTGAACGCGCTGCGCATCATCGCCGGATTCCTCTTCTTCCAGCACGGGGCGCAGAAGCTCTGGGGGTGGTTCGACGGAACGGCGGTCGAGTTTCCCGAGCTGCGCTTCTTCGCGGGGGTCATCGAGTTCTTCGGCGGGATCCTGATCGCACTCGGGCTCTTCACGCGGGCCGCCGCCTTCCTGGCGGCGGGCGTCATGGCCTTCGCCTACTTCATGGCCCATGCGCCGCAGGGGTTCTGGCCCATCCTGAACCGCGGCTCGCTGGCGGCCCTCTACTGCTTCGTTTTCCTCTACCTGGTGGCTCGGGGTCCAGGCGTCTTGAGCCTCGACCGGGTCGTCGGCCGGTCGCGCGGCGCAGGAAGGGACGGGGAGCCGGACCCGCGCACCGCGCCGACCCGGCAGGAGGTGGCATGAGAGCGGTCACCGCGGTCTGGATTTCCCTCCTCACCCTCGGGGGGGCGTGCGCCCCGATCGCGCCGCCCGCGCCCGCGCCTACGCCGGCGGAGGCGCTGCACGCGGAGCTCGTGGAAATCTTCGCCGACCCCGGCTTCGAGCACGCCACCTGGGGGGTGATGGTCCGCTCGCTCGAGCGGTCGGATACCATCTTTCGCCTGGGGAGCGAACGGCTCGTCATGCCCGCCTCCAACATGAAGCTGGT
>SKRI01000029.1 GCA_007118565.1 Gemmatimonadota bacterium | reverse complement strand
GGCTGACGCAAGCCGACGCTGCCTCCGTCGCTCCCTCCTCAGAACCGGTGGGTGTACGTCAGCTTCGAGATGGCGCCTCGCTCGAGCGTGGCCAGAGGGCCGTCGTCGAGGTTCCGCCAGTTGTGGGTGTAGACGAGGAAGATGTCGCTTCCGGGGCGCACCGTCCAACGATAGCGACTGTAGAGGCCGACGATCTCGCTCACGTCGTCGTACTGCAGCGTGCCGCTCAGCGATGTGTGCGGTGATGGGTGGAAGCCTCCGCCCAACCGGACCAGGGTGGTCGCGAAGCTACCCTCGGCGAGACGCACGTCGTTCCACTCGGCACTTCCGGTGAGGTTCACTCCCGGCACGGGCCGAACCGTGAGGAAGCTTCCCGCCGATGTCCGCGAGCCGGACCAGAACCCTCCGGTCGACCCCTCCGCCCCCGCCGAGATCCGGCGGCGCGACGCGGTGGAACCGCCCGCCGACACCCGCCACTCCCTGTAGTCGCCGGTCGGGATCTCGATGTCCGGGCGGATCCGGAAGGGACGCTCGAGCCGCTCGAAATCGTGGGACACCTCGATGCCGATGTCCTCCCCGCTCTCGAAGCGGAGGTTGAGCGGCACGTTCGTGCCGACCGACTGCGGGCGGTAGTCGAGGTCCATCAGGTGGGTGTGCTGCAGCTGCACATCCGCCGTGCGCACTGCAGCCCAGTGGGGACGAAACGTGTAGCCGACGGAGGGTTGCAGCCGGCGGAACGCACGCCTGGGCGCGAAGCCGACGGGCGGGTCGAAGACCGCCCCGAACTCCCGGTAGGAGACGTGCCAGCGGAACGGGTCGTTGGGATAGGCGAAGCGAACGCCGCGTGCCGTCCGATCGAGGACGGAGGTGGTATCGTCACCCCGCGCACGGGTGTGCGTGGCGAACAGGGCCTCGAGCTGGAGGTTGCGGTTCCCCATGAAGCTCGAGGTGAAGAGGTCGAGATCCGCTCCCACCGTGTGCGCATCCCAACCGGCTACCTCCTCCCAGGCGTGCGTCCCCCGCCGCGTGTAGATGGCTCCGAGGGACGATTCGCGGAAGATGCCCCTCACCGCGCGCGCGGCAGTGAAATCCTCCGACGGCACCAGGTCGGTGCTCCCGGTCCGCACCTGAAAGAATCCGAGATCGTAGGCGCCGGCCTGACCCGCCATTCGTCCGCCATACACGATCGGGATCGGGTCTCCCCCGACGAGACCGATCCTGCGGCTGAAGAAGGGGGTGATGCCATTGCGGGGGGAAAAGCTAAAAACGCTCGACCCCTCGAGGAAGAAATCGCGTCGCTCCGGAAAGGCGAGAGGGAAACGGGTGAGGTTGACCCGCCGCTGGTCGCTCTCGACCTCGGCGAAGTCGGTGTTGAGCGAAAGCGCGGCCCGCAGGCTGGGCGTCAGGCTGTAGGTGAGGTCCAGACCAACGTCAACCGGGGGGCCGGTGGTGATCTCGGGACGTCCGGGAGCCCGATGGATGCCGCCCGTAAGGAAGGGCTTCGCCTCAAGGCCCACGCCCTGCGAGATGCCCGTCAGGCCGACGAGACGTCCGCCATGAGCGGGCCGGAAGAGGCCCTGATTCCGACGGTGCCCGGTCCAGAGGATCTCTTCCTGCTTCCTGCGGATGGTCCGCTGGAAGTTGATCCCCCAGCTCTCCGCGTGGGGGTCGAAGTTGAGCGTGCGGAAAGGGATGCGGATCTCCGCGGACCAGCCGTTCCCGTCCCGGGCCGTCCGTACCTCCCAGATCCCGTCCCACGATTTGTTGATGCTGCCGCTGGAGCTGAGAAGACCGTCTCCCATGAGACCCGCCGGATTGATCTCGAAGAAGTATCCGGTCCGCCCGTCTCCAAAGGTGTCGATGACCCACATGAAGCGATCGTCGGTGCCCAGCCCCGCATTCCGCTCGCGCTGGTGCGCGATGATCCCTGCGGGCTCACTGTCGTAGAAGATGGCCCCGATGAAGAGGTTGTCCCGATCGTACGCGACACGAATTTCAGTCCGCTCGCTCGGTTCGCCGCCCTCGACCGGGTCCCGCTGGACGAATCGGGTGATCGGATCGATCCGCTCCCAGACGGACTCATCGAGCGTGCCATCCACATCGATCGTCTCGTCCGACTCCAGACGCACAGCCTGGATGGCGGGACGTCCGGCCTCCTCGACGATCAGGGTATCGGGGCTGGGGTGAAGCGTCTGTCCCGGCAGTGCGAGGGAGGCGACGACGAGGAGAAAAGCGGGGATGAGCATCGATCGTGATCAGGGGGTCGGCATCGCAACCCGCAAATATAAGGGGCACAAGGAGCTGTGCGCCATAGTGGTCCTAACCTAACCGCCGGCCTACGGGTAGAGCTGTCGCTGCTCCCACTCGACCGCGTCCGGGTGGTCGCGGGTGAAGAGATCCCGCACGTGGAGGCGGTCGGCCCTCCCCTCCCAGAACTCGATGCGGAGCGGGCGGATGCGGTACCCGGACCAGAAGGCGGGCCGCCGCACCGGGTCGTCCGGGAAGCGCCTGCCGATCTCGAGGAGCCGGTTCTCCAACATCTCCCGGCTCTCCAGCACCTCGCTCTGGCGCGAGGCCCAGGCACCGAGTTGACTTCCGCGCGGCCGGCTGGCGAAGTACTCGTCGGCCTCCGCATCGGAGACCGGGACCACGCCCCCCTCGATCCGGACCTGCATCTCGAGCGGCTGCCAGTGGAAGCAGAGCGCGGCCTGCGGATTGGTCTCCAGGTCCCGCGCCTTGCGGCTGGCCAGGTTGGTGTAGAAGACGAAGCCACGCTCGTCGAATCCCTTGAGGAGGACCATGCGGACCGTCGGGCGGCCGTGGGCATCCGCAGTGGCCAGAGCGGTGGCGGTGGGCTCGGGAATGTCCGTCTCCCGCGCGCGGGCGTAGACCTCGGTGAAGCGCTCGAAGGGTGTCGACAGCGGGGTGAAGCTCATTTCGGGACGGCTGGATCGGGAACCGGAGTCGTGTCGCCGCGGATGATCGTGCATCTCCCGTTCTCGCGCGGGCGCTCGTCGGGAAGGCATGGCCGGATACGCTCCCTCGCTCACGCGTTCGACCCGGCGAAACGGGCAGGGTCGACATTGCCCCCGCTCAGGATCAGCCCGATGCGGCGGCCATCCCCCCGGACCGCCCCGGAGATCAGCGCCGCGAGCGGGACCGCCCCGGATGGCTCGACCACGATCTTCATCCGGGTGAGGAGTAGTCGCATCGCCTGCACGATCGCCTCCTCCGGGACGGTCACCATCTCCGCCACCCGCTCCCGGATGACCGGGAAGGTGTATCTCCCGAGCGAGGGAGTGCGCAGCCCGTCCGCGATGGTCGGCGGGTTCTCCACCCGCACGATCCTGCCGGAGCGGAAGGAGCGTGTCGCGTCATCGGCGGTCTCCGGCTCCACCCCGACGACCCGGCACCCGCTCCCTCGCGCCTCCGCGGCGAGAGCAGAGCCCGCGAGAAGGCCACCACCACCGCAGGGGACCAGGAGCGAGTCCAGCCCCGGCGCCTGATCGAAGAGCTCGAGCGCCGCCGTCCCCTGGCCGGCGATGATGTCCGGGTGGTCGTACGGCGGCACGATTGTCAGATCCCGCTCACTCCGCAACCGGTCCGCGATCTCCTCCCGGTCCTCCGCCTCGCGGTCGTAGAGGACGATCTCGGCGCCGTACGCCCGCGTCGCCTCTCGCTTCGGCAAGGGAGCGTCCGTCGGCATCACCATGGCGACCGGTATCTCCAGGATCCGGCCGGCCAGGGCAAGCGCCTGGGCGTGGTTGCCGGAAGAGAACCCCACCACCCCGTTCGCCCGCTCCCCGGCGGTGAGCGACGAGAGCGCATTATAGGCGCCGCGGAACTTGAATGCGCCCGCCCGCTGAAAGTTCTCGCACTTGAAGTAGAGACGCGCCCCCACCTCCTCGTCCAGGAGGCGGGAGCGGAGGACCGGCGTCCGGTGCGCCACGCCGGAGATGCGGCGGGCCGCGGCGAGGACGTCCGCTGGACGGGGTCCGGCCCTCGGATCAGCCATCCCCAAGCCGCCGCCATCGCTCCAGACGCGTCCGGGTCATGCCCGCTCGGAGCGTCCGCCGACGCCACTGGTGGCATCGACTTCCGGCACGGGGGTCGGAGCCGGCGCCGCCTGCTTCTCGGGAGTGCGGAAGAGCCGCAGGATCCGCTCGAACTTCCGCGGCCAGAGCTGCGGGAACCCCGGATCCTTGGTCAGCAGCACGGACTGCTCCGCATAGGCCGTGACCTGGTGGGGAATTCGTCCGAAGAGGTAGCCCTGATAGAAGGGCTGGCGCGACGCCCCCAGGAGGATCAGGTCGAAGTCGCGTGCGGCCTTCAGGATCTCCCCCTGGATGCTCTCGCCCTCCACCACGCGCACCTCCGTCTCGACACTGGTCAGCCGGTCCAGCTGCGCCAGATAGTCCTTGGCGTGGGCCCGTCTGCCGGGGGATGCATCGGGTGGGATCACCATCAGGAGGGTGATGGTGGCTCCGGTGTGAGCGGCGATCGCATCCGCGAACTCCACCTCGCCCCGTGCATAGGGACCGCCCGCGGTGGAGACGAGCAACCGCTCGTACTTCTTGTGCCCGCGATACTTGAGCACACCAACGCGAGCCGGGCTCGATCCGAGGATCTGATCGACGTAGCTGCCGCGAAGCTTGGATCCGCGGAACTCGTGGTGCCAATCGAGCAGGACCGCACGCGTCTGCTCGTCCACCAGGTTGAGGATCGCGTGGGCCCGGTTCCGTCCCAGGATGTGATGGAAGCGGAGCTCGGCTCCCTGGTCCTCGAGCTTCTCCCGCACCTCCTGGACGAACTCGGCGGGTGGTCCGGGCACGTCTTCGCTGAGCGGAGCCTGCATCGGCACCTCGGTCACGACGACGCCTTCGACCGGACAGTCGTAGCGGCGGGCAATCCCCGCCGCCACCGTCAGGAGGTGCTTGTTCGGGCGATCGGGGTGTAGCTCGACCACGACCGAGCCGCCCTCCTCTCGCACTGGGGCGGCCGGCTCCTCCTGGAGCACGCGGCGGCTCTCCTCGATGGAGCGGATCTGCCGGATCCGCTGCAGGTGGTCGACCAGCCCGTAGGCGGGTCGGATCTTCCCCACGCCGGCGCGCGCCCGGTGCCAGTAGAACCAGGCGACACCTACAATCAGGAATAGGACTGCCGCCAGGATTGGCATCAGCCCCATCTGCGGGATCAGCGCGAGCGCGGCAAGGGAGCCGAGGATCTGCAGCCAGGGGTAGAGGGGAGCCCGGAAGGCCGGGCGGTACCAGGGGGGGCGGACCCTGCGCAGGATGACGACGGATAGGTTGACCAGCGCGAAGACTACGATGTTGAAGACGCCCCCGAGCTTGGCGAGCGATTCCACGTCGAAGAGGACGGCGAGCAGGATCATCACCCCTCCCGTTGCCATGATGGACCGGGCGGGGGTGCGGAATCGCGGGTGGATGCGATTGAACCAGGGGGAGGCCACCCCGTCCCTCGACATGGCGAAAGGGTATCGGGACGAGGAGAGGACCGCTGCGTTGCCGGTCGACGCGGTTGCCAGGATCCCGGCGATCGCGACCGCGATCCCTCCGGCCACACCAAGGAAGACCTCCCCCGCGTCCGCGACCGGCGCCGGGAGCAGACCGATCTCTGCGAGCGGAAGCACACCCGTGACGACCAGCATCACACCAACGTACAGCACCGTGACGACCGCCACCGAGCTCAGAAGGGCTGCCGGAATGGTGCGGCCGGGGTCCATCACCTCCTCCGACACGGCGGCCGCCTTCTCGATCCCGAGATAGGAGATGAAGACCAGGCCGGTCGTGGCCGCCACGCTCCCCCAGCCGAAGGGAATTACCGGTCGGAGGACTTCCGGGTCGATGGCGAAGAGCCCCCGTCCCACGAAGATGGTGAGGATCAGGAGCAGGAAGATCACCACCACGTTCTGCAGCAGTCCGCTGACCCCGGTCCCCAGGAGGTTGATGACGACCAGGAAAGCCCCTGCCACCACCGCCACCATGATGATGGAGACCGGCGTGAAGTGGAAGATGTACTGGCCGAGCCCCACCAGGGCGAAGGATCCCTTGAAGGTCAGCGCGAGCCACGCCCCGAGCCCGACGATGGTGCCGAGCAGGGGCCCCATGGCGCGGCTCACGAAGTAGTAGCCGCCTCCCGCCTTGGGCATGGCGGTGGCCAGCTCGCTCACGCTGAGCGCGGCGATGCCCGCGATGATGCCCGCGAAGAGGAAGGAGAGCGCCGCGCCGGGACCGGCGGCTTCCGCGGCCACGCCGGGAAGGATGAAGATTCCCGCCCCGATCATCGTTCCCGTCGCCGTAGCGAAGACGGCGAAGAAGCCGAGGTCCCGGCTGAGCTCGGGGGTCTGTGGCTTGGACGACAAGTAAGCTTCGGAATTCAGTGGCCGTGTCCGCGCCGCAAGGCGCGCGGAAGGCTCGAAGAAGCTATTCCGTCGGGTCGGCCGGTGGCAAGCCGCGTCGGCCGGCTACGTCACCGCAAGGCCCTGTCCGCGAACCAGTGGCGCAATTCATCTTGCGTCCGGCAGGCGCGCAGCGCCTCGTAGCGCTCCTCGTCCTGGGTCAGGCTTCCGAGGCGGGTGAGGAGCTTGAGGTGCTCCTTGCGGCGATCGCGCGGGCTCAGGACGAGGGCAATCACGTGGGAGGGAGCCTGCGTATTCGGGAACCGCACCCCTTCCGCGCTGATGCCGAGGAACACGGTGGGCTGGGACACGTCGCTGATCAGCGCGTTCGGGATCACCACCCCGGGCCGGACCTCGGTCGAGAACTGCCGCTCGGAGGTCGCGATGCGGGACAGGATCCTAGAAACGGCGTCCCGGTCTTCGGTGAAATGGGTCAGGAGGAGCCTCTCCAGCGCATACTCGAATTTTCCGCCCGGCAGATCGAGGATGACCCGCCGCGGGTCGAGGTACGAGGGAAGGGATTCCCTGGTGAACTCGAGATCCGCGGGAGTCTGTACCTCCGAGGGATAGATCATCAGAAAGCTCTCGGGAACGAGATCGGCTAGCTCCTTTGGAAGCCGGTCGAGCTCCTGATGCCAGGCCAGGGTCCCCCGCCGGGCGCTCATGACCACGACGAGGTCCTCGGGCCGGAGACGTTCGTGCAACCCGTCCAGGAGGTCGCGGAAGCTCTCCACCCCCTCGAAGTCGATCGGCAGTTGGGGACGCACCTGCCCGTAGAGCCTTTCGTAGAGGAAAGGGTCGTCCTTGATGACCAGCGCCTCCACCTCCACCCCCAGCTCGTTCGCGAACCGTTTGAGGTCGGATGCGGCGCTCAGGAATCCGGGGTGGTGGTCGCTGGCCGGGGGAATGACGAGGATGATCCGGCGGGTGGTATTGAGAGGGTGCCCCATCTTGGCGACGACCACCATCTGGCGCGTCTGCTCGAGGACCTGGTCGAGGACGGAGCCGAAGACGCTCCCCCGGGTGCTCCCTTTGCCCTCCCACCCCACCACGACGGTCGAGGTGCGGGTCTCCGCCATGCCGCGCAGGATGCCATTCGCCGGATTCCGATCCACCCGGGTGAGCGGGACGACGGGTACATCGGCGCCCGAGGCGTAGATCACGGCATGGGCCAGCATCCGCTCTGCCTCGGCCACACGCGCCTCGGACTCCGATCCCTCCTCGCGGACGACCGAGAGCGGGTAGAGCGGCTGGTCGGAGCCCGCCCCCCGGAGGATGAAGGCGATGTCCATGAGGGCGTCCGCCGTGGCCGGATTGGCGATCGGGATGAGGATCCGCTGCGGGGCCTCTTCCGGATCGTACGGCTTCTGCTCCTCCTGGAGCGCGACCCTGCGACCGAACTTCTCGATCAGGGTGGGCCCGATCAGCACGGTCACGAGGATCATCATGATGACCCCGTTCACCACGTCCTCCCCGAAGAGCCCGATCTCCAGACCGATGAAGGTCACCGCCAGGGTAGCGGCCGCCTGCGGAACCGAGAGACCGAACATGACCAGCCCCTCCTCTCTCGTATAGCCGAAGATCATCTTCGTGGCCCAGGCCCCGGCGAACTTGCCGAGGGTGACCAGGACGATGAGTGCGATGGCCACCACCCAGACCCGTCCGCTCTCCACCAGGACGGCCGGATTGACCAGCATCCCGACGGAGAGGAGGAAAAAGGGGATGAAGAGCGCGTTCCCCACGAAGCGGACCCGCGTCATGAGCGGGCTGTTCTCCGGGATCAGGCGGTTGAGGGTGAGGCCGGCCAGGAAGGCGCCGATGATGGGCTCCGCTCCCGCCAGCCCGGCCGCGAAGGCGGAGCTGAAGAGCACGGCCATGAGGAAGAGGAACTCCCCCGGCGCCTGGCTCGGGACGTTGCG
>SKRI01000120.1 GCA_007118565.1 Gemmatimonadota bacterium | reverse complement strand
GTGATCGCCGAGGCGCTCGGCGCGCCACCAAAATACCTGGCGAAGACGCTGAACGTGCTCGCGAAGCAGGGGATTCTCAGGAGCATGCGGGGCCCGACCGGGGGATTCCGGCTGGCCGTCAGAGCGGACGCGCTCACCCTGGCGCGTGTCGTGGAGCCCTTCGACGATTCACGCAACAGCGGGATGTGCCTCCTGGGGGGGCGTCCTTGCGATGCGCGGACGCCGTGCGCCGCACACGAGCACTGGACGGCGATCGCCGAGCAGGTGTGGTCGCCGCTTGAGAAGAGCACCGTCGCCGAGCTCCTGAACGGGGCCGATCCCGACGGACCTTCCTGACCGGTACCGCTCCCCGGATCCCCTCTCCCGAATATCCCGACTTCGCCCGGCGAGCCCGTTCAATCCCGGGGGTTGAGCCGGATCAGCCCTGGTCGTTGGGGAGGCCGGGACCCTCCAGCGGGAGGGTCACCGTGAAGGTCGTTCCCACGCCGACCTCGCTCTCCGCCCGGATCCAGCCTCCGTGCGCCTCCACGATGCCGCGGGCGATGGCCAGCCCGAGTCCCGCGCCCGCACGCCTGCTGCTCCGCGCCTGCCAGTAGCGGTCGAAGAGATGCGGAAGGTCCTCCGCCGGGATCCCGGATCCGGTATCGGCCACGGTGATGCGCACCTCGTCCTCCACCTGCTCCGCCCCGATCCGCACCCGTCCGCCCGCGGGGGTGAATTTGAGAGCGTTGCCGAGGAGGTTCCCCAGGAGCTGGAGGATGCGGCCGCGGTCGGCCACGATGATCGGGAGGTCGCGGTCGAGCTCGAACTCCAACCTCACACGCTGGTGGTCCGCCACCTCCGAGATCAACTCGACCGCCTCCGACACGAGGTCTCCCACATTGTGTCGCTCGGGGTCGAGCGACATGTGCCCCGCCTCGATCCGGGCCACGTCCAGCAGATCGCCCCGGAGGGTCTCCATCTGGTCTACGAGCTGCTGTATGGCGGCGATGCGCTTGCTCACGTTCTCGTCGCGCGTTTCCCTCGGGAGCATGCGGTCGAGGAGCCGGGCGTGGATCCCGACGGCGGCCAGCGAGTTGCCGATGTCGTGGGACACGATTCGCAGCGCCTCGTCGCGGGCCAGGGCCGCCGCCTCGGCTTCCGCCGCGGCCTCCCGGGCGCGCTGGTACAGCTCCGCGCGCTCCAGCTCCAGCCGCTTCCGCTCCCGGGCGTACCGGATGGCGCGCACCAGTAGATCTCCCTCCAGACGGCCCTTCACCAGGTAGTCCTGGGCGCCCTCCTGGAGGGTGCGGAGCGCCACGGTCTCGTCGTCGAGGCCGGTGAGCACGATGATCGGCGCCGTGGGCGCAGCCTCGGACACCCCGCGCACCGTTTCCAGCCCGTGCGCGTCCGGCAGCGATAGGTCGAGCAGGACCACGTAGCCGTCCTTACCGTCGGAGAGCGCCTCGCGCGCCGCCGCCAGCCGGTCCACCTTCTCCAGATGGAAGTCACCGGGGAGGGCATCCCGCAGGAACTCCTGGATGAGCCGCGCGTCTCCCGGGTTGTCCTCGACCAGGAGAAGGCGCAGGGGCGTTTCCTCGGTCACTTGCGGCTGGGCAGCTTCACGATGCTGAACCAGAAGTCCTCGATGGATTTCACCACGGTGATGAACTGGTCGAGGTCGACCGGCTTGGTCACGTAGCAGTTGGCGTGGAGGTCGTAGGCCCGCGCCACGTCCATCTCCGCGTGCGAGCTGGTGAGCACGACCACGGGAATGGTGCGCAGAATCGGATCCTGCTTGATCTGCTCCAACACCTCCCGGCCGTCCATCTTCGGCAGGTTGAGGTCGAGGAAGATCACATCCGGTCGGAAGGCATCCGCGTACCGCCCCTCGCGGCGGAGGAAGCGGAGCGCCTCGACCCCGTCACCCACGACCGAGAGCCGGTTGTGGATCTTCCCCTCCTTGAGGGCCTCCCGGGTGAGCCGGACGTCTCCCGGGTTGTCCTCGACCAGGAGGATGTCGATCGGATCGGAATCCGGAGTATTCATCATGGGCCGTGGCGGCTGACGTGCTCGGTTCGAAGGTGCGGTGGATCAGAGGTCCGGAATCGTGAAGTGGAAGGTCGAGCCGCTGCCGGGCTCGCTCTCCATCCAGATGCGGCCGTCGTGACGCTCGACGATCTTCCGGCAGATGGCCAGGCCGATTCCCGTTCCCGGATACTCCATCCGGCTGTGCAGGCGCTGGAAGAGGACGAAGATCCGCTCCGCGAACTCCGGCTCTATGCCGATCCCGTTGTCGCGCACGGTGAAGTGCCATCCTTCCTCCTCCCGCTCTGCGCCCACATGGATCCGGGGTGGCTCCTCGCCGCGGAACTTGATGGCGTTGCCGATCAGGTTCAGGAAGACCTGCCCGAGCTGCCCCGCGTCCGCGGTGAGCGTGGGGAGGGGATCGTGGGTCACCACCGCCTTGGTCTCCTCGATGGCGGGCCCCAGGCTGGAAAGCGCGCGAGAGAAGACCGCCTCCGCATCGGTGGGCTCGAAGGTGCCGCCTCGCGTCCCTACGCGGGAGAACGCCAGCAGGTCGTTGATCAGCGACTGCATCCGCACCACGCCGTCCACGGCGTACGAGATGAACTCGTCCGCGTCCTCGTCGAGCTTCCCCTTGTACCTGCGCGAGAGAAGCTGGGTGTAGCTGGCCACCATGCGCAACGGCTCCTGCAGGTCGTGCGAGGCCACGTAGGCGAACTGCTCGAGCTCCGCATTCGAGCGGGCGAGCTCGTTGGCCTGACGGGCCAGCGCCTCCTCCGCCCGCTTCCTCTGGATTACGCTCCCGAGCTGCGCGGCCACGGCGGTAACCAGGTTGACCAGCCGCGCGTCCTCCTCGCGGACGTCGAAGTTGTAGAAGGCCACCACGGCAACCACGTGCTCGTCCGCGAGAACCGGGATCGCCACCGCGTGGCGTAGACCCGCCTCCAGCCCCCCCTCCCGCCGGACGAATCCCTCGTCCCGTCCGATGTCCCGGACCCACTTCGGGCTGCTCTCCTGCCAGACGTGGCCGATCAGACCCTCGCCCGGATGGAAGGCCCGCGCGACGCTCTGCTCCTGAAACGGACGCAGACGCTCTACATCCCGCGGCCACGACTGCGCGTGCTCGAGGGCCTCGTCGTCCGCATCCGGCAGCCAGGCGTCCCCGGTTGCCCACCCCGTTGCCTGACAGATCTTCTCGAGCGCCACCGAGAGCGCGGCGTTCAGGTCCTCCGCCTCCCCGATGGCAATGGCCACGGTCCGCAGCAGGTCGAGCTCCTCCTCGGCCCGCTTCCGCTCGGTGACGTCGCGCAGGACCGCGGTCAGCAGCTTTTCCCCGGCAAGGTCGAGCTGGGAGATGGAGGCTTCGGCCGGGAACTCCTCCCCGCCCTTGCGCCGCCCCATGATCTCCCCACGCTCGCCCATCTCGCGCGCCTCGACCCCCGACTCGGCGAAACGGCGGACATCTCCCTCGTGCCCCCCTCGCAGTCGCTCCGGGATCAGGAGCTCGAGGCGCTCGCCCAGGACCTCCTCCGCCCGGTATCCGAAGATGGTCTCCGCCCCGCGATTGAAGAGCACGATCCGCTGGTCCTGGTTCACCGAGACGATCGCATCCGATGCCAGGGAGATGATGCCCGAGAAGCGCGCCTCGGAGATCCGGAGCGCCTGCTCCGCCCGGCGGCGCTCGGTGACGTCACGGAGCACGGCGGTGTAGACGCGGCCTCCGTCGATCTCGAGCCTGGAGATGGATGCCTCGGCCGGGAACTCCTCCCCGTCCTTGCGGAGGCCGAAGATCTGCCCGCGCTCCCCCATCTGGCGCGCCTGGACGCCGGAGCGTCCGAACTCGTGGACCAGCCGCTCGTGGGGGGTGCGGAAGCGCTCTGGGATGAGGAGCTCGAGACGCTTACCCAGCACCTCCTCCGCCCGGTACCCGAAGGTCTTTTCCGCACCCTGGTTGAAGATGATGATCTCCTGCGCCTCGTTGACGCTCACCACGGCGTCGGTCGCGATCTCCAGGATTCCGGTGAAGAGCTCCTCGGATGCTCGCAGCGCCTCGTCGGCACGCCGCTGCTCGGTGGTGTCCTCGAGAACGACGGCGAATACGGAGGGGTTCCTTTCCTCACCGACCGCGGTGATCGACCCGGATGCCCAGTATCGGGAGCCGTCCGCCCGGATCTTCCAGCCGTCGATCCTCGCGTGGCCGGATCGCACCGCCTCCTCCCGCGCGCCCGCGGACTCCTCCGCCCGTTCGGCGGGGAGGACCGCCTCGAAGGAGCGACCCACCGCCTCGGCCGCGCTCCGCCCGGTGATCCTCTCCGCTCCCGCGCTCCAGCGCACCACACGGCCCTCGGCGTCGAGCGAGACGAGCGCGTAGTCGTGCGCGCGCTCGAAGAGGTCGGGCGCGCTATGAGGGCCGGATTCGCCTTGTCTAGCGGGCATGCGGGGAGTCGATCGCTCCGTGGGGCTCCGTCACCTGAATGACGACGAAAGGTGGGGCGTGGCGCCAGTGGCCGCAACGTCGGATCACTGGGGCGGATCGGTTGGGGCTTTGCAAGCCGAGGCTCTGCACAGAGGGGAGGCGCGATCGGAATCCTTTCGAATGCACGAGGGCAGGGGCGCGATGCTCCGCGCCCCTGCCCTTCCTGGTTCGAGTGATCCCGGCCCGAGGGCCGGGAGGTTCGCTCAGAAGGCGACGACGCCCTCGAACATGAACCCGTTGAACTTGCCGCCGTGGCGGATGTCCGTGGGGGCGAAGCCGTTGTACTGCTGCGTCACGTACTCACCCTTCATGAGGATGTTCGGGGTGATGAACCAGCCCGCTCCGAGCTGCCACCGGTCGATGCTCGCCTCGGCCAGAGAGCCCTGGAGCTCGCCGCTGGTCGTGTTGTAGCGGGCGCCTACATACAGCTGCTCCTGCGGCAGGAAGCGGTAGACCACGTCACCGGCAAGCTGCGTCCAGGTGCGGTCCTCGGTCTCGTTGGCGGCCTGCCCGGAGGCCCGCTCGGCCACGCCGAAGAACTCCAGCCCACCGAACTTCACGAAGGGGTTGAGCTGCAGAGCGGTCACGCTGTTCCGGAAGCCCGGGTTCCAGCGGCCGGCGAAGTTGCTCCCCTCCATGATGTCCACGTACCGGGCGCCGGCACGATCACCGCCGTAGAGCGTGTTGCTCATGGAGCTTGCGGTGTGGTATGCGGAGCCGGTGAGCCGCGTGCGCAGCATCGGTGAGACCTGCCGGTCGAAGCCGAGCTTGCCGATGTAGGACGGGCTGCGCCGATCGGCACCCTGCACCTGCCCGCGGATCTCGCCACCGGTCACGGAGCCCATGGCCAGGAGGCCTCCGGGCGTCCGGAAGAGGACCTCCGCACCGATCTCCGTGGTGAAGGCGTCCATGATGTAGTTCTCGACGAACGGGTTGTGCATCGCGTTCCCGCCGTCCGTCCGCCGGAAGTGGGCGTCACCGTAGTTGATCTCGAAGTGACCCACCTTGACCGTCAGATAATCCATCAGGTTGTTGAAGAGCTCCACATCGAAGGGCGACTCGTCGATCTGAAAATACCCGTCCTTGACCCACGCCTCCGGATGGTGCCGGCTGGAGAGGTAGGTGGTGAGAGCCACCCGGATTCCAGGAGCCACCTGAGCGTTCAGGTACAGGTTGGCAGCGGCGTTGTTGAAGCCCCAGCCGATGTCGCGGAGGGCGTTCATGCGGTTGCCGTCCGCGTCGTAGACGGGCTGCGCCGCGTGGCTCTGGGTGATCCCCTGGAACTGCTGCGTGAAGGCCGCGCCCCAGTCGAGCCGGAAGCCGGTATACGGTGCGCCCGCCTCCTTCGGAGCCTCGAACATGTTGATCCCGCGCTGATCCTGCGGGCGGAAGTACTGCATGGTGATGGCGGGGGCGGTCGCGAATGCGGCCGCGGTATCCTCGTCCTCCTTCGCCTCCGGGTCCTCCGAGGTGGCGGTCACCTCCGCCGGAATTTCCGCCTCGTCGAGAACGCCGAGTGCTCCGTTCGTCTGCTCCTGGGCGTTCGCCGAGGTGGCAATCGCCAGCCCCATTGCCGAGGCGATCAGGATGGAGAGATGCTTGTTCATTTCCTTTCTCCGGGAATTGTCGTGATGGTTGACCTGCGCGCACTGCACTTCGTTGCCCTCGTTCCGATCTCGAATGCTTGCGTTCACTGTCCGGTTCATGGTTGGAGGTGGCCCTGCGCCGCTACGGGCGGAGCAGGAGGTCGAAGTGCACCACCACCGGGTCGTGCACGCGGAGCGTCCCCATCATCAGCCGTGGGGGGGTCACTCCATAGTTGGTCATCTCGAGCGCGTGCTGGCCCCGCACGCGGAGCGCGCCGTTGGCCTGCTCGGTGGCGTCGGCGGTCAGGTTGATCGTCTGCTCCTGTCCGGCGATGGACAGACGCCCGGCAAGCTGGACCCGACCCTTGCCTGCGCCGTTGGCGACGACGTCGTGCCGCGTGGTGCGGAAGCGGATGTCAGGATTGGAGCTCGCCTTGAGCGCGTCGCGGAGGTGCGAGTCCATGGTGTTGTTGCCGCAGTCGAGCGAGGCGACCGGAACCGAGAAGCTGACGCCCTTAACGGCACCGGACAGATCGGCGATCCGTGCCGAGGAGGCATCGACCGCGACGTTGGCGGTCAGCCGGGACGACTCGCAGGTATAGGAGCGAACGGTGGAGGTGCCCTCGACCCAGATCTTGCTTTCGGGCTGCAGGACGAGCCTGGAGTCCGCGCCGCTCTGGGCGGCGACCGGGGCGAGCATTCCCCCCATCAGGAGAGTCAGGATCAGAAGTTTTCCCATTTGTGCCTTCCTCGTTGATTCGTGGCCTCCGGATCCCCGGAGCGGCCGACCCGACGGTACCCCCGCCGTGTCGCAGATAAGAATACCGGCGGCGGCGTTTCCGGTCTGTCGGGGAGGGGACGTTTCCTCCGCCCGCCTGTTTCCTCCCGCCGCCGTAGGTCTCGATCCCTCTTTCCGTGTAGGGGAAGCTCCCGCCGTGTGGGGAAGATCGACCTCCCGCCCGGCGGATTGACGTGCTCCCGCGAAGACTTCGAATAGCCGCATCAGCTTCCCAACCGGGCGGCAATGGCGGGCGCCGAAGCTCCGGAGCGGGCGCTCGTCAGCTCGAGCGTCGTGGTACCTACGACCGGCATCGCGGTCTCGATGCGGACCGGGATCCGCGCCCGATCGTCGCTCAGGTACAGGCGGATCAGGCCGGCACCCTCGAAGCGGCGGACGTCCTGCACCCGCATCTCCACGACGATGGTGGCGTACTCTCCCGCGGGGACGCGGATTCGCTCGCGCCCCACGACACTGATCCGGACCGGATTGCGATCCTTGTCGAAGTGGCGGGTCACCGTGTGCCGCTCCCCGTCGCGCAGGGGCAGCGTCCGGATGAAGTAAAGGAACGAGAGCTCGTCGAGCGGATTCGCCGACGCCGCGTCTCCCGCGCTCCCGTCGGCCCCGAGCCACCGCTTCTCGTTCGGGAAGATCTCGACCTGCTCGCGGCTCGATGAGAGGGGGGAGCGCTCCGTCTTTTCGTAGCGCACCGCCGCCATCGCACGATGGTCAAGCCAGGACCGGGTCCGATCCTCGATGCGAGCCATCCCCGCGACCCGGCCATTGAGGTCGAAGGAGAGCCGGTACGCCTCGCGGCCCCGGATACGCTCCACCCCCTCGATCCTCATCGCCCCCTCCCCGCTCCCTCCGAAGCGGCCGAGAGACAGCGCGTAGCGGAGATCCTCACCCGGACCAAAGGGGAGGTCGACCCCGCTCGACTGCGCGGGCGCGGATAGCGGTGCCCCCGCCAACCCCACCGCGATCAGGGCCGAACCGAGGGCCGTCCAGGCTGTCTTCCGAATCGATCGCATGTGATCTCCGCTCCGAGGCTCGATGCCGCCGCCCTGCAACCATGCGTGCGGTCTCCATCTCTCCGCTCGCCAGTGAATCTGCCGGAATGCACGACTTGGCGGCATCGGGAAGGAGTCCCCTCGTACTGTCGGCTGGAGGGAGATGCGCCGCGTAAGGGAACGCATGGGGGAGGCGTGGGAATGTGCCCGGCGCAAAGGGTCGCGGACCGAGATCTAGCGCCCTGCCCCGCGACGAAACGTGAGGGAGGGGGGTGAGGCCCCAGAGGGGTTGCGCGGTGAGGAGTTGTCTAATTTGTACAATCTTTGTATAATCTTAGCACAGAGGTTTACAAAGTCTGTACACCGCTGTTCTCACTTCCCGAGACGCCCCGACACGGGGCAGGAGACTTTCATGAACGTTCCGCTCAAACTGTCGCGAATCCCCGCGGCTGCCGCCGTCCTCTCCGTCATCACCGTGGCGGCCGCCTGTGGCGAGTC
>SKRI01000100.1 GCA_007118565.1 Gemmatimonadota bacterium | reverse complement strand
GAGCACGATGGCCTGCGCCCCCGCCGCCAGCTTCTTGGACATGATGCTGCTCGCGATGAGCGGGACCGCATTCACCGTGGCGGTCACGTCCCGGAGCGCGTAGAGCCTGCCGTCCGCCGGGACCAGCCGGCGGCTCTGCCCCACGATGGCGCAGCCGATCCGGGCCACCTGCTCCCGCAGAGCGGGGAGGTCGAGGTCCACGGAGAAGCCCGGAATCGATTCCAGCTTGTCGAGGGTGCCGCCGGTGTGGCCCAGCCCGCGTCCCGACATCTTCACGAAGGGGAGGCCGGCGGCGGCCATCAGGGGGATCAGCACCAGCGTGGTCTTGTCCCCCACCCCGCCGGTGCTGTGCTTGTCAACGGGCGGACGCGGGAGGTCGCTCCAGTCGAGGGTCTTCCCGGAATCGACCATGGCGCGCGTAAGCGCCAGCGTCTCATCGTCGCTCATCCCCCGGAGGCAGACCGCCATCAGCCAGGCCGCCACATGGTAGTCGGGGATGTCCCCGGACACGCACCCACGCACGATCCAGCTCAGCTCCTCGGCCGCGAGCTCCTCCCCCCGCTTCTTCCGCTCGATGAGCTCGACCATCCCGCTCACGACGGACGGCCGGCCTGGAGGTCCGTGCGGTCGAATGCGGCGGGAAGGAGCTCGGCGAGCGACCAGATGCGGACTCCGCCCTCTCCGTCCGGCGTCACAACGGCCAGCTCCGGCGTGAACTCGGCGAGAACCTGCCGGCAGCTCCCGCACGGTGCGCACGCCGCCGTGTCGTCCGGACCGACGACCGCGATGGCCCGGAAGTCCCGGACCCCCTCGGAAACGGCCTTGAAGACGGCTATGCGCTCCGCGCAGACGGTCAGCCCGAAGGAGACGTTCTCCACATTGCACCCCGCGTGGACGGACCCGTGGGCGTCGAGAAGGGCCGCTCCGACGGAAAATCCGCTGTAGGGGGCGTACGCGGGCTCGCGGGCGCGGATGGCCTGACGGAGCAACTCCTCCGCGGCGGAGAGGTCGATCGGGGACATGGCTGCCGGGACTCGGGGAAAGGGGCGCGCACTCTGCCGTAACCGGCGCCGACGCGCAACTCCCACGCCGCCTCCGGGGAAGTGAGCGGGCGCCCGCGATCACGCGGGCGCCGCCGTTGGATGCGGCCCTACTCGTCGCCCATCGCCCGCAGGAAGTCCTGCCGGACCTGGCGGAGGACGCGGTCGGTCGGGTTCTTGGCGCGCGGGAAGAAGAGGGCGTCGGAAAGGGAGTTCAGCGCGCCCCGCACGTCGTGAAACTGGTCCGCCACGTTGAGGAAGAGCCTCCCCAGTCCGTGCCGGAGGGCCACGTCCGTCTGCGCGGCCGCGCGGAAGCCGGACGCGCCCAGGGTGTCGTAGTAGGAGAGCGGCGGCCCCCCCTTCCGCTGGACGCGGTGGGTGATGTGGTCCGGGAAGACTCCGGCCATCCAGAGGGCGAAGTTGCCGAGGTGGACCCGCAGCTCGAACTCCCGGTCGCCCCGCGCGCGCTCCAGCTCGCCGAGGATGTCGGTTAGGTAGAAGAAGCGCTCCGGATCATCCTCGGACGCCCGGTAGGCCCGGTCCATCCTGCCGAACTCCAGGAGGAGCGCGGCCGTGTAGTCGGCCATCTCCCGGTCCACCACCTCCCGCTCGAGGAGCGCGTGGCGAACCATGAGGTAGAAGACGAGCCGGGCGGGAACACCGGACAGCCCCTCCTGCTCGAGGAGGCGGCGGAGGAGGAGGGCGTCGTCGAGGAGGGCGTCGACCCCCTCTTCCCTGAGCCGCCGGTCCCCGTCCGGACCGGCGAGCGCCGTCAGGATCTCCGCCTCGGTCCGGCCGAACGAGGCGCGCACGTTGGGTCTGATCATCTGCTCCCTCGGGTTCTGAGTGAGAAGACTGCCGGGGTGCTGGCCTTCCTCCGTCGTACGTCCGGGAGGGGGGCGAAAGTTCCCGCGGCGGGAGGGCACCGCACCGGCGGGTGCGGGGTAGGCGAAGGGGTGGCGTGGAGGGCTGGTCGAACGTCTCGTCTCCGCGCCCGCGATTCCCGCACCCTCATCGCCTGGCATGAACCGGACCCACCGGATCAGGAGCTTTGCGATCCTCTCGCTGGCGGCGCTGCTGCTCGCCGCCTGCGAGGTGGGACTCACCATTCCGGGGGTGGGGACCGGCGCGACGCTCTCCAGCGGGCTCTACGACTACCGGGCATGGTCGGACTTCAGCGCCGGCCCGGCCGCCTGGGAGGGGGTCATCGACCTCCGCGTCCGCCCGCGGGGCGAGATCACCGGGGAGTATCTCCTCCCGGGGCAGTGCCGCGACGGACGCGGGTTCCGGGTCGACTGCCGTGGCTTCGTCACCGGGCGCGCCTTCCGGGACGGCCACCTGCGCTTCCATTTCGACGAGGGATGGCTGCGCAACGAGGGGACGGTGCGTGCCGGCAGGCGCGCCACCGGGTACTGGAGCGCACGTTTCATCGGCCATGCCGACGAGGGAACCTTCGAGCTCGTCTTCCGGCGGCGCTGACCCCTCCCCTCTCCGTGTGGGGCGGTCCCCTATTGAGGCGTCCGCGCCGGATGCGTAGCTTGGCATCGACACACGTGCTCAACCCTTCGTACCGGCTCCGATGCCTTCGACCTCCACTCCGCCCGAGACCGCCGCGCACACCGACGACCTTGGGGAGCGCAGGCGGAATGTGGTATACGGCGCCCTCGCTACGGTGCTGATCGCCGCCGCCCTCTTCCTCCTCGTGGCCGGGGGAGGCCCCTCGGTCGATCTCGACTCCCTCGACGCCCCGCCCCTCACCCTCGAGGCGCCTGTAGACGGGAGCGTCCACCACGGCCCCCTGGAGATCGTCTTCGATCCGGGCACGCACATCCGCCAGGGCCCCCGCGGGTGGGGGGAGGAGCCGCTCCACATCCACCTGGTGATGAACCGGAGGGAGTACATGCCGGGCCGCCACGACGTCACACCGCTCGAGCGGCGGCGCTACCGGTGGGAGCTGCCCCCCTTCTCACCGGGCGAGTACCGGATCCAGCTCGTCTGGGCCACCGAGGACCACGGCTCCATACCCCACGGCGCCTCCGAGGAGGTCACCATCCGGATCGTCGACGGGCCTGGGGAGGTCGACCCGGCCAGCTCGCCGCTCACCCCGCACCACTGAGCCGGCGGCGCGCCCCTTCGGGGCGTCTCGCGCCCGCTGAAATGGTCCGCGGGTTGCGGTAGGAAGCGCGGCCACGCGTCTCCAACCCGGCGGGACATGCAGATTTCCCCGATCCAAGAAGTCGGCCCCGGAACCCTCCGAATCGACCTGGACTTCCAGGGACAGCCCGGCGTCATCGCCGCCTACCTCCTGGAGCGGAAGGGGGAGCTGGCGCTGGTCGAGACCGGCCCCTCCACTACGATCGAGACGCTCCTCGCACGGATCCGGGAGGCGGGCGCCGACCCGGCGGACATCACCCGGGTGCTCGTCACCCACATCCATCTCGATCACTCCGGCGGGACCGGCCTCCTCCTCGATTTTCTCCCCCGCGCCGATGTCTTCGTCCACCCCCGCGGCGCTCCTCATCTCATCGATCCCACACGTCTCTTGCGGAGCGCCGGGAGAATCTATGGTGACGCCATGGACACCCTCTGGGGCGAGGTGCGGCCGGTGGATCCGGACCGCATCCGGACCGTGGGCGATGGGGAGATGGTGCACGCCGGCGGCCGGGGCCTCCACGCCGTGGACACGCCGGGGCACGCCACCCACCACTACGCCTGGCACGATGTAGAGGGGGGAATGGTGTTCACCGGGGACGTGGCCGGCATCCGCCTTCCCGGCAGCAGCCATGTCCGCCCCCCGACCCCGCCCCCCGAGATCGACCTCGAGGCCTGGGCGTGGAGCGTCCTCCGGCTGCGGGCCCTCGGCGCGCCTCGCTTCTGCCTGACCCACTTCGGCGCCGTGGACGACGTCCCCGCCCACCTGGACAACCTCCTCTGCAACCTCCACCGCTGGGCGGGGCGGGTGGAGGCCTGGGTGGAGGTCGGGATGGAGCGGGACGAGATCGTCGAGCGCATGACCCGCTTCGCCCGCGAGGAGATCACCGACTCGAACGCGAGCGATGAGGTGATCGACCGGTACGAGGAGGCCATCGATACCGGCATGGGGGTCGATGGCTTACTCCGCGCGCTGGCGCGCCCGGTCGCAGCCTGAGGCGACCCTTTCCAAGCCCGCTCCGTTGGCATCCCGATTGCTCCCTTTACGCCTCGCAAAAGACACGGTTGCAAGCACTTGCGAATCCAGGGAAAGGAGCTGAGATGGCACAGAGAATTACCGGAAAGAAGATCGCGATCCTCACACACCAGGGCTTCGAGCAGGTCGAGCTCACCGAGCCGCGCAAGGCCATCGAGGAGGCGGGCGGCACCGCCCACATCGTATCTCCCGTGGAGGGGAAGGTCCGCGGGTGGCAGAAGGGAGAGTGGGGCGACGAGTTCGAGGTGGACGTCCCCCTCGACCGGGCCGATCCGAACGAGTACCACGGCCTCCTCCTCCCCGGCGGTGTGCTCAATCCGGACAAGCTCCGCATGGAGGAGAAGGCGCTGGACTTCGTGCGCGCCTTCTTCGAGGCGGGCAAGCCGGTGGCGGCCATCTGCCACGGCCCGCAGACCCTCATAGACGCCGGGGTGGTCGACGGGCGGAGGATGACCTCGTACCGGGCCATCCGGCAGGACCTGATCAATGCCGGGGCCGACTGGGTGGACGAGGAGGTGGTTGTCGACCAGGGGCTGGTCACCAGCCGCAAGCCGAGCGACGTGCCGGCCTTCAACCGCAAGATGGTCGAGGAGTTCGCCGAAGGCGTCCACGCAGGACAGACCGCGTAGGCGCTCCGCCGTCAAGGCCGGGAGGGGAGCGGGGGCAGAATCGCCCCGCTCCCCTTTGCCGTTCCGGGTCCGCGGCTTGCGGTCCGGCCCACACCCCATCTCCCAAACCCTGGTGAAACATGGAGCAGCTGACCGTCTACCTCGCCGGCGAGATCCACAATCCCTGGCGTGACGAGCTGCGAGCCGCGGCGGAGCGGCGGGACCTCCCCGTCCGCTTCGTGGGGCCGCAGGAGAACCACGACCGCTCGGACGGCGCGGGGGAGGGTATCCTGGGGAGCCAGCCGAACGTGCGTTACCGAGACCTGATGGGCGCCTCCCTGAACACCCTCCGCGCCCGCGTCCAGATGAGGCGAGCGGATCTGGCCGTGGCCTACTTCGGTCCCGAATACAAGCAGTGGAACACGGCGGCCGACGCCGGCATGGCGGTGGCGCAGGGCCTCCCCCTCATCCTGGTGCGCTCCGCCGACCACGTGCACGCCCTCAAGGAGCTGGACGCGCTGGCCACCTTTACCGTCGAGACCCTCGAGCAGGCCGCCGAGGCCATCGGGTACGTCTTCGAATAGCTCGCGTCCCGGCTGGACTGCGGCTCTGATCCTGGCTATCCTTCCCCGGCTGGCCGCAGAGCGGTCCGCGCAGCCGCAGCCGCATCGCCGGGCCCCCGGCGGAACAACCCATCTCCCCGATCGCCATGAGTGCCACCGCATCCTCCACCGGCACCGTCCGCCGGGTCCTGCTCATCATCCTCGCGGCGCTGGGCGGGCTCACGCTCCTCTTCTTCATGGGGATGATCGTAATCGCCTCGATCGTCTCGCTCACCCGCGAGGGCGTCCCCCGGACCACCGTCCTCGAGCTCGACCTCGAGCGCGGGGTGCAGGAGCATGTGCCGGACGACCCCCTCTCCGCCGCGCTAGGGGACCGGGCGCTCACCGTGCGGGACATCGTCGACGCGCTGCACCGGGCGCGGGACGACGACAGGGTGCACGCGGTGGTCGCTCGCATCGGGGCGGGAGGCATGGGCTTCGCCCGTGCCGAGGAGATCCGTGATGCCGTGCTGGCCTTCCGGGAGTCGGGGAAGCCCGCCGTCGTCTTTTCCGAGACCTTCGGCGAGTTCGGACCGGGGCACAGCGGCTACTACCTGGCCACCGCCTTCGAGCGGATCTACCTGCAGCCTTCGGGAGATGTCGGGCTGGCGGGGCTCGTGGCCGAGGGGATGTTCCTGAGCGGGACGCTGGACAAGCTCGACGTCGAGCCGCGCATCGAGCAGCGCTACGAGTACAAGAATGCCGCCAACACCTTCAACGAGACGGAGTTCACCGAGGCCCACGCCGAGGCCACCGGACGGGTCCTCGAATCCATATTCGAGAACATGGTCAGCGGGATCGCGCAGGGGAGGGAGATGGACCAGGCGAGGGTCTCCGCGCTGATCGACCGGGGTCCCTTCGTGGCCGGGGAGGCGCTCCAGGCCGGCCTGGTGGACCGCCTGGCGTACCGGGACGAGGTGTACGATTCACTCCGCGCCGAGTTCGGCGACCGGACCCGCTTCCTCTACGCGAAGCGCTATCTCGACCGAGCGGGACGGCCACACCGGCGGGGCCCGACCGTGGCGCTCATCTACGGCGTCGGCGCGGTGGTGCGGGGCGACGGCGGCTTCAACCCGCTCACTGGTACCTCCATGGCTTCAGATCGGGTGACGCGCGCCTTCCGCGAGGCCATCGAGGACGACGACGTAACGGCCATCGTCTTCCGCGTGGACAGCCCCGGCGGTTCGTACGTCGCCTCGGACGCCATCTGGCGGGAGACGGTACGCGCCCGGGACGCAGGCAAGCCCGTGATCGTCACCATGGGAGACGTGGCCGCCTCGGGCGGGTACTTCGTGGCCATCGACGCGGACCGAATCATCGCCCAGCCCTCGACCATCACCGGGTCGATCGGCGTGCTGGGAGGGAAGATGATCACCACCGGGCTCTGGGATCAGGTGGGAGTCAGCTGGGACGAGCTGACCGTGGGGGGGAATGCCACCATCTGGTCGACGATCAGCGACTACACCCCGGAGGAGTTCGCGCGCACCGAGGCGATCCTCGACCGGATCTACGACGACTTCACCGGCAAGGTCGCCGCAGGGCGCGGCATGACCCAGGACGACGTGCACGAGATCGCGCGGGGAAGGATCTGGACCGGGGTGGATGCCCAGCGGGTGGGGCTGGTCGACGACCTGGGCGGATTCACCACCGCCCTCTTCCACGCCCGGGAGCTGACCGGCCTTGAGCCCGACGCCGACATCCGGGTCCGCGTCTTCCCGGAGCGGCGCACGCTGCTGGAGTCGCTGCTCGACCGGGGTCCCGACAGCAGCCAGCCCACCGCCACCCAGGCGCTCGCGCGCATGATGGTGGAGACCCTCCAGCCGATGGCGGCGCTCGCCCGGCGCACCGGCCTCATCGACCCGCCGGGCGCGCTGACCATGCCGGAGCTCGAGATCCGGCGCTAGGGCGCCCAGGGCTGGCAGACGGGTAACGAAGCGCCGGAGTGCGGTTGAGAATCATTCGCAACTCGTTGTAGCTCGGGGGTTTACGCCTCCTCCGGCCTGCAATTTGCTCATCGGTTCGGTACATTCAGCACCGTACCCCAGCGAGGAGATCCGAATGGGCAATCCCCAGGAGAAGGCGAAGCCCGAAGCGTCCACCGTGGCTTCGTGTGTCGCCACCGACTGCCGCCACAACGAGCAGCAGGAGTGCCATGCCGGCGAGATCCGCGTCGAAGCGGGACCCGGAGGCGCCGTCTGCGCGACGTACGATCCCGAGTCGGCCAAGCCGCGGCCCTGAGCTCTCCAGCTCCGGGAATGACGAATGGCGCCCGCGACTCACCTCGCGGGCGCTTTTTCGGGAGACGCCCTGATTGACAGCGGAAGCCAGGAAGGATAAGATCGTTGAGAACCGTTCTCAACGATATGCGGACGCAGAATTCTCCCGACCATACGCTCGCCTCGCCGGCGCGCTGCCTCCTGCCCGCCGCGATCCACGCGGTGCGGACCGACGCACCCGGTGCCGGTTTCCTCCTCCGACGCCTCGAGCACGACACCCTTCGTGCACAACCGTTCGAGCGGGTCTTCCTTCGGCGGCTCGCTCTCGCCATGTCGGAGGGAGCCTGGGAGCGACTTCCCGCAGGTCTCGTCGAGTACGCCTGCGAGCTCGAGCGCCGCGGCTCGCTCGCTGACGCATCTGCCCTCCTGGCCCTCGCCGTGGAGCTGCGGCCGTACGATGCGGCCACACATCTCCACGCGGGACGGCTGGCGCGCATGACGGGGGAAGCCGAGCGCGCCCTCGCCCACTACGGCGCCGCGCGCGCGTGCGACGCGGCCGACGGCCACCTGGCACGGCTCGCCCGCATCGGTGAGGCGGCATTCGCGCCCGACCCCGAGCGGGCGCTCGGCCTCGCGATCCGTGCGGCGCAGAAGGCAGGAGACGATGAGGCCGCCGCCGTCGGGCTGGAGAGGCGCGCCAAGGTCCGCCGCGATCAGGGGCGGCTCCGCGCCGCGGGTCGGGATCTGTGCGTCGCCGCCCTGCGCTTC
>SKRI01000067.1 GCA_007118565.1 Gemmatimonadota bacterium | reverse complement strand
CCATCAGGGTGAGGAAGATGATGACCGCCACGGCCTTGATGGCACCGATCACCGCGCTGGCGACGACCCAGCCGATGACCATCTCCGACGATCGGGTGAAGGCACGGACCGCCGGCTCCCGGAAGCGAGCCGGCGTCGATGCCACGTACCAACGCAGGAGTGGCCGCATGTTGGCAACCATGTAGAGGACCAGGGCGGTCACGAAGAGCACGATCACGGCCGATCCCAGCAGGATGTCCGTGTAGCGCCAGAGCTCTTCGAAGACCCCGAACGCCCAGTCCGTAAGCCGGTCGAGCTGCTGCTGGACCTCAGGAGCGTCGCCCGCTACCGCGGCCAGCTGCGCCCCGAGATCTTCGACGAGCCCGGGCACCTGCTCGATCAGCGTTGGGATCTCGTCCGCGAGGCGGGGCACCACCAGCCGGCCCACGGCTCCTATGACGGCCACGACGCCCGCGAAGGTGATGAGCGTCCCGAATCCGCGGGACACGCCCTTCCGCTCCAGCCAGGTGACGGGAGCATTGAGGGCGAGGGCAAGGATCAGGGAGAGCAGGGTAGCCAGCAGGACGAGCTCGATCTGGTAGACGATCCAGAGAAGGACGAACACCCCCGCTGCCAGCCAGATGGCCTTCGAGAGCGGTCCGAAGAGATCGCGCCCCCAATGCTCCCGAGGGGCTTCTTCGCTTTGATCGTCTCTCACGGCGTGAGGCTGAGGAGCTCGAGGAAGATCAAGGATCGGAGCGTTTCTCCCGTCACGACCGGTCCGGAATTCCCGGCGCCGGCCAGGCCGTTCGAAACTTCTGCCGAGGGTAGAATGCGCCACCTTCGGACGGAACGAGAGGCTCGCGAGGCACGATCGATGCCCGCCGCGCATTTCGGCCCGCGGCGAGAACTCCCCCGTACCCCCTGATGGCCGTAATCTCCCTTTTGAAATCCGCCGGTCTCCGCACTGATGCAGGCGTGCTCGCCGTGCTCGCGGCCGCGCTCCTCTGGGCCACGATCGGCATCTGGAGCGTGTCCCTCTTCGAGGCCGGCATCACTCCGCTCGATGTGGCGTTCTGGCGCGCGACGATCGCCGCGGTGACGCTGGCTGGGTGGGCGGCAGTGCGCCGTCCCGACCTCTTCCGCCTCGACGGCGCTCGCGATCTGGCCCTCCTCACCGGTTACGCCGGCGTGGCAGTCGTTCTCTTCTACCCTGCCCTCCTCCTCGCCATCGAGGGCACCTCCGTGGCCGTCGCCAGCGTCCTCCTCTATACCGCGCCGATCTTCGTGGCCCTCGGCGCCCGCGCCTGGCTGGGCGAGCGGATCGGTCCACGACGCGGAACATCGCTCGTCGTGGTGGTGTGTGGAGTGTGGGCCACCGCGCTGGGCGCGGTCGGCGCCGAAGTCGAAGTGACTTTGGTCGGTGTGGTCTGGGGAGTGATCGCAGGAATGGCCTACGCCTCCTACTACCTCTTCGGGCGCCGCTTCGTCCCCCGCATCGGTGCGGCCCGAACGCTCCTCTGGTCGATCCTGCTCGGGACACCCCTTCTGGGGCTCGTTCTCGTGGCCGCGGGGCGGCCGCCGACCCTCGACGTGCCGGTGCAGGCGTGGCCGGCCCTCGCTGCACTCGCCATTCCGTCCACAGTTCTGGCGAATGGCGTCTACTACTGGGGAATTCGCCGGACGGAGGCGAACCGCGCCGCGGTCGTCGCCTGCGTGGAGCCGGTGATGGCAGCGCTTCTCGCGCTCTGGATCTTCGACCAGCGTCTGGTCTGGCTGGGATGGATTGGAGTGGCGCTGGTGGCGGGGGGCGTGGCCTACGGGTCGATCCGGCAGAGGGAGCCACGCCGCTGATCCGTGAATGACCGGGGTCGGGTGGCGACCACTCCCCCCGTCTCCTTATGTTACATGGTTGACGCGGCACGAGAGCCGCTGACGTCCGGCACGACGCCGGGCGATTTTTTTGAAGCATCAACGCAGACGATATATCGTGAGCAATACAGCCCGCCTCCGCACCGCCCTCCTGGCGACGATCCTCCCCGTTGCCCTCCTCGTCGGTTGCAACGACAACGATGCCGAGGTGGAAGGCGCGACGCCTCCCCAGGAAATCGGAGAGCCCATGTCCCAGGAGCGGATGCAGGAGCTTCTCGGGGAGATGCAGGCGATCTATGGCCAGCTCCAGCCGATCCAGCAGCAGGCGCTGGCCGAGCCCGAGTTCCAGGAGCGCCAGCAGGAGCTGAACGAGGACGTCATGCGGGCGATGCATGACGCCGATCCCGAAATGGAAACCACCATGCAGCGCGCCGAGGGGCTCGAGCAGGAGGCAATGGCCGCCCAGGCCGAGGGTGACCAGGAGCGTCTTCAGGCCCTCAGCACCGAGGCGCAGCAGATCCAGCGCAGGATGCAGCAGGCACAGGCCGCCGCCCTGGAGGACGATGCCCTGTCCGGACGCATCGAGGACTTCGAGCGGGACATTCGTGCTCGCATGGTGGAGATCGATCCCGAGGCCGAGGCGCTGATGGCGCGTGCCGATGAGATCGAGGCCCAGCTGGAGGCCTCCATTCCGCAGACCGGTCCCGGATTCTAGACGCCAGCCGCCATTCAGATGACACCCACGGAATACCTCCGGGAGAACCGCGCGCGACATCTCGAGGAGCTCTTCGAGTACCTGCGGATCCCCAGCGTGAGCGCGCGCTCCGAGCACGACGCCGATACCCGGAGCGCGGCCGACTGGACGGCCGAGCGCATGCGAGAGGCCGGGCTGGAGACGGTCGAGGTGGCGGAGACGCCGGGGCACCCGGTCGTGATCGGGGAGTGGCGCGGGGCGGAGGGGGCGCCCACCCTGCTCGTTTACGGTCACTACGACGTGCAGCCGCCCGAGCCCCTCGACGAATGGGTCAGTGGCCCCTTCGATCCCGAGATCCGGGACGGGCGCATCTACGCCCGCGGGGCGGTCGACGACAAGGGGCAGGCCTACCTCCACCTCAAGGCCGTCGAGGCGCACCTGAAGGCCAACGGCACCCTTCCGGTCAACGTCGTGTTCGTGATCGAGGGTGAGGAGGAGGTCGGATCCCCCAACCTGGGGGCCTTCCTCCGGAAAAATGCCGAGCGGCTCGGGTGCGATGCCGTGCTCATCTCGGACAACACCATGTTCGCGCCCGGGCTTCCCTCGGTCAGCGTGGGGCTGCGTGGTCTGGCGTACATGGAGGTCCACGTGCGTGGCCCGGCCAGCGACCTCCACTCCGGCCAGTACGGCGGCGCTGTGGTCAATCCAGCCAACGCGCTCGCCCGGATCATCGCGACGCTGCACGACGAGGACGGCCGTGTCACCGTCCCCGGCTTCTACGACCGGGTGCGTGAGCTCACCGACGAGGAGCGGCGCTCCATCGCCGGGCTCCCCCACGACGAGGAGGAGCTGCGCGAGGAGGTCGGTTCTCCCGCGCTCGGTGGGGAGAAGGGCTTCACGGCGCTCGAGCGGCTCTGGGCGCGCCCGACTCTGGACGTGAACGGCCTGCTTTCCGGATATACCGGAGAGGGAGCGAAGACGGTCCTCCCCGGGAAGGCCATGGCCAAGATCTCCATGCGACTGGTGCCCGACCAGGACCACGAGGAGGTCGAGCGCCTCTTCGCCGACCATGTACGATCGCTGGCACCGGAAGGCGTCGAGGTGGAGGTGCGCGCGCTGCATGGCGGCTCGCCATGGCGGGCTGACCCGGAGGGGCCCGTCTTCGAAGCGGCCAAGCGCGCCCTCCGGGAGGCCTACGGGAAGGATCCCGTGCTGACGCGCGAGGGTGGCTCCATCCCCATCGTGCACACCTTCCAGGAGATCTTCGCCTCTCCCGTCCTGCTGATCGGCTTTGGCCTTCCCGGGGAGAATGCGCACGCGCCCAACGAGTGGATGTCGGTGGAGAACTACCAGCTGGGCGCCGAGGCCATCGCCAACCTGTACGACCACGTCGCCGACGGTCCCCGCTGATACCTATCACGCCATGACCCCCTCCGCCGAGCCGCTCACCCCGGCAACGTTCGTCGCCGCCCACGAGCGAGAGCTGCGCGATCTCGTCGTCGGCTCGCACCACGCCTACTGGGAGGCGGCCACCACCGGCTCGGAAGAGGCCTCCGAGGTATCGGCCCGGCTCCGCGCCCGAGCCAAGAAGCTGTATGCCCGCCGCGACGATGCCGGGCGCGTACGGGGGTGGCTGGCGGAGGGAGCGGTCGAGGACCCGCTCGTGCGGCGGCAGCTCGTCCTCATGGACCTGGAGTACGGGGGAAACGATTTCTCCTCCGAGACGATCGACGACATCTCCCGCCGGGAGGCCGAGCTCGAACGAACCTTCGTCTCCTTCCGCGCCGAGCTGGACGGCGAGCAGGCCTCGGACAACGCCCTGCGGGACGTGCTCCGGCACGAGCGGGATCCCGGCCGGCGCCGGCGGGCATGGGAAGCGAGCAAGACCATCGGGTCGCGCGTTCACGATCGGCTCATCGAGCTGGTCCGCGTGCGTAACGACGCGGCTCGCGCCGCCGGCTACCGGGATCACTACCAGATGGGGCTCGCCCTCCAGGAGCAGGACGAGGAGCAGCTCTTCGGCATCCTCTCCGATTTCAAGGAGCGGTCCGAGACGGCCTACCGGGAGCTCCTCTCCCGCATCGAGAAGGCTCAGGCCGAGCGCTTCGGAGTGGACCGGAGTGAGTTGCGGCCCTGGCACTGGGAGGACTTCTTCGGTCAGGAGGCGCCGTCGTTCACCGACCTCGACCTGGACCGGTTCTTCGCCGAGGGAGTGGATCAGGTCCGCCTCGCCGCAGAGTTCCTGAACGGAATCGGGCTTCCGGCCGACGACCTCCTCGAGCGGAGCGACCTCTTCGAGCGCGAGGGGAAGAGCCAACACGCCTTCTGCCTGGACATGGATCGGGAGGGAGATGTGCGGATCCTCTGCAATCTCCGTCCGACCGAACACTGGACCATGGTGCTCCTGCACGAGCTGGGACATGCCGTCTATGACAAGTTCATCCCCCGCTCCCTCCCGTTCCTGCTCCGCACTCCAGCCCACACCTTCTCCACCGAGGCCATCGCCATGTACATGGGGCGGCTGACACGCAACCCGGCTTGGCTGCGGGAGGTGGCGGGGGCGGAGATCAGCGAGGACGAAGCCGCTGATGCGCGCGAGCAGCTGCGTGCCAAGATGCTCGTCAACGCGCGCTGGATGCTGGTGATGGCTCACTTCGAGCGTGCCCTCTACCGGGATCCGGAGCGGAAGGACCTGAACCGGCTGTGGTGGGATCTGGTGGAGGAGATGCAGGGCATCCGCCGCCCCGACGAGCGGGACGAGCCCGATTGGGCCGCCAAGATCCATTTCTCCATGGCGCCCGTCTACTACCACAACTACCTGCTCGGCGAACTCATGGCCTCGCAACTCTCCTCCCACATCAACCGCGAGGTCCGGGGTGGAAGCGACGGCCGCAGTATCGCCGGAGACGCGCGTGTGGGAGAGTACCTGCGGGAGCGGGTCTTCGCCCCCGGCGCCACCCTGGACTGGAACCGGCTGCTGGTGTACGCCACGGGCGAAGGGCTGGACCCGCGCTTCTTCGTGGAGGAGTTCGTCGGAAATGGCTGACCGGAAGAGCTAGCCTCCCGAAATCTCCCCGATCTCCTCCCCCAGTCGGACGGCCGCGCCCGGCTCGATCCCCTCCCGAAGATCGATCCGCCCCGGCTCGAAGAGCAGGACCACCGTGGAGCCGAGGTGGAAGGCCATGATCTCCTCTCCCCGCTCGAACGAGGGCGCGGGATCGTAGCGGCGGGTCGCCGGGAGGACTCCGTGGCGGTTGGTGGCCCAGGCCGGGGCCGCCCACAACGGGTCGAAGGACGCGGAGATACGCCCCACGTTGTAAGCGCCCACCGCCACCACCGCCAACCGCCCCGCCGGCCCATCGAGGTAGCAGACCAGCCGCTCGTTGCGCACGAAGAGGTCGGGCAGGTGCGCCACGGCAGGCACGTTCACCGGCAAAAGACCGCCCGGAACGTGCCGTGCGTGCGGCACCCGGCCCGCCACCGGAGCGTGGATCCGGTGGTAATCCTTGGGGCTCAGGTAGAGGGTGAGGAAGATCCCGCCCTCGAAACGCTCCGCCTCGTCCGCGTCGCCGAGCAGGTCGGCCGCGGTGTACCAGCGGCCCTTCGCCTGGATGAGCCGGCCCTCCTCGACTCGGCCGACCTGCCCCACTACCCCCTCCACCGGACTCCCGGTAGCAGCGGGATTTTCGGGCCACGGGCGGGCGCCCGGTCTCAACCGCCGCACGAAGAAGGCGTTGAGGGAGGGGTACTCGTCGAGCGGGTGCTCCGCCTCCGCCACCACGGCCCCGACCGCGCGGGCGAAGGCGCCGAGCATCGGACGGCGAAGCCGACGCGGGAGCGGAATGTCGGCGAGGAGCCCGAAGCCACGGCTCAATGCGCCCTGCGGGAGCCGTCGCAGGAGCGCCAGCACGGCGCGGTCGCGGAGGGGGGGTCTTTCGGGTGCTTCGGAACGATCGGTCATGCAGGAGCGCTGAGAGTGCCGGTCGGAGTCGAGCCCCCGGCGCGCGACGTGCTCGCCAGGGTGCGCCGACGCGCCGCGTGCCGGGTAACGCCGGCTCCGGTCGGGTGATATATTGCGGTCCCTGATTCGAACAGAAAGGACGAAACGATTGCGGTCGATAGACTTTCGCGCACAGCCCGCCGCCTCTGCCGATGCAGCGGCCGACCTCTCCCCCCTGCGAATCCCGCACCGGACGCACCGGCTGGACAACGGCCTCCGGGTCGTGGTGAGCGAGGAGCGGAGCTGCCCGCTGGTGGCGGTGCACCTCATGATCCACACCGGCTCCCGCAACGAGACGCCGGGGCGGACCGGACTCGCCCACCTCCTCGAGCATCTCCTCTTCGAAGGGACCGAGCACTGCCCCAAGGGAGGATTCGACCGGCTCCTCGAGGAGGTCGGAGGGGCGGCGAACGGCTCGACCTGGTGGGACCGGACCAACTATTTCGAGACCGTGCCCTCGCACGCTGTGGAGCGCGCCCTCTGGCTGGAGCGCGAGCGCATGCTCCACTTCCTTCCCGTCCTCGACGACGAGACGCTCGCCATCCAGCGCGGCGTCGTGCTGAACGAGCGGCGGGAGGTCTACGACAACCGTCCCTACGGCATGGCCGAGGAGCGGCTGCAGCACGCCCTCTTTCCCGAGGGACACCCGTACCGACACCCGACCATCGGGTACGCCGAGGACATCGCGGCGCTCGACCGGAACGATGCCGAGCGTTTCTTCCGCCAGTGGTACACCCCGAGCCACAGCGTTCTGGTGATCGCGGGCGATATCGACCCCGACGAGGCGGTCGACCTCGCGGACCGCTACCTGGGTGACTGGGAGGAAGGAGATGGGGCTCCTCCACCGTCCGCGCCCCCCACCGCCCCCGCGGGCTCACCCGTGATCGACGAGATGGGCGATCGCGTCTCCTTTCCCCGCATCTACCTCGGCTGGCGCGTGCCGAGCTACGGGACGCACGACTGGGCCGCGCTCGACGTGCTGGGATATCTGCTGAGCGACGGGGAGACGAGCCGGCTCAGGCGTCGGCTGGTGCGCGACGAGCGGCTGGCGCAGAACGTGGACGCCTACCTGTACCCCACGGAGATGGAGGGGCTCTTCGGCATCACCACCACCGCCCGGGCCGCGGTCGATCCGGAGCTGCTCGAGCGGGCGACACGGGAGACGATCGCCGAGGTAGCCCGCGGCGTCTCCGAGGCGGAGGTGGCCGGGGCGGTCCGTCGGGCGCGCCGGGACCAGATCGAGAGCATCGCCACGGTGGAGGATCGGGCCGAGGCGCTCGCCTACGCCACCACGGTGCTCGGGGAAGCCGCCGGGCTCGACCGCGCGCTCGAGCACTACCGGAGGGTGACAGCGGACGATCTGACCCGGGTGGCCGCTGAGTATCTGGCGGAGGGCGGCGCCTCGGTGCGCATCGTCCCCGAAGGGGCGGGGAGATGAGTGGGCGCAGCCCGATCCCGAAGACCCCTCCCGCCCCGGGGACGCCGCCGCGGACGGAGATCCCGCCGGCGCTCCGCTGGCGGGCACGGAGCGGGCTCCGGGTGGTGGCCATCCCCTCCCCCGCCCTGCCGGTCGTCTCGGTCCGGCTGGTTCTCCCGAGCGCCGGCGCCTCTGCCGATCCGGCGGGCGCCCCGGGAACCGCGAGCCTTGTCACCGCCCTGATTGGTGAGGGGACGCAGGAGCACGACCCCGACGCGCTCAACGAGATCATCGATGCGCTCGGTGTCGCGCTGGAGGCGCACGCCTCCCACGACGTGGCCGAGGTGTCGCTCTCGTCGCTTCCCGAGGTACTGGACGAGGCGCTCCCTCTCCTGGCCGAGGTCGCCAGATCTCCCTCGTTTCCGGACGACCAGGTGGACCGCGCCCGGGGCGAGGTGCTCGACGCGCTCGAGGCGCGCTCCGACGACCCCGGCACCGTGGCGGACGACACCGCCGCCGCCAGCGTTTTCGGCCCGGACCACCCGTACGGCCGGCCGGTCGACGGCACCCGCGAAGGTGTCGCCGACCTCACCCCATCCGATCTCCGTGACTTCCATGCTGCGCGATACCGCCCCGAGGGCGCGGTGCTCCTCGTGGCCGGGCCGATCGAGGAATTCGCCCTCCGCCCGCTCGT
>SKRI01000095.1 GCA_007118565.1 Gemmatimonadota bacterium | reverse complement strand
GTTGCCGAAGACGGACATACGCGTCTCGTTCAGGTTCATCCGATCGAAGCGATGCACCCGGGCGCCGGCCTCCGCGCCTTCGCGGTAACCGAAATCGAGGTCGCTGCTGAGACGGTCCCAGCCAACCCCGAGGGTGGCTCCCAGGCCGAGCAGCCGCTTGCTCACCAGGGCGCGGGTGCTCCAGTTGGTGAGGTCGAATGCAAACTCCCCCGGGTCTCCTCCGCCCGCGCACAGCCGGGCCCCCTCCTCCACCACCGTCTCTCCGGGGCAGATGTCGCCGAACTGGCTCCGGCCCAGGCTGTGGCGCACCACGGAGACGGATGCCGCCGGGGTGAGGAAGCTCTCCCGCAGCAGGCCGAGGCGGCCACCGACGCCGAAGGCGAAGTTCGGGTTTTCGTCGGCGAAGCCCTCGCTTGCGATCGCGCTGAAGGGAAGCCAGGTGGCGCTGCCGATCAGGTCGACCGCGCCGATCCCGGTCACCAAGGGAGTGACCGTGAACCCGGGGAAGACGCCCACGGAAACGTCCCCGCTCAGCGCAGGAATGGGAATGCCGGCGGCGGTGATCACGTCACGCGCGAATCCCCCCTCGTCCAGGATGTCGGGGATCCGCACGAAGACCGCGTTGACGCGGGCCGTGGCACTGACCCTGGGGATGGCGCCGAGACGCAGCCCGCCGGTCGCGGCCGTGCCGAGCGTCGGGTTGCCGTTGGCGATCAGCATGCCGAACTGTGGCTGCGCCGAATGGACCGCCTGCGCCACCATGTAGCAGACGTCACGAGCGGAGTCGTCGGCGACCTGTCGGCACTGGTCGCCGAGCTCGGAGGGCTGCTGGGCGCCCAGCGGCAGGGCGGTCAATGCGAGCGCCACGGCACTCGGGACGAGCTTCTTGATCATGATCTTCGGATGGATTGGACGTTGCAACTCGGAGGAGGCCGATCAGACGATGGTCAGGCCGCCGTCGCCCGCCTCGACGGAGCCCGCGATCCACGCATTCTCCCCCGCCTCCGCGAGATGGACACGAACGGGAGTCGCCTCTTCGGGATCGACGATCGCGATCATGCCGATCCCCATGTTGAAGACGCGGAACATCTCCTCGTCCGTCACGCCTCCCCCGTCCTGAAGGACCCGAAAGAGATTGGGAAGCTCCCACGAGCCCCGCTCGATGCGGACGGCTGCCCCCTCGGGGAGCACACGTGGGACATTGCCGGGGAGGCCTCCGCCGGTGATGTGTGCCAGTGCCCGGATCCTGCCGCCACGCAGCAGCTCGCGAATCGGGCGGAAGTAGCTCCGGTGCACCCGCAGGAGGACATCCGCGACGCTCGCGTCCTCGCCGGGGAAGGGATCGTCCACGCCGAGACCCATGCGCTCGAAGACGATCCGGCGGGCCAGCGAGTACCCGTTCGTATGTAGCCCCGAGCTCGCCAGGGCGACGACGGCATCTCCCGGGCGGATTGCCGTTCCGTCGAGGATTCGCTCGGCACCGGCCACGCCGACGATGGTCCCGGCCAGATCGTATTCGCCCGGGCCGTAGAAGTCCGGCATCTCCGCCGTCTCCCCGCCCAGCAGGGCGCAGTCGTTCTCCCGGCAGCCACGGGACACCCCTTCCACCACCGCCTCGATCACCGACGGCTCCACCTTCCCCGCCCCGATGTAGTCGAGGAAGAAGAGGGGCCGGGCTCCCTGCACGAGGATGTCGTTGACGCAGTGGTTGACGAGATCCTCGCCCACGGTGTCGTGCCTCCCCGTCAGGAAGGCGAGCTTCAGTTTGGTGCCCACGCCGTCCGTGCTCGACACGAGCACCGGATCGTGGATGCCGGCGGGAATGCGGAAGAGTCCTCCGAAGCCGCCCTCGGCGCCGAGGACGCCAGCCGTGCGGGTGGAGCGAACCAGCTCCGCGATCCGCCGCTTGCTCTCGTCCGCGGCCTCCAGATCGACTCCCGCGTCCCGGTAGGTGAGTCCGCTCATGCCGCTGCCTCCGCCGTTTCGATGGCCTGCTCTCGCTCCATGCGCTCCGGGGCGCTCACACCCAGCACGGCGAGCCCGTTGCGCAGTACGATCCTTATGGCCCGAACGAGCACCATGCGGGCGCGCATCAGGTCGTCCTCCACGCCGATCACGCGGAGAGATGGGTCGTCGTTCCCCTCATGGTACCAGGAGTTGATCATGCCGGCGAGGCTTTCGAGATAGGCGCAGACGGAGTGCGGCGCACGCTGCGCCGCGGCTTCCTCGATCACTTCGGGGAAGCGGGCGATCTCCTTGATCAGACCGATCTCCGAATCCCGCTCGAGCAGGGATAGATCGGCCGATGCCGGATCGACGGCGTCGAGCTCGACGCCGCCCTTGCGCGCGATCGAGCACATCCGGGCATGCGCGTACTGGACCTTGTAGACCGGATTCTTGTCGGACTGGTCGAGCGCCAGATCCAGGTCGAAGGTGAGCTGCGCCTCGGGACGCCGCATGAGGAAGAAGTAGCGGGCCACGTCCACCCCGACCTCGTCGAAGAGCTCGCGGAGCGTCACGTAGTCTCCGGCGCGCTTGGAGAACTTGACCTCCGCGCCTCCGCGGATCACCAGCACCATCTGGTGGAGCACGTACTCCGGGTACCCCTCGGGATGGCCCAACGCCCGCAGTCCGGCACGGACCCGGGCGATCGTGCCATGGTGGTCCGCGCCCTGGACATTGATGGCCCGGTGGAAGCCTCGCTCCCACTTCGTAACGTGATATGCCACGTCCGGGAGGAAGTAGGTCGGGTGGCCGGTGGACTTCACCATCACCCGGTCCTTGTCGTCCCCGTACTCGGTGGTCCGGAGCCAGAGGGCGCCGTCCTTCTCGTAGACGAGCCCGGACTCCCGCAGTCGGGAGATGGTGCTCTCGACGTGACCCTCCTCGTAGAGCGACGACTCGAGATAGAACTCGTCGAACTCGACGCGGAAGGTGTCCAGATCGCGCTCCAGCTCCGTCATCAGGACGCGCACGGCGAAGCGCCGCATGGCCTCGAGCGCCTCCGGCGAGTCGTCATCCGCCCAGCGATCCCCCTCGGCCGCCGCCAGCTCGCGCGCGATGTCGGTGACGTAATCTCCCTGATAGCCGTCCTCCGGGAAATCGACCTCCCGGCCCTGCTCCTGCTGATAGCGCGCCCAGGTGCTGCGGGCAAGGCGATTGATCTGCTCGCCCGCGTCGTTGTAGTAGTACTCGCGCTGCACCTTCCAGCCGGTCCAGGCGAGGAGCGAGGAGATGGCATCACCCAGCGCCGCCTGCCTCCCATGGCCGATATGGAGGGGTCCGGTCGGATTGGCGGAGACGAACTCGACGTTCACCGCCTCGCCGCGGCCGGCGTCCGAGCGGCCAAAGGCGGCGTCCGCCTCCGCGATCTCCAGCAAGCGACCCTGCACCTCTTCGGCCGCCAGCCGGAAGTTGATGAACCCCGGGCCGGCGATCTCGGCTGCGCTCACACCCGCGCGCTGTACATCCAGAAGGTCTACCAGCTCCTCCGCGATCTGCCGCGGCGCCTTCCGCAACGGCTTGGCGAGCTGCAGGGCGACGTTCGTGGCCCAGTCCCCGTGGTCGGGATTCCGAGGACGCTCCAGAACGATCTCGCCCGCGTCTTCCACTCCCAGCGAGTGGAGCGCGCGGGCGATCTCCGCACGTAAGGTGTCAACCGGCATTCAGAATGGCATTCGCAGGACCGGGCCGAAGGGCCCGCAGCAGGTCAGGCCGCGGCCGAGGACGAAGACCCGCCCTTGGACTCGGAGCTCTTGATGTCAGGGGCTTTCTTCGCGCCCTCGTCGCTCTTCTTCTTCGAGGAGCCGCCACTCTCCGAATCCGCCTTGGCAGCCTTGTTGTAGCTGTCCCCGCGGTAGTCGGTGATGTAGAAGCCGCTCCCCTTGAAGATGAGGCCCGCGCCACCCGAAAGCTTACGCTCGGATGCATGCCCGCAGGTGGGACATTCGGCGCCCGGCTCATCGGACATCCTCTGAAACTTTTCGAACTCGTGGCGGCACCCCTCGGCGGTGCAGCGGTACTCGTAGGTCGGCATCTCGGTTCTATGGCCCTGGTGTGGGTTCCGGCGAGCTTCGCCGGAAACGCGGAAATGTAGAGCTCCCTACCCCCGACGGCAACGAAAGTTTTGGGCCGCGTCCCACGCTGCCATTATGACGGACGGTACGTTCCCCACTCGGCTCGGAGCGCATCGCTGACCTCGCCGAGCGTCACCTCCGCCTTCACCGCGTCGATGATGCGCGGCATGAGATTTTCCGACCCGCGTGCCGCCGAGCGGATGGCCTCCAGGCGGGCTGCCACCTCGCCGTCGTCCCGGTCGGAGCGAAGCTCGGCGAGCCGCTCGTTCTGGCGCCGCTCGAGCCCGCGGAAGTCGGGAAGCTCCATCTCCGGCGGCCCCTCTTCGCGCGTGAAGCGGTTGACCCCAACGACCACGCGCTCCCCCTTCTCAACGGCGAGCTGGTGGTCGTACGCCGCCCGGTGGATCTCCTCCTGCATGTAGCCTATGGCGTCCGCCGCTCCGCCCAGCTTCTCGATCTCCTCGATGTAGCGAACCGCCTTCTCCTCGACGGCACTCGTCAGCGATTCTACGTAGTACGAGCCGCCGAGCGGATCGACCGTATCCGCCACCCCGGACTCGTGCGCCAGCACCTGCTGCGTGCGGAGCGCGAGCGTGGCCGACTCCTCGGTGGGGAGCGTGAGCGCCTCGTCGTACCCGTTCGTGTGGAGCGACTGGGTTCCACCCAGGACGGCCGAGAGCGCCTGCACCGTGGTCCGCACCACATTGTTGAGCGGCTGCTGCGCGGTGAGCGTCGAGCCGCCGGTCTGGGTGTGGAAGCGGAGCCGCGCGCTCCGGTCCGAGGCGTTGAAGCGTTCCCGCATCAGCCGGGCGTAGAGCCGACGTGCCGCGCGGAACTTGGCCACCTCCTCGAAGAGGTCGTTGTGGGCGGCGAAGAAGAAGGAGAGGCGGGGGGCGAAGTGGTCGATCTCCAGCCCGGCGTCCAGCGCACGCTGCACGTACTCGAGCGCGTTGGCGAAGGTGAATGCCAGCTCCTGGGCGGCCGTGGCGCCCGCCTCGCGGATGTGGTAGCCCGAGATGGAGATGGTGTTCCAGCGCGGCACCTCCGCGTTGCAGAAGGCGAAGATGTCGGTGATCAGCCGGAGCGAGGGCTCGACCGGGAAAATGTACGTCCCGCGGGCGATGTACTCCTTGAGGATGTCGTTCTGGATGGTCCCCGAGATGCGGTCGCGCGGCACCTCCTGCTCGTCGGCGATGGCGATGTAGAACGCCAGCAGGATCGACGCGGTGGCATTGATGGTCATCGAGGTCGATACCTTGCCGAGCGGGATGCCGTCCAGCAGGCGACGCATGTCGTGGATCGAGTCGATGGCCACGCCCACCCGCCCCACCTCCCCGGCGGCCATGGAGTGGTCCGAATCGTACCCCATCTGGGTGGGCAGGTCGAAGGCGGTGGAGAGCCCCGTCTGCCCGGCGTCCAGCAGGTGGTGAAACCGCCGGTTGGTCTCTGTGGCCGTTCCGAACCCGGCGTACTGGCGCATGGTCCAGAAGCGCCCCCGATACATGGTCGGCTGTACGCCGCGCAGGTAGGGGTACTCGCCGGGATAACCGAGATCGCGCTCGTAGTCGACGTCGGCATCCGTCTCGGTGTAGAGGCGCTCGACCTCGATGTCGCTCGTGGTGGCGAAGCGTTCGCGGCGCTCGGCGTGCTTGCCGAGCACCGGGTCCGCGGTCTCGCGCTGCCACCGGCCCTTGCCGTCCTCGGATCTCGACATCTGGCTCCAGTCCGTAGTGATCGTTCAGGCGGTCGGCTGTTTAGGCCAGGACGACCAGGATCTGGCCCTTCTCCACGGCCTGACCTGCGGAGACCTCGATCTTCTCCACCACCCCGTCGGCCGGAGCTTTCAGCTCGTTCTCCATCTTCATCGCCTCGACGACGACGATGCCCTGCCCTGCCGTGACTTCCTGGCCGACCTCCACCTCCACCCTGACCACCATGCCGGGCATGGGCGCGGTGATGAGCTTGTCGGCCTCGACTTCGGCGCCGCCGCTCATCTCCCGGATGGCGCGGGTGCGCTCATCGACGGCATCCACGTCCAGACGCTCTCCGCCGACCGCGACTTCCCAGCGGCCGCGACGCTCGCCGGGCGATGCCACGATCGTCCTCGAGCGCCCGCCGACGATCAGGCTGCGCACACCGGTGTCAGACAGGTCGACTAGGTCGGCATCGACGGGTTGCCCGTCCACGGTGGGGGGATGGGTCGTCAGGTCGACCTCCAGGGTATCCTTGTCGATGGTGACGAAATACTTCATTCGCTGCTCCGCTCGAGTGTGACGACGGTTTCGACGTGCGCGGTCTGTGGAAAGAGATCGAAGCCCCGGAGCGCGGTAATCCGGAAGCCGGCTCCGAGACGCTTCAGATCGCGGGCCAGGGTGGCCGGGTCGCAGGAGACGTAAACGATGCGAGCCGGTGGCGTGGCTGCGAGGAGTGCCGGGACCTCCGCGTCGAGCCCGCCGCGCGGGGGATTGAGTATGACCACGTCGGCGGGGAGCGCCTCGCCGAGACGTTCCTCGACCCGCCCCTCCACCGCCTCGAAGCCGGGAGGCGCATCCCGGTTGGCGGCCGTGACCGCCGCCGGGTCCGATTCGATGCCGATCACCCGCGCCCCCGCTGCGGCAAGGCGCACACCGTACAACCCGACGCCAGAGTAGGCGTCCACCGCCCGGATCCCGCTGGCGGAGCCCACCTGCACCACCACGTATTCCTCGAGCAGGGCGGCGGCAGCGCGGTTCACCTGGAGAAACGCCGTCGCACCTAGCTCGAACGTCCTGCCCCCCCACTCCTCCTCCACCGTCTCATCGCCCGCGAGGAGGATCGGCTCCGCCTCGGTGGAGCCCGGCCGGTGCCAGATGCTCCGCAGCGAGGGAACGCCCCGCAGCAGCTCCTCCGGCCGCCCCGGGCTCCCGCCGCCCTCGACCACGAGCACCACATCTCCCTGCTTCGTTCCACGCAGCGTCAGCCGCAGCTCGGCGCCGGAGGGGAGGAGCCTCGCGTCCGGCCCCCACCCCGCGCGAAGCTCGTCCCAGGCCCGGGCCACCGGCTCCTCGGGAAGAAGGCAGCGGCCGTCCACGTCGACGATCCGGCTCGCGTCGAGGGCGTCGTGGAAGCCCGCCACCACCTCCCCCGCACCGCCGCGGCGCAGGGTGAAGCTGACACGGTTCCGGTACCGCTCGGTCACGGGAGATGCCGTGACCTCGGGCGGCTCGGTGGGGATCCCGGCGATGCGGGTCAGCGCATCGCCGATGACGCGGCCCTTCGCGGCGAGCTGTGCCGGGTAGGCCAGGTGCTCGAGCGCACACCCGCCGCACCGGTCCGCGAAGACGCAGGGCGGCTCCCGCCGATCCGGCGACGGCTCCACGATCCGCTCGACCTGGCCGCGAGCCCATCGCTTGGCGCGGTTGATGATGCGCACCTCCGCCAGATCCCCCGGGGCGGTCCGCGGAACGAAGATCACGCGGCCGTCCTTCAGGTGGCCCAAGCCATCTCCCCCGCCCGCGATAGACTCGATGCGAACGCGGCTCACCGGCCCCGCCACCCCGCGGGCCGCTTCCAGGCGCTGCCCCCGTCCTGACTCCCCCCGATGCGAACGGTGGAGCGGCGCGCGCGGCGATCGTTCTCCATCATGGCCGCGGCCAGCGCCACCTGCCGCACCAGCTCGGGGTCGCGCTGGCCGTTGAGGAGCGCGTCCTCGTGGTGCTCGAGGTAGCGGATGTTCAGACGGCCGGCGCGGAAGTCCGCCTCGTCCATGACGCCCAGGTGGAAGGGGACGCTGGTGTCCACGCCGACCACGCGCAGCTCGATGAGAGCGCGCTTCATCCGCTCGATGGCAGCCTCGCGCGTCGGGGCGTGCACGATGAGCTTGGCGAGCATCGGGTCGTAGAAGAGCCCGACCTCGGAGCCCCGCATGACCCCGGCGTCCCAGCGGACGCCGGGTCCGGACGGCGGTTCGAGGAGATCGATCCGCCCGGTCGAGGGCATGAAGCCATTGGCAGGGTCCTCGGAGGTGATCCGGCATTCGATGCTGTGCCCGCGGAGGACGATGTCCTCCTGGGCGAAGGGGAGATCCTGCCCCGCGGCGATGCGGATCTGCCACTCGACCAGGTCCACCCCGGTCACCAGCTCGGTCACCGGGTGCTCGACCTGGATCCGGGTATTCATCTCCAGGAAGTAGAAGTCGCCGTCCTGGTAGAGGAACTCCACGGTCCCCGCGCCCTCGTAATCCACCGCCTCGGCCGCGGCAACCGCCGTGGCCCCCATGGCCTCGCGCAGCTCGGGGGTGAGCACGGCCGAGGGCGCCTCCTCGATCATCTTCTGGTGGCGGCGCTGGATGGAGCACTCCCGCTCGCCCAGGTGGATCGTATGCCCCCGCCGGTCGGCCAGCACCTGGATCTCGATGTGGCGCGGTCCGTCCAGGAACTTCTCGATGTAGACGGCATCGTCCCCGAAGGAGGAGCGCGCCTCGTTGCGCGCCGCCTCCAGCGCCCGCTCGATCTCTCCTTCGGTCCGGACAACCCGCATCCCCTTGCCGCCGCCGCCGGCCGCCGCCTTCAGGAGTACGGGGTAGCCGACCTCGGCCGCGACCCGCCGCGCCTCGTCCGGGTCAGAGAGCGCCTCCTCGGTTCCCGGCACCACGGGGACGCCGGCCCTGATCACCCGCTTGCGGGCGGCGGTCTTGTCACCCATGGCCACGATGGCCTCGGGGGAGGGGCCGATGAAGGTGAGTCC
>SKRI01000060.1 GCA_007118565.1 Gemmatimonadota bacterium | reverse complement strand
TGTCCGCCGGATCGGCGCCCGGGCGGATCGGCCCGGCCGAGGGCGAGCGCCGCTTGATCTCGGCCAGCAGGCACACCTCGCCGGGGCGGGAGAGCGCGGCGGCGAAGGGGCGCGGCGGAGCCGCCCCGTCCGCCGCCTCACGCAGCCACTCCTCCCGCTCCTCGAGCCGGGCCAGCTCGGTCCGCTTGGTCGCCACGATCCGGTCGAGGATCGACTGCCCTCCCGAGCCCGCTTGACCTTCGGTTTGCATTCGGGTACCTTACTTTCGGTTCCTGTTCGGACTCCCGTACCCGGAAGATGCCATGTCACTCACGAAGCGGCAACGCGAGATCCTCGATTTCATCGAGACCTTCATCGACGGATACGGCTACTCCCCGAGCTTCGAGGAGATCGCCGAGCGCTTCGGCTACTCCTCGCTGGCCACGGTGCACGAGCACATCGCCAACCTGGAAGCGAAGGGATACGTCCGAAAGAACTACAACCGCAGCCGCTCCCTCGAGGTGGTCCCGGCGGGTCCCTCCGAGTCGGTGGTCGAGCTTCCGCTCCTCGGCAGCGTGGCGGCCGGGATCCCCATCGAAGCAGTGGCCGACACCGAGACACTGTCGGTGCCCCCCGATATGATTCGCTCCGGCAACAACTATGTCCTCCGCGTCCGCGGAAACTCGATGCTGGACGAGCAGATCCGCGACGGCGACTACATCGTGGTGAACTCGCGGCAGACGGCGGACGACGGGGAGATGGTGGTCGCGCTGATCGGCGGCGACTCAGCCACCGTGAAGAAGCTGTTCCGGGAGGGCAAGGGGCGGATACGGCTCCAGCCCGCCAACCCGGCCATGCGACCGATGTTCTACGATGAGACGGAGGTCACCGTTCAGGGAGTGGTGGTGGGCGTCATCCGCAAGTACGCCTGATCGGCCATCTCCCCTTCCCCGCACCCCACCGATCGATGAAGACGACCATCGCCCGCACCATACCCTTCGTGGCCGGACGCATCTTCCACGGCTCCCGCCAGCTCGTCATCCTGCGGCCCGACCGGGCGGAGTTCCCCGGACCGTGGGATCTGCGTGCCGTGATCCTGGCCTGAGAAAGAGCGGCTAGTCGTCGCCCGCCTCCCTGGAGAGGCGGCGGGTGGCCTCGCGCAGCATCTCCAGCCGCGTGCGCGCCTCGCCGCTCCCCACCGCCTCACGGGCGCGCTCCACCCCACGGGTCACGGATTCCGCGAGGCCTGCCGCATAGAGGGCGGCCCCGGCGTTGAGGAGAACCGCGCGAAGCGCCGTCTCCGGTGCCGAGCCGGTCAGCACCGCCTCGATGATCCGGGCATTGTCCTCGGGCTCGCCCCCCGCCAGCTCCTCAGCACGCGAATCGGTCCACCCGAGCTCCCGCGCAGGATCGAAGACCCACGACTCCACCTCCCCCTCCCGCAGCTCGACCACCCGGGTCGAGCCGAGGGGGCTCATCTCGTCCATCCCCGGCTCCCCGTGCACCACCAGCGCCCGGTCGTGGCCGAGGATCCGGAGCGCGTCCGCCACCAGCGGGAGGAGGTCTGGATCGGAGACCCCGACGATCTGCCGCCGAACCCCCGCGGGGTTGGTGAGCGGGCCAAGGATGTTCATGAGCGTCGGCACCGCCATCTCCCGCCGCACCGGAGCCACATGGCGCATGGCCGGGTGGTGGCGCGGCGCGAAGAGGAAGGCGATCCCCACCTCGCTCAGCACCTCGGCCTGGTCGGCCGGGTCGAGATCGATCCGGATGCCCAGCGCCTCGAGGACGTCCGCGCTCCCCGAGCGGGAGGAGAAGCTCCGGTTGCCGTGCTTGGCCACCCGCCCCCCCGCACCCGCCACCACGAGCGCCGCCGCCGTCGAGATGTTGAAGGTGGTGACGGATCCGCCCCCCGTGCCGCAGGTATCCACCAGCCCGTCGGCCGCGGCAACGCCCACGGGAACCATTACCCCTCGAAGCGCCCGGACGCCGCCGGCCACCTCCGCCGCAGTCGCTCCCCGCACCCGGATGGCGGCGAGCAGCGCGGCAATCAACACCGGCGTCCCGCGCCCGCGCATGATCTCGTGGAAGGCGGCCTCGGCCTCCTCCTCGGTGAGGCTCCGCTCCACCGCGGTTCGGACGAGCGCGGCGAGCGAGAGCGGGGCCGCGGGGCTTGCGTCGCTCATGCCGGGAGGGTGCTCGGGAGGCCGGTGCGGACGTAGGGCACGGGTGCTATCTGCAGGGGAACGGGAATCAGCATTCAGGACGGGGGATCCGCCCCGAAGCTACCCGAAGCCGGCAAGGGGTGTCAACGGCCGCTCTGCTTGACTTCCCCCCGGTGCGGTCTAGCTTCCGGAGCCTATGCACGCCGCAGGGACCGCTCCCGACCACCGCCGCTTCCGCTGCACCGTCCAGTACGACGGGCGGGGCTTCCACGGGTGGCAGGTCCAGGCCGAGGAGCGGACGGTACAAGGGGAAATCGAGTCCGTCGTCTCCCGCCTCTTCGACCGGCCCATGCGGATCCTCGGCGCCGGGCGGACCGACCGGGGAGTCCACGCAACCGGCCAGGTGGCGAGCGTGGACGCGCCCCCCGGCTGGTCGGCGGTGAAGCTGCGCCGGGCCATGAACGCCCTCCTCCCCGAGGGGATCTGGATCGCGGAGTGCATGGAGGCGAAGGCCGACTTCCACCCCCGCTACGACGCAATCGCCCGCTCGTACCGGTACGACGTGGGGACCGCGCACGAGGCGCGCTCCCCCTTCCACCGACCGTGGTGCTGGCCGGTGCGCACCACCCCGGACATCGATCGCATGGCCGAGGTTACGGAGATGATCGTGGGCAGCCACTCCTTCCTCGCCTTCGCCAAGGCGGGCCAGGAGGAGCGGGGAGACCGGTGCGTGGTGGAGGAGGCCCGCTGGGAGCCGTGGGAGGGGCTCGGGCTCCACTTCCACATCACCGCCGATCGCTTTCTCCACCACATGGTGCGCTACCTGGTGGGCACGCTCGTCGCCATCGGGACCGGGGAGCGCGAGCCGGGGGATATGAAGCGACTCCTGGAGGGAGATGGGGAACTGCTGACCTCGCCGCCCGCGCCCCCTGAGGGGCTTTTTCTAACGAGGGTCAGGTATCCGGACGACCCGGCGGCCCCGGCCGCCACACCGCGCTCCTAGGTATCCCACTCACGGCCGGTGCCATCCGGCCGCCACCGAAACGCCGATGCCGTCAGCCGCAGAACGCTATAGCAACCCGCTCACCGAGCGGTACGCCTCCCCGGAGATGTCCCGCATCTTCTCCCCGTCCTTCAAGTTCGGGACGTGGCGCCGGCTCTGGCTGGCGCTGGCCGAGGCGCAGCGCGACCTGGGATTGGACATCCCGGAGGAGGCTATCCGGGCCATTCAGGACCACCTCCACGACGTGGACCTCGACCGGGCGGCCGAGCTCGAGCGGGAGCTGCGCCACGACGTCATGGCTCACGTCCACCACCTCGGGGAGCAGGCGCCCGAGGCGCGCGGCATCCTGCACCTCGGCGCCACCAGCGCCTTCGTCGGTGACAACACCGACCTGATCCAGCACCGGGAGGCGCTCCTCCTCGTCCGTCGGCGGCTGGTGAACGCGGTGGCGGCGCTGTCGGGCTTCGCCGCGGAGCACCGCGGCCTTCCCACCCTCGGCTTCACCCACTTCCAGCCCGCCCAGCCCACCACCGTCGGGAAGCGCGCCACCCTCTGGATCCAGGATCTCGTCCTCGACCTCGAGGAGATCGAGTTCCGCCTCGAGACGCTGCGCTTCCGCGGGGTGCGCGGAACGACGGGCACGCAGGCATCCTTCCTGGACCTCTTCGACGGGGACGGGGAGAAGGTGGCGAAGCTGAACCGGGCGGTGGCGGAGCGGATGGGCTTCGACGAGGTGTACGGCGTCACCGGGCAGACCTACACGCGGAAGGCCGACGCCGCCTGTCTGGCAACCCTTTCGGGCGTTGCGCAATCGGCCTCCAAGTTCGGCCACGACCTGCGCCTCCTTTCCCACCTCAAGGAGGTCGAGGAGCCGTTCGAGAGCGCGCAGATCGGCTCCTCGGCCATGCCGTACAAGCGCAACCCGATGCGCTCGGAGCGGATCTGCGCGCTGGCGCGGCACGTCATCACCCTTTCCCTCGACCCCGCCTTCACCCAGGCCACGCAGTGGCTCGAGCGCTCGCTCGACGACTCCGCCAACAAGCGGATCGCCATCCCCGAGGCGTACCTCGGCACCGACGCCGTCTTGCTCATCCTGCACAACGTGGCGTCCGGGCTGGTCGTGCACCCGGAGATGATCAGGCGGCGGCTGCGCGAGGAGCTTCCCTTCATGGCCACCGAGAACCTGATGATGCGCGCGGTGCGGCAGGGCGGCGACCGCCAGGAGCTGCACGAGCGGGTGCGCCGGCACGCCGTGGCCGCCGGCGATCGGGTCAAGCGGCAGGGGCTCGAGAACGATCTCCTCGACCGCATCGCCGCCGACGACGCCTTTGGCGTCACCCGCCAGGAGCTCGAGGAGGAGGTGCGGCCGGAGCGGTACGTCGGCCGCGCGCCCGAGCAGGCCGACGAGTTCCTGCGAGAGTGGGTCGAGCCGATCCTGGACCGGCACGCCGACCTCATCGACGAAACCCCGGACCTCCGGGTCTGACCTCCATACGATCATGACCGCCAAGACCGACGCGCCCCCGCTTCCGGACAGCTATACGACGCTCGCCGGTATCCTCCGGGAAGTCGCCACCATCACTTCCGCGCAGGCGCTCCTCTCCTGGGATCAGGAGACCATGATGCCGCCGCGCGGCGCCGCCTTCCGCGCCACCCAGCTCGCCACCCTCTCCGGCCTCGTCCACGACCGGAGCACCTCGCCCGAGCTGGGGGAGATGATCTCCGCGGCGGAGGCGGACCCCGACGTCCAGGCGGATGAGGCGCTCGCCGCCTCCGTGCGGGAGATGCGGCGGGACTACGACAGAGCCGTCCGCCTTCCGGGCAGCCTGGTCCGGGAGATGACGGAGGCCTTCGCCCTCGGGATGGAGGCGTGGCGCTCCGCCCGCGAGCGGAACGACTTCGCCGCCTTCCTCCCCCACCTCGAGAAGACGGTCGATCTCAACCGCCGTGCGGCCGAGGCATACGGCGTCCCCGAGGGGGGCGAGCTCTACGACGCGCTCCTCGAGGGGTACGAGCCCGGGATGACCGCCGCGGAGGTGGACCGCGTCTTCTCCGGCCTGCGCGCGGATCTCGCGCCCCTGATCCACGAGATCGCGGAGGCTGCCACCCGCCCGGACGATGCCTTCGCCGACCGCCGACTCTCCATCCCCGACCAGCAGGCCTTCAACCGTGCGGTGGTGGAGCGCATGGGGTTCGACATGGAGGCCGGGCGCCTCGACGTCTCCACGCACCCCTTCTGCTCGGGGATCGCCCCCGGCGACACCCGGCTCACCTCGCGCTACCGGGAGGACGGCTTTCTCGACGCCCTCTCCTCCACGATGCACGAGGGGGGGCACGGGATGTACGAGCAGGGGCTCCCCGAGCAGCACTTCGGGGCGCCGCTCGGCGAGGCCGCCGGTCTCGGCATCCACGAGAGCCAGTCGCGCATGTGGGAGAACATGGTCGGCCGCTCGCGCCCCTTCTGGGAGTGGGCGCTCCCGCAGGCCAAGGCCGCCTTCCCGGAGCAGCTGGGAGATGTGGACCTGGATGCGGCCTTCGGGGCGGCGAATGTGGTGCAGCCGACTCTGATCCGGGTGGAGAGCGACGAGGCCACCTACAACCTGCACATCATGCTGCGCTTCGATCTCGAGCGCGCCATGCTGAAGGGGGATCTGGCGCCGGCGGACCTCCCGGAGGCGTGGAATGAGCGGATCCGCGCCGACCTCGGCATCGAGGTCCCGGACGACCGGCGCGGATGCCTCCAGGACGTCCACTGGTCGATGGGCGCCATCGGCTACTTCCCCACCTACACCCTCGGCAACCTGTACGCGGCCCAGCTCTGGGCCGCGGCGCGGGAGGAGCTGACCGACCTGGACGCGGGCATCGCCGCGGGGGATTTCTCCCCGCTCCTCCGCTGGCTCCGCGAAAACATCCACCAGCACGGCCGGCGCTTCCCCGCCCCCGAGCTGTGCGAGCGGGTCACGCAGCGGCCCCTTTCCCACGACCCGCTGATCGGCTACCTGCGGGAAAAGCTGACGCCGCTCTACGGCCTCGGATGATCGCGGTGGCCGCCGTCTTTCGCCGCGGATTCCCCGGAGCGCGGCCGTTGCCTGCATCCGGCGCGAGGGGTTAGACTTTGCCCTCACCCGCGGCCCTGATCCCGTGAGCCGAACCGTCGTGGATCCGCACATCCCCCTCTCCCTCCTTCGGCGCGGAAAGGTCCGCGACGTCTACGATGTCGGGGACTCGGAGCTCCTGCTCATGGTGGCCTCCGACCGGGTGAGCGCCTTCGACGTCGTGCTTCCGGCGGAGATCCCGGGGAAGGGAGCAATCCTCAACCAGATCTCGACCTGGTGGCTCGAGCGGACGCGGGACATCGTCCCCAACCACCTGGTCACCGCCGATCCGGAGGAGATCGTCGACCGCGTGCCGGGGCTGGCGGACTCGCGGGGGCGCTGGGCCTGGCGGAGCATGCTCGTCCGCCGGCTCGACCCGCTCCCCGTGGAGTGCGTGGTCCGCGGATACCTGGCGGGCTCGGCCTGGGCGGAGTACCGCCGCTCCGGGACGCTGGCCGGCGAGCCGCTCCCGGCAGGGCTGGAGGAGGCGGCGGCGCTCGAGCCGCCGGTCTTTTCCCCGGCCACCAAGGCGGAGACGGGGCACGACGAGAACATCACCCGCGACCGGCTGGCGGGGATCGTGGGGGACGGGATCGCCGCGCGCCTGGAGGAGGCGAGCCGGGCCCTCTACGCGCGGGGGCGTGAGGTGGCGGCCCGCTCCGGGCTCCTGCTGGCGGACACCAAGTTCGAGTTCGCCGCCGGCGAGGAGGGAGAGGTGATCCTGATCGACGAGCTCCTGACCCCGGACTCCTCGCGGTACTGGCCGGAGGACGGCTACCAACCCGGCAGCACTCCGCCCGCGCTCGACAAGCAGCCGCTCAGGGACTACCTGGAAGGGCTGGTCGGCGAGGGGCGGTGGGACCGAACGCCGCCGGGGCCGGAGCTTCCGCAGGAGGTCTGCACCGCGCTGCGCGAGCGCTACCTCGATCTGTTCCGCCGGATCACCGGTAGCGAGGCCGTCCTCTCGTGAACGTTCCTCCGACCCGGCGAGAGCGCCTCCAGCGGGGCGTCATCATTCTCCCCAGCGCATTCACGCTGGGAAACCTCTTCCTCGGCGTGTGGGCCATCGTGGCCGCCTCGCGGGGCCAGTTCGAGCTGGCCGGCTGGCTGATCCTGCTGGCCGGCGTGGCCGACATGCTCGACGGACGCATCGCACGCTTCACGAGCACCGGGACCGACTTCGGAGAGGAGCTCGACTCCCTCGTGGACGCGGTTAGCTTCGGTGTGGCGCCGGCGCTCATCATGTTCCACCTCTACTTCGAGGACGTGGTCGGGTGGGGCTGGACCGTCTGCTTCCTCTTCGTGGCGGGGGTCATCATCCGACTTGCCCGCTTCAACGTGGAGCAATCGGGGCACGCCAAGGTGGCGTTCCACGGGCTGCCGTCTCCTGCAGCGGGGATCACCCTCGCCACCTTCTACCCCTTTTCGCAGACGGCCTTCTTTCAGCAGTACCTGGAGCATCTGGCCTGGAGCCAGCTCATCACCGGGATGATGGTGATCCTTGCCGTGCTCATGGTGAGCCACGTCCTCTACCCGGTGGTGCCGCGCTTCGAGCTGAGGACCTTCGCCGGCATCGCGACCTTCGTTGCGGCGCTGGTCGCGGTGGGTGCGGCCATCGTGGCCCCCGCCCTCTTCTTCTTTCCCGCCCTGGTCGTCTACATTGCGTACGGGCTCGGAAGGAGCGCCGTGCTCGGTTTCCTGGACCGGCTTCCGGAGCGGGACCCCCTCATCGACGAGGAGGAGGACGAGCGGGAGCAGATGCGCGAGGTGGACTACGCCGAGTTCGATCGGGGCGCGCGCGCCCCCTACAGAAATCCCGAAAGCACGGAGGAAACTCGATGAGCAGGTATTCGGTGGAGGTCAGGATCGTTCCCCGCGAGGGGATCCTCGATCCGCAGGGGAATGCGGTCGGCGGTGCCCTTCGGTCGCTCGGCTTCGATGACGTCGGCGAGGTGCACGTCGGCCGCCTGGTGCGGCTCGACGTCGAGGCCGCCTCGGAGGAGGAGGCCCGCGAGCGCGGCAGGGAGATGTGCCGGGAGCTGCTCGCAAATCCGGTGACCGAGGACTTCGACATCTCGGTCCGGGAAGCGGCCGGGAGCGCGGCATGAAGGTCGGCGTCGTCACATTTCCGGGCTCCAACTGCGACCACGACTGCTACCGTGCGGTCCAGGACGTTACGGATGCCGAGGCGGTCTTCCTCTGGCACCGGTCCCACGACCTCGAGGGGGTGGACGCGATCGTCCTCCCGGGCGGGTTCAGCTACGGGGACTACCTTCGGGCGGGAGCCATCGCCCGGGTCAGCCCGATCATGCGGGAGGTCGCGGACTTCGCCCGGCAGGGCGGGCTGGTCCTGGGCATCTGCAACGGCTTCCAGATCCTCTGCGAGGCCGGCCTGCTCCCCGGCGCCCTGGTTCACAACCGGTCGCTCCGCTTCATCTCCCGGAGCGTCCCGGTGCGGGTCGAGGTCGCGGAGCCGCCCTTCACCGCGGAGTACCGGGAAGGCCAGCTCCTCCACCTCCCGCTGGCGCACGGCGAAGGGTGCTACCTGGCGGATCCGGATACGGTGGCCGCGCTCGAGGAGGGTGGCCGCGTCGTCTTCCGTTACGCCGACTCATCGGGTGAGGTGACGCCGGAGGCCAATCC
>SKRI01000021.1 GCA_007118565.1 Gemmatimonadota bacterium | reverse complement strand
GACACACCCTCTGTGAGCGGCAGCAGGTGCACTACGGCGGCTACCAGAACGTGATGATCCACCGGGAGACGGGGGCGTTGTGGGGCGGGACGGAGACGCGGACGGACGGGGTGGCGGCGGGGTGGTGAGGCGCAGGCGGCGGTCGTGTGTATCAATCCACGAATGGCAGCACTACCCTGGAGGGAGGCGGTAGAACCATGAAACTGGAAGAGTTGGAGCAGGAGGCATTCAAGCTGCCAATGCATCTCCGAGCCCGGCTCGCGGAGCGGCTGCTGGCGAGCCTGGACGAGGAGTCGGAGATCGAGAAAGCCTGGCTCGAGGAGGTCGAGCGGCGGTGGGGTCGGATCGAAGAGGGGAAGTCGGAGCTGCGTCCCGCTGCGGATGTGCTGGCTGATATTCGCTCTGGCCTCGCGCCGTGAGGCGACTCGTCGTCGATGCTGCCGCCGAGCGTGACCTCCGCGCTGCGAGCGCTTTCTACGAGGGGCAGGCGTCGGGGCTGGGATCCGATTTTGTCACCGAGGTAGAACTCGTCTTCGAGCGGATTGCCGCCACACCGGATGCGGGCTCGCCATTTCGGCAGTGGTCACCGCCGCTATCTTCTCTTGCGATTTCCGTACAGTGTCATCTATCGCCGCCACGAGGGAAAGGTTGTCGTGCTGGCTATCATGCATCACAGGCGGCGCCCAAGCTCATGGGCGAAATGATGGCACCTTCCGTCACGCCGGCTCCACCGACGGTGCGATCCTTCCTTCCTCCTCCTCCCAAATCTCCCAATGGTAACCCTTCCCGCCCTGTGGCTCCCAATCCTCCTCTCCACCATCGCCGTCTTCGCGGCGAGCTCCGTCATCCACATGTTCCTCGGCTACCACGCCAACGACTACGGCCGGCTGCCCGACGAGGACCGGGTGGGAGATGCGCTGCGCCCCATCTCCATTCCCCCCGGCGACTACGTCATTCCGCACTCCGGCTCGATGGAGGAGATGAACTCCCCCGAGTACGTCGCGAAGATCGAGAGGGGGCCGGTCATCTTCATGACCGTGCTCCCCAACGGGACGATCGGCATGGGAAAGATGCTGGGGATCTGGTTCGTCTACTGCCTGGTGGTGGTGACCTTCGCCGCCTACGTGGCCGGGCGGGCACTGGCGCCGGGCGCGGAATACCTAGACGTCTTCCGCTTCGCCGGGACCGTGGCCTTCGCCGGGTTCGCGCTGGCGCTCTGGCAGGATTCGATCTGGTATTTCCGGCAGTGGTCCACCACGCTGAAGAACACCTTCGACGGGCTGATCTACGCGCTGATCACGGCGGGGATCTTCGGCTGGCTCTGGCCGGGATGAGGTGGGGGCTCCGGCCCGGCCGTAAGCGGACGCGGGGTGGGAACCCTACGCGGGCTGCGGGGGTGCCCGCTCCACGCTCCAGTCCACATCCACGGTAAAGGCCTCCTCCTCGAAGCTCTCCGCGAGAGTGTGGATCCGCTCCATGATCCGGGGGGCCATCTCGGTGTCGCGATGGGTGATGAGGAGCTTGAGCTGGGAGGAGTCGGTGCGCGCCAGGTGGTCCGCCCGGCGCACCGAATCCGCGACGCGGCGGGAGAATTCCAGGAAGGTGTCGAGCCCGCAGCTGTGGCAGGTGATGGTGACCACGCCGACGGGAAAGCCGTACCGCTCGGAGCGTTCGGTGAAGCTCTGCCGCTCCATGTCGAAGAATCGCGCGTTGGGAAGCCCCGTATCGCTGTCCGTCAGCGCCCGGTGCAGAAGCTGGTCCTCCATTGTCATGCCCGTACCTCCTGTGGGGGGCAAGGATAGACCATGTCCGACGGCAATTCCGGGACCGCTCTCGCCCCGAACGTCGTCGCGCCCGCTCGTCGCTCCGGCCCCGAATGAGCAACGGGCCGGGGAAGTGGATCCCCCGGCCCGCGCCAACCTCCGTACTGCCGGCTGCAGCTAGGTCAGCAGGACGATGAGGATGATGATCAGCAGCAGCGTGCCGAGACCGATTCCGATTCGCATGCGGTTCTCCGTTGTGAGGTTCAAGAAGGGCGGGTGACGACCCGCTGCAGCCGCAGATGCCGTGCCTGCGCGGCACGCCGGCTCCTGCGGCAGGGCCTCAACCGCGCGACGCGCGCACGCCGTATGCGGGACCACGCCTCCCTCGCGACACCGCTCCCCCGACCGAAGGAGGCGACCCCATGAGGGCCACCACCACCGCGCTGCTTCTCCCGCTGACCCTCCTCCTCACCGCCTGTCCCGAGGAGGTGAACGATCGGCCGGCGCCCGGGGACCCCTCCCCGACCGAGGACGCGAACGGTGAGGTGGCCGTCTGCCTGGAGGGGGAGGAGTGGGTGGGAGATGGATCGTTCGCCGTAGGGGAGACAGGCGAGGCGGACGCGGATTCAGTGCGCGCGCTGCGCTGGGAGGCGCACGACGGGTGCGAGCGCTTCGTGATCGACCTGGCCGACGCGCAGGGAAATCCCGCGGAGGGAGCGGGAGACGTCTCGGTGGAGGTGCTGCGCGACCTTGGCGTGGTGCGCGTCACCCTGCGGGACGTGGAGTGGGTGGCGCAGGAGGCCACGGACGAGACGTTCGAGGGGGAGCTGGCCCGCGGGGCGTACACGGTCTGGGCGGACGAGGGGAGATGGGTCTTCGTCGACATCCACCTTGGCGGCGAGGCCGAGGCGCACGCCGCGGTACTCGACGATCCAGCGCGGGTGGTGGTCGACCTCCGCCCCGGAGGCGGCACCGTCCCGGCGCCCGCGGCCGTGGACCAGCGGGTGGTGGTGCTCGAGCCGCGTCCCGGGCCGGCGAGCTACCCGCTCACCGTGACCGGCTACGCCCGCACCTTCGAGGCGAACGTCGTCGCCCGGATCGAACAGGACGGGGAGGAGGTTGCCGAGGACTTCACCACGGCCACCGCCTGGGCCGACGCCTGGGGGTACTATTCTCTGACTTTCGAGGATGGCCCCTCCGGCGCCATCGAGCTGCACGTGGGCGAGCATTCGGCCAAGGACGGCACCTGGGAAGGGACGGTGGTGGAGCTCGAGATGCGCTAGCTGGTCCGGCTTGCCATCTCGATGGCGGGTTGCGGGAGTTTTTTTCGCATTCCATGATGACGGCTTCACGTTGCCGGTCCGCCGAGAATCTCGGCATCCTGCTCCGCCTCTCTTCCTTCCCCGAGACTGCCATGAAGATCTTCCCCTATCCCCTCGTCCTCCTCCCGCTCCTCGCCACGCTGATCGCGGCCCCGATGGCCGAGGCGCAGGACCGCTCCCTCACCTGGACGCGCACCACCCAGCTCGAAGTCCCCGGTGACATCGGCCTCCTGCTACGCGCCCTTCCGGGCGGGCTCGACACACGGCAATCCGAGCATGGCATACACCTCTCCGGCAGCCGCCTGCGCGAAGACGGGCCCTCGGGGTCGATGATCCTCGACCTGGAGGAGCGTCGCTGGACCTCTCTCGACCACGACGCACGCGTCTACACCTCCATGAGCTTCGACCAGTCCATCGAAATGGCCCGTCAGATGATGACGGGGATGGACGGGGAGATGGAGGAGGCGCGCGCCGAGTGGCGGGCCGCGCTCGAGGAGGATCGCGAGGAGCGCGAGGCCATGATGGAGGAGCTGCACGCGGCAATGGCGGAGGTCGCCGAGGAGCTGACCCTCGACATCGACGTCCGTTCCACCGGCGAGAGGCGCAGCTTCGGCGGCTACGCGGCCGAGCGGACCCTGCTGGTCGCCACGATGGGCGTGGCCGAAGGGGTGGAAGGGATGGAGGAGGGTGCCGGGGAGCTCGCCTTCGTTGCCGACCTCTGGCTGAGCACCGACTTCCCCACCGGCGACGAGCTGCACGCGCAGTGGGCCCGCGAGATGGCGCAGGATCCGGAGCTGCGCGGTTTCGCCGAGGAGATGGCTGCCGCCTTCGCGCCCGCGGAGGGCTTCGCCTCGGAGTCGCTCGCAATGTGGGATCCGCGGCTCGCCGCAGGGCTGGAGCGGATCGCGGAGCGCATCACCGAGATGGAGGGCACCTCGGTGCGGACGGTCACCAGCGTCGCCTTCGTTCCGGCGGGGACGGCACTGGACACCGAGGCGCTCCTCGCCTGGGAGCCGGCCAGCATGGGAGGGCGGGTGCGGGACGCGGCCGTGGGCCAGGCGCGCGAAGCGGCGCGCGGCGCGGTCCGCGGCCTTACCCGGGGGCTGATGGGCGGCCGCGACCGCGAGGCAGAGGAGGAGAAGGAGCCCGAGCTGCAACCGCTCTTCCGACTAACCACGGAGATCGTCGAGGTGCGTGATCTGGGCGCGCCGGCCCCGGATCTCTTCGGGATTCCGGCAGGGTATAGCGAGCGCACGCTCCCCGTGCCGGGCGCCTGAGCCCAGCGACAGCGACAGCGGCCGCGAGAGTGGGGCGGATGGCGCCGGGAGCGCCGCCCTCTCTTTCCGGCCGCTGCGGAGGACTTTGCTCCCCGGGGGTCGCGCCGGCATCTTCCCCCGCTCCCGGGTGTCCATCTCCCCACCCCGTCCACCGATTCCGCTGCCATGATGCACCCGATCCTCACCGCCGCGCTCCTCCTGCTCCCCGCGGGGGATGCGGCGCCTGCCGACACCGCGCTCGTCCACAACACCTTCTCCATCATCGCCGTAGATCCCGCGACCGGCGAGAGCGGGGTGGCCACTACCACCCGGGTGGCGTGCGTGGGGAATGCTGTGCCGCACGTCCGCGCCGGGGTCGGGGCGGTGGCCACGCAGTCGTGGACCCGGGTGGAGTACGGTCCCGAGCTCCTCGACATGCTGGAGGCGGGGACCTCCCCCGACGGGGCGATGGAGCGTGCGGTGGCCGCGGACGAGGGGCGGGAGCGGCGGCAGGTGGGGGTCATCTCCGTCGACGGGCGGAGCGCGCTCTTCACCGGGGAGGAGACGACCGAATGGGCGGGGCACCTCCCGGGCCGAAATCACGCCGTGCTCGGCAACCTGCTGGTGGGGTCAGAGGTGCTGGAGGCGGTCTCCGCCGCGTTCGTGGCGAGCGAGGGGAGCGGCCGACATCTCGTCGACCGGCTGGTCGAGGCGCTGGCCGCCGGACAGGAGGCGGGCGGGGACGCGCGCAAGGGACGGGTCCAGTCGGCCGCCGTGATCGTGGCCGACCCGCGCGAAGGCCGCTCCCGCCGGCCGGATGGCGTGACCGCGGACATCAACGTCTGCGAGCATCCGGAGCCGGTGGCCGAGCTCCGCCGCATCCATGACGCCGTCTCCGAGCGGCTGGGCTACCGCACCCTGGCGCAGCCGCGCGGCAACGACGTCTGGCAGCTCCGCGTCATCCTGCACGCACTCGGGCACTACCGCCCCGAGCTGGAGGGCGTGGAGCGGGACGGGGACGCCTTCCTCTACACGCAGCCGCTGGTCGAGGCGGTGGAGGCCTTCCGCGAGGAGGAGGGGCTGGCCACGGCCGACCTGGGATCACCGGCCGGGCTGGTGGACGCGGAAACGGTGGCGCGCCTCTGGGCGGCGCTGGAGAGGGCGGGACGCGCCGAGGGGGTAGCCGCGGAGATCCGCGAGCACACCGGCGTCTTCCGCTAGCGGCTCAGCGCCGGAGCCGCCTGATCCCGCCGATGATGGCCCCGAGAAGGGCGCCGACCGGCGGCATGAGCACGAGCATTCCCAGGCCGAAAAGTAGCGCCCGCGCATCCCCGCGCCACCAGACCACCGCCGTCACCAGGATCACCACCGCCACCGCGGCGGCAGCTCCGATCTTCGCTCCCTGCACGGAGAGGGGCAGCGTGTTGTGCTCCATCTCCTCCTCGGGCGGCGGCGGAGGGCCTCGCTTCGCGGGCGGCTCGGTGGATCGGTCGTCTCCGGTCGTCTCTCGGGTCATTTTGCGCGTGAAGGAAGGAAAGGGGCGACGCGGACAAGATAAGCGGCGACCGCCTGGGGGGCACCCGCGCGAATCCTATCTCCCAACCCTCATGCCGAACCTCGCGGAAGGGATCGTGTAGAGGGAGGGGAGACGGCCTTCGCTCCCGTACCCAGACCCGACCCAGTGCGCAGATCGATCCAGGACATCATCGCCGAGTACGGCCCCGTGGCCCTCGTGGTCTATCTGGCCATCTTCGTCTCCGTGCTGGTCGGCTCGTGGGCGGCGATCCACTTCGGCTGGCAGCCGCAGAGCACCGGCGGGAACCTCGGCGTGCTGGCGGGCGCCTATGTCGCGACCAAGGCCACGCAGCCCTTCCGCATCGCCGGGACGCTACTCCTCACCCCGTTCGCGGCGAAGGTCTACAATCGCGTGCGGGGCGACGTCCCCGAAGCCGAGCCCGCGATCGAGCCGGGCGGGGACTGATCCTGCAGCGCCGCACGGGGTGAAGGTCCGGCCCGGCCGCCGTCCGGTTACGGCGCGCGGCCTCCTCCCGTTCCTCTGCCTCCTCGCGCTCGCCGGCTGTCCGGCCGAGCGCCCCGACGTCCCCGACCGTGATGCTCCGGAGGCACCCGCCGACCCGGAGCCACCACACGCCGTGGCCGTGACCATCGACGACCTCCCCACCATCGGCACCCGGACGCTGGCCGAGGCCGAGGCCGTGACCGACGGGCTGCTCAGGCATCTCCGCGAGGCGGACGTCCCGGCCGTGGGCTTCGTGAACGAGGTGCAGCTCGCGGCGGGCCGGGAGACGCGCACCCGGCTCCTGGAGCGCTGGCTGGAGGCCGGGATGGAGCTCGGCAACCACACCCATGCCCACACCTCGCTGCACCGCACCCCGCTCGCGGAGTTCCAGGAGGAGGTCCTCCGGGGGGAGCGGGTGACGCGGCCGCTCATGGAGGAGCGGGGGATGGAGCTCCGCTGGTTCCGTCACCCGTACCTGCATACGGGGAGGGAGATGGAGACGCGGGCGCGGCTGGAGGCCTTTCTCGACGAGCACGGCTACGAGGTGGCGCCGGTGACGGTGGACAGCGACGACTGGGTCTTCGCCGCCGCCTACCGGGTGGCGCTCGACGCGGGCGACGAGGCGCTGATGGAGCGCATCGTCCGCGCGTACATCACCCACGTGGAGGAGACGTTCGACTACTTCGAGCGGCTCTCCCGCGAGCTGGTGGACCGCATTCCCGCGCAGGTCCTCCTCCTGCACGCCAACCCGCTGAACGCCGACCATCTGGACCGCCTGCTGGAGGTGATCGATGCGCGCGGCTACCGCTTCGTTCCGCTGGAGGAGGCGCTCACCGATCCGGTCTACGACCTCCCGGACCGCTACACCGGGCCGCGCGGGATCTCCTGGCTGAAGCGCTGGGCCATCACCCGCGGTCTCGAGCCGCCCGAGCGGCCGCAGCCGCCGGACTGGGTGGAGGAGGTGCGCCGCAGGTAGCGGCGTGGCGCCCGGCCGCACGGCTGCGTACTCTTCCCTCGCGCCATCTCCCACTCCCCCCGATATCACCATGGACCGCCGCACCTTCGTCCGCACCGGAACCGCCACCGCAGCCACCGCGCTCTTCATGACCGACTCGCTCTGGGCCACGAATCCGCACGACGCCGACACCGTCCTGCGGGGCGCCCTCGTCTACGACGGGCTGGGCAACGCTCCGGTGGAGCTCGATGTGGCCATCCGGGGAGAGAGGATCGCGGGAGTGGGACGGAGCCTGTCGGCCAGCGGCGCGCGGGAGGTCGACCTTCGCGGGCTGGCGCTCGCGCCCGGCTTCGTGGACATCCACTCGCACACCGATCTGGTGCTGCTCGTCGACCCGCGCGCGGAGAGCAAGATCCGGCAGGGGGTCACGACTGAGGTGGTGGGGCAGGACGGCAGCTCCATCGGGCCGTGGCGGCCGGAAGAGGCCCGTCGACGGGCGGAGTCGTACCGCGAGCAGTACGGGGTGGACTTCGACTTCGAAGACCTGGGGGGCTTCTTCCGCACCCTCGACGAGCGCGGCATGGCGCTCAACCTGGCGAGCATGGTGGGCCAGGGAACGGTGCGGGACTACGTGATCGGCCACGACGACCGCCCCGCCAGCGCGGAGGAGGTCGAGCGGATGCGGGAGGTGGTGCGCGAGGCGCTGGCGGCCGGCGCGTGCGGCATCTCATCCGGCCTCGAGTACACGCCGAGCGGCTTCGCCGACACGGACGAGCTGGCCGCGCTCTCCGAGGTGCTGGCCGGGAGCGGCCTCCCGTACGCGAGCCACATGCGCAACGAGGACGACCGGCTCATGGCGGCGGTCGAGGAGGCGGTCATGGTGGGGCGGCGCTCCGGCGCGCCGGTGCAGATCTCCCATCTCAAGGCGCAGGGGGGCCGGAACTGGTGGAAGACCGACCCGGTGCTGCGAACCATCTCCGGGGCGCGGGAGGCCGGGGTGGACGTAAAATTCGACGTCTACCCGTACATCGCCTACAGCACCGGGCTGGCCAACCTCTTCCCCGTCACCGCGCGCGACGGCGGCACCGAGGCGTTCCTGGCCCGGCTGCGGGACGACGACACCCGCGCCCGGCTGGAGGTGGGGGTGCGCGACAAGATCGACCAGCTCGGCTCGTGGGACGCGGTGCAGATCACGTCCACCGGGTCCGAGGCGCTCCGCTGGGCCGAGGGGCGGCGGCTGGGGGCGCTCGCCGGCGAGCGGGAGGAGGATCCCTTCGACCTCCTCGTCCGGCTGCTCATCGAGGACCGGAACCGGACGCGCATGGTGGGCTTCGGGATGAGCGAGGAGAACGTGGCCGAGAAGCTGGCGCACCCGCTCTCCATCGTCTGCTCGGACGGCGGGGCGCGTGCCGTGAGCGGCCCGCTCTCCGAGGGAACGCCGCACCCGCGCAGCTACGGTGCCTTCCCCCGGGTCCTCGGCCACTTCGTGCGGGATCTGGGGGCGCTCTCCATGGAGGATGCCATCCTGAAGATGGCCTCGCGTCCGGCCGATCGGCTGAAGCTGGCGGGGCGGGGGCGGATCGAGCCCGGTGCGTTCGCCGACCTGGTGGCCTTCGACCCGGACAGGGTGGCCGACCGGGCCACCTTCGAGGAGCCGCACCAGTACCCGGAGGGGATCCCGCACGT
>SKRI01000166.1 GCA_007118565.1 Gemmatimonadota bacterium | reverse complement strand
TTCTGGTACGCCGTGGAGCACCGCGGCCTCTTCGTCCTGGTGTGGAACGCCACCAACGAGGAGACCGCCGCCGATACCGCCGGGCTGCGCTGGGCCTCGGAGGCGCTGCACACCCCAGCCGCCCGGGCGGCTGGGGTGCGGATTGCGGCCGGACACCTTCCCCTGCGCAGCGTGGCAGAGGGACGCGATCGGAGAGGAGAGGTTCTCGCCGAGCCGGACGAGCTGCTCGCATTCCTGGGGGAACACGGAGTCGACGCGTACGTGAGCGGCCACCATCACGCCTACTATCCGGGCCATGCGGGTGGTGTGGACCTCTTCCATGTCGGCGCCCTCGGGAGCGGGCCCCGCCCGCTGCTGGGATCGGAGGAGCCGCCTGTCCGCACCGTGACGCTCCTCGACATCGACCCCGCGACCGGAGCCATCCGAGAGACCACCTATCGGGTCGACGCTTCGGCCGGTCCTGCGCTGCGGCGGATCGAGCCTGACGAGCTCCCACCGCACATCGACGGGGTCAACGGGCGGGTGGTGCGTCGCGACCTTGCCGGGGATGCCTGAGTGAGGCGCCGCCGGGGGCCGGAGGGCATCGAGATCCGCCGGACCGCCGGGTGGGTGGTGATCGTCCGCCGCATCCTCCTGGGTCTCCTCCTCGCGGTGATCGGCTTCTACGTCATCGCCCTCACCACACTCGTATACCTCCGCTTCTTTCCGCCTCCCATCACCACCGTCCAGATCCAGCGGCAGATCGAGGCGTGGGTCGGGGGAGACGACTACAGGCGCCAGTACCATTATCGCCCGGCCTCCGGGATCTCCCGGCACATGCCGCGCGCCGTGGTGGCCGCCGAGGACACGCGCTTCTACCGGCACGGGGGCATCGACTGGGAGGCCATCGAGCAGGCCCGCGAGGACGCCCGCCGGCGTGGAACCCAGCCGCGGGGCGCCTCCACCATCACCCAGCAGCTGGTCAAGAACCTCTTCCTGACCACGCATAGATCCGCCATCCGCAAGGGGCTCGAGACCACCCTCGTCTACCCCACGGAATGGATCCTGGGCAAGGACCGGATCCTGATCCTCTACGTGAACGTGGTGGAGTTGGGAGACGGGATCTTCGGGGTGGAGGCCGCCGCCCGACACCATTACGGGATCTCGGCCGCCGACCTCTCCCGGCACCAGGCTGCCTCGCTCGCCGCGGTCCTCCCCGCCCCCCGCAGCCGCTCTCCGCACCGCATGGGGTGGTACTCGAGCATCATCCAGCAGCGGATGGCGCAGATGGGGTGGTGATCCTACCTTGCGCAGAGCCGCGATCCGAAGGAGAGCCGATTCAGATGGAAGGACCGCCCACCGACGCCGAGATCCAGGCCCGCAACGTCCGGGCGGTGGCCATCTTCGGCCTCACCTTCGTGATCTCCGCGGGGGTGACGCTCTCCCGCCACCTGCGTGGCGAGGATGTCGGCCCCTGGATCGCCATCTCCCTCGTCTTCATGGCGATCTTCGCGGCCACGATCTATCGCTGGCTGAACGAGCGCTCCGCGCCGTAACCCCGAGACCGAAGAGCCCATGGCACCGAAGATCTGCCGCCAGTGCCGCAAGCCCGTCCCGAAGAATGCGTCCCGCTGCCCGCACTGCGGCACCGCTCCCAGGACGAAGAAGAAGGCGTCGTACGAGGCGCTGATCGGAGTGGGCGGCTGTCTGGTCCCGCTCGTGCTGATCCTGATGATGTTCACCCTCTGCGCGGCTCCCTGAAGGCGTTCCGGGAGCCGCGACCTCGCGAGCCCGTCCACCCCGACCCCGCGCGATCATGACCGACCACATGCCTCCGTTCCACCTCGCCTTTCCAGTCGTCGACCTGGCGGCCACGCGCGACTTCTACGAGGGCCTCATCGGCTGCACGGTCGGGCGGACGTCGGAGCGATGGATCGACTTCGACTTCCGTGGCCACCAGATCTCGGCGCACCTCCGGCCAGAGGAGTGCGAGGCGGCCCGCACGAACGAGGTGGACGGCGACGCCGTGCCGGTGCGGCACTTCGGGCTCGTGCTGGAGTGGGACGACTGGCACGCGCTGACCGAGCGGCTGCGCGACGCCGGGGTGGAGTTCCTGATCGAGCCCCACACCCGCTTTGCGGGGGAGCCGGGGGAGCAGGCAACCCTCTTCCTGAACGATCCGAGCGGCAACGCGCTCGAGTTCAAGTCGTTCCGCGACCCGTCCCGGATCTTCGCGAGCTGACTCAGCCGAGCGAGCGCACCGCCTCCGCGATCGGCGTCTCCCCGGAAAGAAGCTCGAAGACCGACCTCGACGCGGCCTCCTCCTCGATGGCGGTCACCACCACCGCGGCCACATCCTCGCGCGGCACCTCCCCGGAGCCGAGGCCGCTCCCCACCCGCACCTTCCCGGTGCCGGGGTCGTCGCTCAGCCGCCCGGGGCGCACGATCACGTAGTCCAGAGAGCTCGCCATCAGGCGGTCGTCCGCGATCTTCTTCGCCTCGAGGTAGTGCCGGATCTTCTCGTTCCCTCGGCCCGGATCGTCGGCGTTCATCGCGCTCACCATGACGAAGCGGTCCACCCCCAGCTCCTCCGCGGTCTCGATGGCGAGCAGCGCCCCGTCCCGATCCACGTCCTTCGTCTTATCCGGCCCGGTGTGCCCGCCGGACCCGGCGGTGAAGACCACGGCCCGCGCTCCGCGCATGGCGTGGGTGATGTCGTCCTCGAGATCGGCCAGCACCGGGTCGCCTCCCAGCGACCGCATCTCCCCCGTCTGGCCGGCATCCCGGATCATGGCGCGCGCCTCGTGCCCGGCCTCGTGGAGCAGCCGGACGACGTGCCGGCCCACCTTGCCGTGGGAGCCGATGACCAGGACGCGCATGGAGATCCGTTCGGTTCGGGGAGATGTCGGGCGACGCGGGTCCCCGGGGCGCAAGAACGGTGCTGCGAGGAAAAGGTCCCGGCGCGGGATCCTCCCGCCCCTCAGCTGCGCAGGAAGGTCCGCATGACGAGGAAGATGCAGCCGCCCACCACGGTGGCCCACCAGAGCTCGGGGGAGAGGGGCGCCCCTCGCTCGCGGCGGGGGATGGACTCCCAGAAAAGGAAGGCCGCGATCCCCACCTGGACGATTCCGTCCACCAGCGCTCCCCCCAGCAGGTCGTAGACACCCGAGACCGCCAGCATCGCGGCCAGCGTGCCGACGGCGATCCGCACGGGGAGGGACTGCGTCTGCTCCTGGTGTGTCATCACTCTTCGGAAGGAGGGCTCGCATGCCGTGCCAAGATAGCCCGGTGAGTGGGAGATGCCACCCGGAGCCGCCGGCACCTGGCCACCGGTGCGGGGTACCCGGCCGTCGACACCACCATCCCCCGACCTTGCACAGCGACTCCATGATGCACCGTCTGGCTCTCGGCATCCTCCCGCTCCTCCTCGCCGCCCCGCTGGCGGCGCAGAGCGCGAGCGTGGAGCTGCCCTACGAGCAGTTCACCCTCGACAACGGGCTCACCGTGGTCCTGCACCGGGACGCTTCGACGCCCAACATCACCACGAACGTCTGGTACCATGTCGGCTCCGCGCACGAGCGCCCGGGCCGCACCGGCTTCGCCCACCTCTTCGAGCACATCATGTTCGAGGGCTCGGCCAACGTGCCGCGGGGCAAGATCGACGAGTGGTTCGAAGAGGTCGGAGGATCCCCCAACGGTTCCACCACCCGCGACAGGACCAACTACCACCAGACCTTCGGCAGCAACGCGCTGGACATGGCGCTCTTCATCGAGTCGGACCGCATGGGGTACCTGCTGGAGGCGATGTCGCCCTCGACGGTGGACATCCAGCGGGACGTGGTCAAGAACGAGCGTAGGCAGAACTACGACAACCGCCCGTACGGCCTGGCCGGCCAGACCATCGCGGAAACGATCTACCCGGCGTCGCACCCCTACTTCTGGCCGGTCATCGGCTACATGGACGACCTGTCGGCCGCGTCGTACGAGGACGTCACCGACTTCTTCGAGCGCTTCTACGCGCCCAACAATGCCTCGCTCGTGATCAGCGGGGACATCGACTTCGCCGAGGCCCGCGCGCTCGTCGAGAAGTGGTTCGCGGAGATCCCGGAGGGCGCGGCGGTCCCGGAGCTCAATGCCCAGCCGGTACTGCTGGACGAGGAACGGCGCGTCGCGCTCGAGGACCGGGTCCAGCTTCCCCGCCTCTACATGGCGTGGACCACGCCGGCCGCGTACGCCGAGGGTGACGCGGAGATGGCGGCGCTGGCCCGGCTCCTGGCCGGCGGACGCAACTCGCGGCTCTACCGCCGCCTGGTGTACGATCTCCAGATCGCGGACGACGTCGCGGCATTCCAGCGCTCGGGCAAGCTCGGCTCGGACTTCACCCTGCTCGCCACCGCCCGCGGCGGGCACACCCTCGAGGAGCTCGCCACCGTGATCGACGAGGAGATCGAGCGGCTCCGCAGCGAGCCGCCCTCCGCCCGCGAGGTGCAGCGGATCGTCAACGAGTACGAGACCGGCTTCCTCGAGGAGATGGAGCGGATCGACCGGAAGGCGGACCGCATGAACGAGTACCTCTTCTACACCGGGACGCCGGACTACTTCCAGCAGGATCTCGATCGGTTCCGGGGCTTGACGCCGGAATCGCTCTCCGCGGCCGCTCGGGAGCACCTGCACCCGACGCACAGGGTCATCCTCAGCGTGGTGCCGCGGGGCCAGACGGAGCTCGCCATGCCCGGCAGCCGTCTGATCCCGGATGAAAACCTGGCCGACTCCCCGGGGGCACGATGAGCCTGCCCGAGACCCGTTCCGCCAAGAGAGCCGCAAACCGTTCCTCGATGAGCATGACCGCACGAACCGTTTTCCTTCTCGCCGCCGCGCTCGGCGTCGGCTGCGCCCCCGCGGCGGTGGACACCGCTCCGCCGGCCCCGGCCGCCGAGGTCGCTGCACCGGACCGGAGCGAGCGACCCGATCCGGGGCCGGTCCCCGAGCTCCGGCTTCCGGAGGTACAGCGCCTGACCCTCTCGAACGGGCTGGAGGTCTACCTGCTCGAGAAGCACGACGTCCCGCTCGTCCAGGTCAACCTCGCGGTCGGCGCCGGTAGCGTCCACGATCCCGCCGAGCGGCTGGGCATCGCCTCGCTCACGGCCGGCATGCTGGACGAGGGCGCGGCGGGCCGCTCGGCGCTCGAGATCGCCGACGCACTCGAGTACCTCGGGGCCCGCTTCTTCATCGCCCCCGGCACCCACGCCACCCGCATCGGCCTGCGCGTCCCCACCGCGCGGCTCGAGGAGGGGCTCGACGTCTTCTCGGACGTGGTCCTGCGGCCCGACTTCCCGGGCCAGGAGCTCGACCGCCTGCGCGCGGAGCGGCTCACCTCGCTCGTGCGGCGGCACGACGATCCGCAGGCGGTTGCCGGGGTCCTCTTCGGCCAGCGGGTCTTCGGACCTGACCACCCGTACGGACGCACCGCCGTGGGGGACGAGGCGCACCTGCGCGCCATGACGACGGATGATCTGCGCCGCTTCCACGAGACGCACTTCCGCCCGGACAACGCCTCGGTCGTGGTGGTGGGGGCCATATCCCCGGACGAGGTCCGCGCGCGGCTGGAGGCCGCTCTCGGCGGCTGGGAGCGGGGGGAGGTGCCGACGGCTCCGGTGGCGGAGCCCGGTCCCATCGAGGGGCGGACCATCTACCTTGTGGACGTCCCCGGCGCGGCGCAGTCGGTCATCCGCCTCGGACATCTGGGCGTGCCGCGGAGCACCGAGGACTACTACGCCCTCGAGGTGATGAACACGATCCTGGGCGGGTCGTTCACGTCGCGCCTCAACCGCAACCTCCGCGAGGACAAGGGCTACACCTACGGCGCCCGCTCCGGCTTCGACATGTGGGTCAACCCAGGGCCCTTCTGGGCGGGAGCCGCCGTGCAGACCGACGTCACCGGTCCTGCGCTCACCGAGTTCATGAACGAGCTCCGGCGGATACACGAGCCGATGCCCGAGGAGGAGGTCTCGCTTGCCCGGAACTTCCTGGCCATGCGATACCCGGCAGGCTTCCAGTCCGTGAGCGAGATCGCCGGACGCGTCGGCGGCCTGATCGAGCACGGGCTGCCGGTCGACGAGCTGGACGCTTATACCGCCCGCGTCCTCGAGGTGGAGCGGGCCGATGTCGAGCGCGCCGCCCGCCGCTACGTCGATCCGGAGAACATGGCGATCGTGGTGGTGGGAGACCGCGCCGTGATCGAGGAGCAGATCCGCGCGCAGGGGATCGGAGACGTGGAGATTCTCGAGGTTGCCGACGTTCTCGGTGCGGTGCCCGTGGTCACCGGTCCGGGCACCTGACCCGCTTCCTGTCGGGAGAGGGAGCGCATCACGCCCTCTCCCACCCCTCCACCCCCCCTGGTCCGACCAGGAATAGCGGGTGCGGGTCCGGATCGCACATTTCGGGAAAGTCGAGGCACCAGTCCGGGCTCCGGTGTCGAAGCTTGCCCAGAAGGTGGCTCCACTCGTAGCGGAGCTGCCCCTCGGTCGCGGGCATGACCAGCGAGCGGGAGGGGGGTGTGGTAATGCGCGACGCATCAAAGTCGTAACCCCGCGCCCGCGCCTCGTCCAGAACGCCCGCCAGATAGCTGGCGATGGCGGTCTGCGGATCCTCCGTAGCGCGAAAGCGCGCGAGCTGCGGGTGCTGCCGGTATCCCTTCGTACCCCCTGCCAGGACCTTCTGCGCCAGCAGTGCTTCCCGCCAGAGGGCCACCAGCCCGCGCGCGTCCAGGTATCGGGGATGCAACGTCCAAAGCCTCATGCCGAGCCGGGGATCAGACGTAGGCCTCGCGCCGGGACGTCGCCGGCCCGAGATCGATCAGGACGGCCAGCACCATTCCCACGATCGGCACGAGCGTCCACGCGCCACCGAACCAGTTGTGCACGGCGCTGTACCAGAGCAGCGTGGTCGGCAGGAAGACGAAACCGAGGATCGGCCAGAGGATCGAGTCGAAGATGCCGGCGAACCAGGTGGTGAAGAACCAGAGGATGACGATCAGCAGGCGCGGGGTGATGAGCGCGAGAAGGGCGGCGAGGCAGGGCATGGGTCGCTGATGGGGTCGAGGGAGATCGGTCCGGTCACCGGGTCATAGCCGGGGCCGGTCCAGTACCGCCGGGATTTTGCAGGGTCATGCAGCCGGAGTGCCAGCTCTGGCTGTCACGTCCTTTTGCGCCGGATGTCCCCCCTGGAGGTCAGAGGTCCGCGAGCTTTGCGGGCGGATCCGTGGGCGAAGGTCCACGGTAAGGCGCTCTTTTTGTTGTCCCGCCTGAGCTTTCCCGACCCATGGAGATCGCGGCATCCCCTTTGCCATAAGGAGGCGTGGCAACACTGCCCAACCTGTATCTACATCTTCATGGTAGAGGTAGACAAGATGACGCATACCAAGACTTTACGCATTCCGGCCGTGATCGCGGGAATCGCCCTGACCGCCATGATGCTCCTTGCCGGCTGTGCCGGCCTGACGCAGACGGAGCGCGGTGCCGTGATCGGTGCCGCCGGTGGTGCCGCCGTCGGAGGCGCGGTCGATCGGAACACGGCGCGTGGCGCCATCATCGGCGCCGCGGTCGGTGGCGCCGCGGGTGCCGTGATCGGGCGGCAGATGGACCGCCGCGCCGAGGAGCTCGATCGCGAGATCGACGGAGCCACGGTGGAGCGCGTCGGCGAAGGGATTCTCGTGACGTTCGATTCCGGGATCCTCTTCGACTTCGATTCCGCCGAGCTGCGGCCGGCAGCGCGCACGAACCTGCGCAGCCTGGCCAACAGCCTGAATCAGCACCGGGACAGCGAGGTGCTGATCGTGGGCCACACGGACTCCGTGGGTAGCGCCCAGTACAACCAGGGGCTCTCCGAGCGCCGGGCGAGCGCCGCTGCCAACTACCTGGCGGCGCAGGGCGTGTCGCGGAACCGGATCCGGTCCGTGGGTCGCGGAATGACCGAGCCGGTCGCTTCGAACGAGACGGAAGCCGGACGCCAGCAGAACCGTCGGGTCGAGGTCGCGATCTTCGCGGACGAGGCCACCCGCGAGCGGATCCAGCGCGAGCAGGGTGAGTAGTCGGTAACGCCGGCTCAGCCTGCAGGAATGAAGAAGCCCCCGTCGCCTCAGGCGACGGGGGCTTCTTTCTTGGCGGTGGACCGGCGGCCGGCTTTCAGAGCGGCTGCTCCTCCGGCACCTCCCGGAGCAGCGGGTCCTCGGGAGGCGTCAGCAGGTCGTCCGACTTGCTTCCGGCCAGAAGCACCGCCACCCAGCGGAACTCCCGGGAGTTCTCCAGCATGATCTTCACGATCATGGTCAGGGGAACGGAGAGGAGCATCCCGATCGGCCCCCACACCCATCCCCAGAAGACTAGGGACAGGACCACTACCAGGGTGGAAAGCCCCAGGCGCCGGCCGAGGAGGTTCGGCTCCACCAGGTTGCCGAAGACCACGTTCACGCCTGCGTAGATTCCCGCTACCAGGAGCGCGCTCCCGAATCCCAGCTGGATGAGGGCGAGCAGCACGGCCGGGATCGCCGCCAGGATCGACCCGACGTTCGGGATGTAGTTGAAGAGGAAGGCCAGCAGACCCCACAGCACCGGGAAATCCAGCCCCACCAGCCACATCGAGACGCCGACCGTGGTTCCGGTGGCCAGGCTGACCAGCGTCTTGATGGTCAGGTAGTTCTGCACCTCGGTGATGATCTTCGAGTACCGGCTGATGTCGGCGTCCTCGCTCCCCAGGATGATCCGCAGCTTCTTCGGGAAAACGGTCGCCTCACCGAGGATGAAGATCATGATGAGGAGAACGAGGAAGGCGCTCGTGAGCACCGCCGCGATTCCCCTGAGCGCGCCCGTGACGAGATCGATGACGCGGGCCGGATCGATCATGTCGGTGATGACCGCCGCCGACACCGGGATCCCCCACCCCTGGAGCCAGGCGACGCTTTCGACGGCGAGCGCCTCGAACTGCTCGGCGTACCGTGGCATAGCGGCCACGAGCTCCGTGACGGAGCGGGTGAT
>SKRI01000041.1 GCA_007118565.1 Gemmatimonadota bacterium | reverse complement strand
GAGGAGGGGATGGGGCCGCCAGGGCATCCACGCCCGAGCTCGTCATCGGGCGGCGGGCTCGATAAGGGTCCCGCTCGCGACGCGAGCGCCGGTGCGCGGGCCCTCCGCAGCGCCGCGGGCCGGGGCCGCGTTGGCTTGACACCACGGTTCCTGCACGCCCATCATTGATGACATGACTGAAACGGCACAGGTTCGTCGGAAGGAAAATCCGGATGCTCCCCGAGGGGAGCTCCTGCAGCTCCGCGTGGATCGACGTCTGGGCCACGAATGGGACGATTGGGACGGGAACCCGTTGCCGGACAACGGAACATTCACCGCTTCGCCCTCCCTCTTCTTCGGGGCTGCCGTCCTCGCTAGCCTGGCCACGGGGGGGGCGCTCGCGATCGTCCTCTGGCTCGTCTCCCCCCGCCTGGCGCTGGTCTGGCCGCCGCTCCCCGCGCTGCTCGGTGCTGCCATCGCGGTCGGCGTCGTCCTGACGATGGTCTGGATCGGGCTCCTTGCCCTCAGCATGCGGACGCGCCGTGCCCTCCTCCCGGGACGGCTGGCGGAGCGGGGGCCTCTCGCCGCCGTGCTCCCGGTCCTAGAGCGGATGGCGGGGTGGGTCGGGATCTCCCGGGACCGCCTCGGGAACAGCGCGCTGCGCGTATACAACGCGATCGCTGCCGCACGCCATCGCCCGGGGGTGGATCCAGACGACATCCTCGTCCTCCTCCCGCGCTGCCTCAGCAAGGACGCCATGCGCGGGGCGATGGAGGTGTCGGGCCGGTACGGCGTTCCGCTCTTCGTGGCTGCGCGGGGGATGTACGCCCGCAAGATGATCCGCGAACGGCGGCCAAAGCGGATCGTCGCCGTGGCTTGCGAGCGTGACCTGATGAGCGGCGTCCACGACGTCGCGGCGAAGCTCCCGGTGCTGGGAACGACGCTCACCCTCCCGGACGGGCCTTGCAAGAACACCGAGGTGGATCTGAGCGGGCTCGAGGAGCACATCCGCTCCTTCCTGGGGCTGGAGGGGGTTCCCGAGATGAGCGGGGCGCCTCGATAGCCGCGGGACCGGGCACGAAAGAGCACACGCCGGAAGGCGCAGCCATCTGAGGGGAGCTGCCGGTCAGGTAGAGACAGGCGTGCAGCTCCGGCAGTAGCCCACCACCTCCAGCCGGACTCCCTGGACCTGGAAGTCGTCGGACAGACGGCCCCCCACCATGGAGCCGGGAACCGGCAGGCTCGGCACGTCGCGGACCGCTCCGCAGACCAGGCACCGGGAATGGCAGTGGTCGTCGGCGCACGGGTCGAAGCGGGCGGATCCGTCCCCGAACGAGAGCTTGGAGGCCAGGCCGCAGCTCACGAGGGTCTCCAGCGCCTTGTAGACGGTAGCCAGGGAGATGTCGGGCAGCGCGCCGCGGACGCCGGCGTAGATGTCGTCGGCCGTGGGATGCTCCGTATTGCCGCAGAGATACCGGAAGACCGCCGCACGCTGCTCGGTGAAGCGCTGACCGTTCGCCTCCAGCGCTTCACGCAGTGCCTGGTCCGCTTCGTGGGTCTTTGCCGTGGTGCGTGCCATCGCAAGTCTTCGTCGGTTCCTCGATCGGGTACGACCTTCGTAAAACGTAGAAATTGCAGCTACATGTGTCAACGACGCCCGCTCAGGGATCGGCACGACCCGTGCAGACCCCGGGCTCGGAGCGACACCACCCCCGCATCACTCTCCGGAGACTCGTGAACGCCCTTCTTCGCCTCCTCATGCTCGCGGCCGTCCTGCTGACCGCCGCCTGCGACCGACCGGACCGGGAGATCGAGCCGCTCCCGTCCGAGGACCGCCCGAGCCTCGAGGCGCGGGCGGGGCTTCCGGAGGTGGAGGGGCCCTGGCGCTTCGCCGGGCTCGACCTCCCCTTCGAGGAGGAGCCCGAGAGCGTGGACGAGTGGATCGCATTCCAGGGGCTCGACATCCGGACCCAGCGGCTCGACTCGCTGGCCGGCGCGCTCCACACCCGCAATGGCCAGCGGCCGTTCATCGGGGAGGTACGGCGCGACGGTGTCATCTCCCTCTACCTTCCAGGCGAGGAGCAGGCGGGCTACGCCGCGGGGCGCATCTCGGCCGATACCGTCTGGGTCACGTTCAGCAATCTCGCCGAGAATGGCTGGCCGCGCGGAATGCGGCTGGCCCTGCTGCGGGAGCCGCCCGATCGTGCCTTCGTCCGCCTGGCAGACGGCCGCATGGTAGGTGATCCGGTCGAAGAGCTCGATACCCTGCCGCCGATCGACGACGCCCTGGCCGAGGAGCCGGAAGCCGCGCCGCCCGCGGTTGCCCCTGACCGGCCGGCGCCTCGTCCCGCCGAGCCGACGCCGGAGCCGGCCCCCGAGCCCACACCCGAGCCGGAACCGGAACCCGAGCCCGAGCCGGATCCACCACCTCGAGAGCGCCGCATCCTGGGCGAGCCGATCGACACGCTCCGGGCGATGAACAGGCGACCCGAGCTCTAGGACCGACCCGAGGCGGGCGAGGTGGTGGTGGCAACCAGGATCATCCTCGCCAGCGTCCGATCGACACGCCGCACTGTTCCTCCCGTCTCGAGGAGGATGCCTTCCTCCTCGAGCGCGGTAACCAGGATCTCGGTGCCCGGCGTGAGCCCCAGATCGGCAAGGCGGTGAAGCCCCTCCGGGGTCGTCTCCTGGAGGGCCACGATGCGCGCCTTTGTTCCCGGAGACAGGTCGATCAGCGCCGGCGCATCGCCATTGCCGACAGGGGGGCGGGCCGCCGGGATCGGCTGCCCGTGCGGATCGGATCGGGGTGAGCCGAGCGCGAGATCCAGCCGCGCGGCCATATCGCCGGGCGAGAGGTGCTCCAGCCTCTCCGCCTCCGCATGGACGTCCTCATCGGAGAGGCCTCCCTCCTCGACCAGGTAGCGCTCCCAGAGGCGGTGGGCGCGCACCAGTGTCTCCGCACGATCGTATCCCAGTCCGGTGAGGGATCCGCCGTCGAGTAGTCCCTCCCTGCGGAGGACCGACATCCGCCGCCGCGCATCACGCTCGTCGGCGCCGAGGCGGGAGGCGAGCGCGCTCGCCTCGAGCGGCGTACCCTCCATCTGGAGCGCATATAGATGCTTGAGGGCGTCCTCCGTGGCGGTGCGCCCGGCCGCACGTCTCGTCCGGACCATCCGCACGAGGAGCCCGCGGCGCGGCCCGAGGAGCATCGCCAGGAAGAAGATGATCGTCGCGACCACCACGATGGCGGCACCGCTCGACACGTTCCAGTAGTAGCTGGCATAAAGCCCCACCACCGCGGAGACCGTCCCCACGACGGCGGACAGGCCGAGCATCACCGGGAAACGGTCGGTGAGGAGGTACGCGGTCGAGGCCGGGGTGATGAGCATGGCCACCACCAGCACCAGGCCGACGGTCTGCAGGGAGGCTACCACCGTGAGGGAGAGGAGCACCATCAGCAGATAGTGCAGCGCCGTCTTGGGAAGCCCGATGGCCGCGGCCATGATCGGGTCGAAGGCGTGCAGTAGGAGCTCCTTGTAGAGCAGCACGATGGTGATGAGGACGACACCGGTGATACCGGCGGTCACCGCGAGATCGCGATCCTCCACCCCCAGCACATTTCCGAAGAGCATGTGGAAGAGGTCCACGCTCCGGGACTGGATGAGGGTGATGAGGATGATGCCGAGCGCGAAGGCCCCGGTGAAGACCACGCCGATGGCGGCATCCTCCTTCACGCGGCTGTTGTCGGTGACCCAGCCGATGACCACCGCCGTCACCACCCCCGCGATCGCCGCCCCCACGAAGAAGTCCTGCGCCCCCAGCATGAAGGCGATGGCGGCTCCCGGCAGGACCGCATGGGAAAGGGCATCGCCGATGAGAGCCATGCGGCGGAGCACGATGTAGCAGCCGAGCACGCCGCAGACGACCCCGACCAGGACGGACGCTACGAGCGCCCGCTGCATGAAGGCGTACTGGAGCGGGTCGAGGAGCCAGTCGAGCACGCTCATCGCCTTGCCATCTGATCGACCACGTCCAGCATCGTCAGCCTGCCCCCATAGGTGCGGCGGATCAGATCCGGATCCAGGACCTCCTCGGGCGAACCGTAGGCCACCACCCGGTTGTTGAGGAGGAGGACGCGGCGAAACTGCTTCCGCACCTCCGCCAGGTCGTGGTTGACCACGACGACCGTCTTTCCCTCCGCCCGCGTGGACTCGAGCAGCTCGAAGATTGCCTCCTCGGTGGCGGCATCGACGCCCACGAAGGGCTCGTCGAGGAGGAGGACGTCCGCCTCCTGGGCCAGGGCGCGAGCCAGGAAGACTCGCTGCTGCTGCCCGCCGGAGAGGGCGCCGATCTGCCGATCGGCGTATTTCGTCATCCCCATCCGGTCGAGCGCGGCCGCGGCGATCTCGCGGTCCGCCCGCTTCGGTCGGCGGATCCACCCCACCCGCCCGTACCGTCCCATGAGTGCCACGTCACGCACAAGGACCGGGAAGTCCCAGTCCACGGTACCGCGCTGCGGCACGTAAGCCACGCGGAGGCGGACCTCCTTCACTGGCCTGCCGTGGACGAGGATGCGACCGGCGTCCAGCGGAACGAGCCCCACGATCGCCTTGATGAGCGTGCTCTTGCCGGCCCCGTTCGGACCCACGATGGCCACGCTCTCCCCGGCCGGGATATCCACGGAAACGTTGCGAACCGCGGGCTTCCGCTCGTAGCTCACCGTGACGTTGCGGAGGGACACTCCGCCCGCGCCCGCCTCCTCGGGCGACATGAGCCGTGCGGAATGGATCACCGCACCCCCCCTTCGTAAACGCGGCCGCCGTACTCGAAGACCTGATCCTCCCCGCCCAGGCCGCGGACGATGGTGCGCGTGTTGTGGACGATCATGCCGACATACGTCTCCGCGCCCGACCCGTCCTCGCCCAGCGAGTCGGAGTAGAGCTCGCCCGCCACCTCGGTTCCCGTCTCCCGAGCAATCCGGTAGATGACGTTCGGGTTGACAGTGGTCTCGATGAAGAGCGCGGGAACGCCGGTGGCCCGGACGTCGGAGACGATGCGCGCCACGGTCCGCGCGGAAGGCTGCTCGTCGGTGGAGAGGCCGATGGGGCTGCCGAGCACGTGGAGCCCGTACGCCTCGGCGTAATACTGGAAGGCGTCGTGGGAGGTCACGAGGTGCCGGGTCTCCTCCGGAATGCTGGCCACACGCTCCCGAACCCAGCCATCCAGCGCGTCGAGCTCGGCGACATAGTCGGCTGCGCGCCTCTCGATCTCGCTCCCGCAGTCGGGAGCGAGATCCGCGAGCGCCTCGCCGATGTTGGTGACGTACCTCCGGTATCGTGCGACATCTCCCCACAGGTGCGGATCGGGATCCCGTCCCTCCTCGTAGTGCCCGTAGATCGGCTCGAGCCCGTCGGTCACCACCACGATGGGGCGAGTACCGCCGGCGTTCCGGACGAGCCGATCCAGCCATGCCTCCAGACCCACGCCGTTGTAGAGAACGAGGTCGGAGGCCGCGACGAGTCGGGCATCGCGCGGAACCGGCTCGTAGACGTGCGGATCACCCCCCACCGGAAGCAGCCCGTCTACGTGCGCGCACCCGTTTCCCAGGCGCTCCGCCGTCTCCGCGATCATGGTGGTGGTGGCCAGGACGCGCGGGAGGTCGCCGGACCCTCCGAGCTCGGCAGCTTCGCAACCAGCGAGCACGGCGGTTAAACCGAGGAGCCACAGGATGCCGGCAAATCGAGGCCGGATCCCCAGAACTGCATGGGACACAGGAGATTTAGAGTAGGTGAAAAATAATATGCTTGGGGGTGAATCTGTCGGGAAGGGGGAAAAAAATCAACGCCCCGCCGGTCGGACGGGGCGTTGGAGGTGGGGTGGAAGCTCGGGAGGAAGCGTAGGTCAGTCCACCCGCCGCAGCGTTGTCCAGAGCCACTCCGTCTGCCGGACGAGCAGGACCTCGGGCGGGTCCTCCATCCAGGCTGGCCGGTGCAGCGTCACTCCGTCGTGCGACACGTGCTCGACGACGTCCCCCTCGTAGAAGGTCATTACGAGCTCGTCCGTCTCGTACTGCACACCCTCGATCCGGACGCGGGAGCCCGGCCGGAGCCAGGGCCGGTCCGCGGGGTCCACCTCCGGGGCGGCGCGGACCTCGGGCTGGCGGACAGGGGGGGGCGCCTCCGCATCGGCGTCTCGCACCGCGCCGGTGGGGGCGGCAGCGATGTCCTCCTCGGGAGCGGGCGGGGGCTCGTCGATCTCACACGCGGGAAGGAGAATGAGCAGTGCGATCCCAAACGCCATGATCTCTTCGCCTCTCACTGGATTCCCCGGGTCTCTGCCACCCTTCTCCTGTATCGCGCCACCTCCCTGTCGATATCATCCTCGTCCCAGACCGGCAGCATCACGGCGGCCATCTCCCGCGCCACCGATTCGGCAACTGCGATGCCGCCGTCCCGGAGCTCGTAGAAGATGTGGGTGCGTCGGCGGAGTACGTCCTCGAGCGTCCGCGCGGCCTCGTGGCGGATCGCATAGACGACCTGGCCACGGATGAATGGCCGATCCGGCGCGATCGGCGTGGCCAGCGCCGGGTTCTCCCGGACCATGTCGAGGAGCGTCGCGGCCCGACTTCCGTAGGACCGCGCCAGGAGCTCGGCCGAGGGTTCGGCAATCCCGAGCGCCGTCGCCTCGCGGACGACGGCATCCCGCAGAGCGTTCCAGCCGCGATCGTAGCCGCCAGGGAGCGGCGCGTCCGCGGTCGCAGGCGGGGCGAGGCGGCGTCTCCGCTCCCCGGGGAGGTCCCGCACGACCACATCGACCACATCCTTTGCCATGATCCGGTAGGTGGTCAGCTTGCCTCCTCCGATGTTGTACAGCCCGGATTCATCCCGCCAGACGATGTGCTCGCGGGAGGTCCCACTTTCGCTCACGTCGCCGTCCCTCAGAGCATCGGCCGGGGCGAGGAGCGGCCGGACGCCGGCCCAGGTGCTGACCACATCCCCGACGGTGAGTGAGGCATCGGGATAGATCCCGTTCGCCGAAGCGATCAGGTAGTCGACGTCGGCCTGATCGGCGCGCGCGGTGCCGGGATCGCCCCCGAAATCGGTGTCGGTGGTGCCGATGTAGGTGAAATCTCCCCACGGGAGCACGAACATCACCCGCCCGTCCACCGGTGAGGTGAAGATGATGGCGTGGCGGTTTCCCACCCGCTCACGATCCACCACCACATGCACGCCCTTGGTAGGTCGGAGCCGCGGGGAAATCCCGGGAGATGCCATCATCCGGAGCCGGTCCAGCCAGGGGCCGGTGGCGTTGACCACCGCCCGGGCGTGCAGGGTGCGTCGGTCACCGGTATGACGGCTCACCTCCACCCCCGCGACCCCGGCGTCCCCGAGCGCGAAACCGGTTACCCGGGTCCGGCTGAAGAGGGAGGCTCCGGCCTCGGCCGCCGCGCGAACGGTCGAGAGGGCGAGCCTGGCGTCGTCCACCGCCGCATCGAAATAGCGGGCAGCCCCGCGCAGCCCCTCCTGGCGGAGGTTCGGCTCCATCTCGAGGACCGAGCCGCGTCGAAGCATCCGGTGCCGTTGGATGTTCCGGAAGAGGGAGAGAGTGTCGTAGAGCCACATCCCCGCCTGGAGCTTGCGGAAGCCCACGTCACCGTCGCGGAAGACCGGGAAGAGGAAGGGAAGGGGTTGGACGAGGTGGGGCGCCTGTCCCAGGAGCCGCCGGCGCTCCGCGCTCGCCTCGAATACGAGGCGAATGTCGCCGGTCTCCAGATAGCGGAGGCCGCCGTGGATGAGGCGCGACGATGCTCCGCTCGTTCCCCCGCCGAAATCTCCCTGCTCCACGAGCACCGTCCTCAGCCCCCTGAGGGCCGCGTCGCGGGCGATGCCGGCTCCGGTGACGCCCCCTCCGATCACGAGGAGGTCGCATCCCTCCTCCGGCAGCCGTTCCCAGGCCTGGTCCTGATCTGCCGCGGAAAAGGAGGGGTCCTGTACGCGAGTCATTCCGGTCGTGTGGCGCTTCGGGCGGATCGGCAGCTCCGAGATCCTCGGTCACTGCGGGAGCGAGAGGTGCCTCCGCGGGATTCACGCCTCGAGGGCATAGTCGGGGCCGCGGGACCGCGGGCGGACCGGTCTTCGGCGATCCCGCCGGAGGCTCAGATGCGGGGCGTCGTCACCCCGACCTGCGCCTGGTACTTCCCCTTTCGGTCCGCGTAGCTCACCTCGCACGGCTCGTCTGACTCGAAGAAGATGACCTGGGCGATTCCCTCGTTGGCGTAGACCTTGGCCGGCAGGGGAGTGGTGTTCGAGATCTCCAGCGTCACGTACCCCTCCCACTCCGGCTCGAAGGGGGTGACATTGGTGATGATCCCGCACCGGGCATACGTCGACTTGCCGACGCAGAGCGTGATCACGTTGCGCGGAATGCGGAAATACTCGATGGAGCGAGCCAGCGCGAATGAGTTCGGTGGGACGATGCAGACGTCCCCCTGGTAGTCCACGAACGAGCGGTCGTCGAAGGCCTTGGGATCGACGATCGCATTGTTGACGTTGGTGAAGATCTTGAATTCGTCAGCCACCCGCATGTCGTAACCGAAGGAGGAGACGCCATACGAGACCGTTCCCTCCCTCACCTGGGCGTCCGCGAACGGCTCGATCATTCCGTGCTCCCGGGCCATTGTTCGGATCCAGCGGTCGGGCTTGATGCTCATGGAACGGAGATTGATCCAGGTGATACGGAAGGTTGACCGGATGGTCGCTGGCGCCCCCCCGGACGGGGCTGCGCAAGGTAGATTCCCCGCCGGACGCCGGCAAGGCGATGTGAGCTGCAACGCTCGGCGCGGGAAAGAGGGCGCCGAAAAGGTCCGGCGCGGTCGGAGCAGGCTTGAGGCGTCTCTCGTCGGCGGACGCGAAGGGCGGCGCCGTTGGTGGACGCGGACCGCGTGACCAATGCCGGATGCACGGCATCCGGCATTGGTTGACATCGATCTCGGGCACCGTCTATTATGATCGGCTCCACCAAGTGAACATTTTCACAAAG
>SKRI01000013.1 GCA_007118565.1 Gemmatimonadota bacterium | reverse complement strand
GACCGTGGTCGCCGGCATCTTCCTCTTTCGAAGCTACTACCGGACCGAGAGTGGAAGGCTGGAGGTGGACCGGGCCCTTCTCCGCATGCCGGTGCTCGGCGGCCTCCTGCGGAAGGCGGCGGTGGCGCGCTTCACCCGGACGCTCGGCACGCTCGTTACCTCCGGCGTCGCCATTCTGGAGGGGCTGGAGATCACTGCGCGGACGGCCGGCAACCGGGTCATCCACGACGCGGTGATGCGCTCCCGCGCCTCCATCGCTGGCGGAGCCACGATCGCTCAGCCGCTCAGGGAGTCCGGGGTGTTTCCGCCGATGGTGGTCCAGATGATCCACGTGGGCGAGGAGACCGGCGGGTTGGATGGGATGCTTTCCAAGATCGCCGATTTCCACGACGAGGAGGTGGACGCCGCGGTGTCAGCCCTCACCTCCATTCTGGAGCCGGTCATGATCGTGATCATGGGGATCGTCATCGGCGGAATGGTCGTGGCCATGTACCTGCCGATGTTCGACATGATCCAGGCGGTGGGGTGATGGAGGCTTGTCATGTGAACATTCAATCGTCGCCCCCGCGAATGCTTGGGCGGGCGCGGAAGATCGTCGTTTCGACTGGGACCCGCCTTACCGCCCGGGTTCGGCTCGCAGCAGCAGTAGCAGTCGTCGACGAGGACCGCACGTCTATGACGGAGCCCGCCGGATCAGTGACCCGCCACGGAGTGGACCACGACCCTGTTGGGCCATACGTCGAGGTCGGTCCCCGCGGTGATCAGCCGCTCCCCGTTCCGGGAGACGAAGATCTTGCCGTACACGATGGGGAGCGGCACCCTCTCGAGCGCGATGCCGTCGCGCACCCGGACCCGGATCACGCCCTTGACGTCGCTGAGGTACAACGACCCACCGTCCGGGCCGAGCGCTGAGACCTCGAACCCCCACGGCGAGAGACCCCATACCGGGCGATCGACCGCGCCCGAGCCGACGTCCGCCACCTGATCGCCCAGCGCGAAGCGGCGCCCGGTCGCATCAGCGGAGAGCGGACCCGATCCGGGATTCATGGGGAGGCAGTCGCCGAAGGTGTCCGTGGCGGCGGAGTAGATCACGAGGCATTCACCCAGCACGCCGACTGTCGACCTGTCGCCACTGCGCGCCATGCGGATCCAACCGGCGGCCCCGCCCTCTCCGGCGACGGCATCGGGCCGGACCTTCTGACTACCCGACGGCAGATCGATCTCCAGAACGCGACGAAGGCCGTCGTCGTGCATCGCCGTGATCAGGACCCGATCGTCCCCGAGCACGGTAACCAGCTCCGGCCGCCGGATTCCCGGAATCGTCAGAGGAATCTCCGCAACCTTACCCGTGCCGAGGTCGATCACCCCGATCGTCCCGCGGTCCGGAAGCGTCACGACGACCGCCCCGCCGCCGGGTGAGTAGTCCACGTGAGACGGCGGGCTTGGCAGGGCTATGACGCGCTCGGAGGTCATCGTGCTGGACGCCACAACGACCAGCTCAGGACGTTCCTCGACAGTGATGTAGAGCCGGCCGTGATCCTCATCCCAGGCGGCATCTATCGCCCTTCCGTTCGTCGACCATGCGCGGGTGCGGCGCGAAGCCAGCGGAAAGACGCGAACTTCGCCTGCGCGAGCCTCGTAGCGCGGCCCCTGCAAACCGACTGCATCGGTGACGTGCACCGCCAAGCCGGGTGAGCCGAGCCAATCCTCGCGCATGGGAATCCCCACCTGGCCGTGGACGTAATATCCGTCGAGGGCTACGGAATCGCGTACCGTGGTCCGGTCTCCGACCTCGTAGACGAGATGGCCGAGCTCCTGGTTGTCGGCCGCTCGGAATGTGAGCTGCAGGGTATCGCCGACCGCGTACTGTCCGGTGAGCCAGTCGGGACGGTAGTCGTGGTAGGAACCGCGCGTGGAGACGTAGAGGAAGCCTGGGGGAGTCTCGTCCACCAGCGGGGGTGACTCCACCCGTGCTCGCGCGCTCGTCCGGCCCAGGGCGTCGACCGCTTCGACGTGTACGGTGATCGGCTGACCCAGGGCCACACCGGGAGGCACAGCGAGCGAGATGCTCTGCCTCGCCTCCGTGCCGAGACGCTCCCGAACGACTTCGGTCCGCGCGTAGGCACCGCTGATGATCAGCCGCGTTTCCCAGAGGCCGGCGGGTGCCGTGGCGGCGTACGATACGGTGAAGGAGTCCGCCGGCTGAAAGGGCGAAGGGGTTTCGATCCGAACGTCCGCAAGCGTCGGGGGACCGCTGCTCTGGCCGTCCATCGTCACTCCGCACCCTGTCCGAGCGGAGACGCTTTGCCGCGAGCCGTCCTGGCCCGTGATGAAGTAGAACTCGGCCTCGAAAATGAAGGGCGCCCCAGCCCAGAAATTCCAACTGATCTTGGTCGCTTCTCCCGATCGCAGCACTTCCCGATCCCAATGCGCGCCGGCTTCAGCCGCGGAGAGCGTGCGGGTACCGATGGGCTCATTGATGTCCGGTCCGGCGTACCAGCGAAGCTGTCCACCCTCCCAGACGGCGACCGCGTCCTTCGGCCCGGTCGCGCGGGCGCTGAACGCGATCTCGCATTCGACGATCGGGTCGGCGCTCGCCTGATGGTCGAAGTGCGGCTCCCCGGCTTCCAGCGTAATTGCTACCTCGATGTCGGGTGTCGCGGGGGTGAAGACCTCACAGGCGGACACGACCACGACGGCGCTCGCGAGCGCGAGCACGGGGATTCGCGAATCCATGAGTTGCTCCTGGACACCGCGGATGCGGGCCGGAACGGGGTGGAGGGTAGCACTACAGGATATTTCAATAATGTCGCAGGATGAGCGTTCACACAAGGTGGTTCACCCGTGGCCCGTGGGGCGGGGAGGTGCGCAGCAGCGCTGGATTCGGCATCACGATCTCGCGAGGGCTCGTGGAGGTACAGGCAGGGCGGATCACGCCTGAGAGCCACGTGGTCTCGGGAACACCGTCGCTTTCACCGTCCCGGCCGCTCAGGAGGCGCCGCCGGAATTGTCACCGACGAGCGCCAGCTACCTCTACGCCCTGGTAACGCGGAGCCATTCGTCTCACACCTGGGCCACGGATGTTGCCCATGCTGCATTCCTCACCGGGAGTGGGCCCACCTGCCAGCCTCCGAGGGAGCCCGGCGGGGGCCCTGCCGAAACTCGATTGCAGAAAGTGTCGATCGATCCACTCCCTTCTAGTAACGAAACACGACTCCTCCATCTCCCCGCGCCCCTACCGCGTCGCTGCCCAGACGATCATGGCGGGCAGGGTAATCCCGATTACTGCGCCCACGACTCCGCCGACGTACTCCCCTGATCCGGGGCCCAGCGCATCACCCACGAGGATGCCCGCTCCGAGGCCCAGCCCCACCCCAACGACCGAGGCCGCCCCTGCGATCCACGGGCTCACCTGCCCCCCGGTGCCGATATAGGTCCCGACTGCGGTTCCTAGTACGGTGATCGGCGCCCCAATGACAAGCAGATCCGGAAGGGGACCGAGGTACGCGTCCCCGGTGCGGGTCGAGTAGACCAGGAACGCGACGCCGGTGCCTGCCGCCGCGCCAGCCGCGGTGCCGAGAGCGCTGCCGACCAGGATTCGCTCGAAGGAGGGCGAGGCCTCCTGCGGTACCGTCAGGCCGATCGGCGTTGGGGACCACGCCGCGACGACGAGGGGATCCGGCTGCTGCTGCGCCTCCGCGTCGTTCCCGTGGAGGAGAGTCGCCGTAACCAGAAAGAGGAGTACCGCGGTGCGGGAGAGAAACCGTGTGTTCATCGGATTTAACGTAGTCATCGGTCGCGGAGTCGGCCCACGGCCCACTCCGTAACTGCCGCGGACGGGATCTGCGTCACGGCGTACCCGGCCGATACCCCCGCGAGATGGTGGCCCTCGCAGGACTCCCAGCAGATCAGCATCTGCGGGATGATCATGATCGGAATCGAGACCGCGGTCGCGAGCACGTTCACCGGCCAACTCCCCCGCGACTCGTTGCGGAGGTGCGCGCCGATGCCGGACCCGACCGCGCCTCCGACCATGATCGGGGGGATCATGCCGTATTGTTCGGCATCGAGGGCGTGAGCGACGCCCCAGCCGACGGCCGCACCTGCCGCCCACCCCGCCGATGCGCCGACAAGGACGCGGCCGAAGGAGGAGGTGCGGTCGATCTCTCGTGCGGCAGCGATTGGAGCCGTAGCGGCTTCCATTACCAGCGGGACGGAGGGAGCGTCCGCTGGCTCGATGAGCGGAGCCGGAAGCAGCGGCGGCTGGGCATCGAGCGGCAGGGATAACGCCCAGACGGAAAGGGCGAGGAGTCCGAGAAACTTGAGCATGGTCGGGAGCGGTCGTGCGTGTGTTCAGGGCGATCGATTTCGATCACAATCCTCAAATCTTCTGGGTCAATCTTAATCGGCTCTGCCCCAGTCCAGCAATATCTGATCAGAAAAGAGCTTCTACGGTGTGCTCGAGCCGCAACTCATAAAAACCCCGCGGCTCCTGAAGCAGACCTGTCGCATCTCCTATTGAATGCGCCCGATACAGGCGCGCACCTCCCGGGACTCACCCCGGGAGCGCTCGGCTTGTGTAGCGAAAGGCGAGCAGCCATATGATAGTCAGAGATCGAAAAAGATCGCCCCCGAATCCCAGCCCGGCATGGACCTCTTCATCCTGCACCACGATCCCGCGGTACGATCGGCCCTCATCGAGGGGCTGTCCGGCCGCCGGGTCGGCGCCTACCGGTGCGACGCGAAGGCCATCGCGGGGTGGCGTGAGCTGAAGGGGGCGTTGGACGAGAGCGGCGTGGCGAGCGCGGTGCTGCTCGATCCCCGTCACGGGCTCCCGCCGTCGCAGGAGGATGCCGCGCATCCGGAGGTGCTCCAGATGCTCTCCGCATTTCCCACGACCGCCTTCCTCGCCCTCCTGCCGGTCTCCCGCGAGATGCTCCCGCAGGTCGCCGCGCTCGGCCGCCTCGGCGTCGGCGTGGTGGCGCTCGGGCACAACGACACGCCGGAGGGGATCGCGCGGGCGCTGAATCACGCACTGGTGCGGAAGTTCAGGGAGGCGCTGGTGGATCTCGGGATCGACGCGCTTCCGGGCCACGGGCCGGCCATCCTCGGCGCGGCCGGGACCACCACGGTCGAGAAGGGAGATGTGGGCCGCATGGCGGAGATCCTCCAGGTCTCCGTGCCGACGCTGGTGCGTTGGTGCCGCGCCGCGAGGCTTCCACCCCCGGGGAAGCTGCTGGCCTGGGGGCGGGTGCTGATGGCGGCCAACCTGCTCGACAACTCGGGCCGCTCGATCTCGGGAGTGGCGGACGCGGTGGGGTATGCCGCGGACAGCGGGCTCAGACGCGTCTTCGCCCAGTTCCTGGAGGCCTCCCCCTCGGAGCTCCGGCGGACCGGCGCATTCGAGCGGGCCAAGAGCCGATTCCTCGTCTCCCTCGCGGAGCGATGAGACGCATCGATCCGGGAGATCTCCGGCGCCTGCCGCCCAGCAGGATCCTCCTGGTGGGGCCACCCCCGCTCCACACCGTCCTGGAGGGGCCGCCGCCCGAGCTGGCGCTACCCGTCTGGCTCCTGCTCAGCGATCTCCAGCTCCTCGCGACCCGGAATGTGGAGCAGGGCGGGGGACCGGTGGTGCGCGGGAGCGCGCTCGCGCACGGATCCCCAGCGGATGCGGAGCTACGTGAGCCGCTCCGCCTGCTCGACGCAGCGGTTCGCGAGGGGCGCACCGTTGGTACCGAGGTCGGCGTGACGGTGGCCCTCGGGCGGATCGTGGCGGTCTTCCGGGAGCGGGGGTGGGAGATGGCCGCGATGACCGTGGCCGAGAGCTGGCTCTGGGTCCAGCCCGAATCCTCCGCCGCGAACCTCGTGGCGGGCAGCCTGGCGGGCGATGCCGGTCGGCTGGGGGAGGCGGAGACGCTGAGTGCCCGGTCGCTGATCATCGCCCGGCAGGCGGAGGACTGGGCGGCCTACTGCGAGGCAGGGCTGGCGCTGGGGGAGGCGCACCGGAGGCGGGGAGCCTCTGCCGCGGCCCGCCGCATCCTGGCCAAGGTGCAGAAGCGGGGAAGGCGGCAGGGGCTCAAGGACGCCGCCGCGGCCGCGGCGCACGGCCTCTTCACCCTCGCGGCCGAGGCGGGGGATCTCGAGGTGGGCCGGGCCCGGGCCGAGGAGGCGCTACATGAATATCCGCCAGGCCACGAGCGTCGGGCCCTGCTCACCCGCCAGCTGGCGCAGCTCTCGACGGAGCGGGGCGATCACCGGGGCGCGCTGCGGCTCCTCTCCGGCATCGGCGAAGCCGCGGGTGCTCCGGTGGAGCGCGCCCTCCGCGCCGCGAGCGCCTGCCGGGCCGCCGCACTGGTCGAGGACCGGGGGCGGTTCGAGTGGTTCTGGGCGTCAGCCTGGCGGTGGAGCTACGACGAGTCGGCGCGTGCCGCCTGGACGCCGTGCCTCATGGAGCTGGCGCGTGCGGCCCATGCCATGGGAGACGGCGAGCGGGCGCGGATGGCGGCGGCTCGAGCCGTGGAGCCTGCCCGGGAGGGGGGCGATGAAGAATCGGTCTTGGCGCTCCGGGACCTCCTCGATCCCGTGAGGTAGGAGTGACCCGCGCGGCGCGTCTTCGCGGCGCGGGGACGCGATTGGATGTTGCGGGCGCGCGACCTCAGAGGGCTTCCCCGAAGATTCGTCCGGAGACGAGGGCGACCCCGACCGTGAAGCCGCCGCCCTGCAGGTCGTCCTGGGTATGGCCGCCCCAGCTCAGATCCACCTCCACCCCCGCATCGGGGAAGTGGGTGCGGACGCCCACCTGGAACGCGGGTAGGTATCTGTCCTCGCCAAAGATCTCCCCGATCAGGGTGAACCGCTCGGTCAGCGCCACGTCCGATCTGAGGCCCCAGGTGATGTGGTGCTCGCCGTCGTCGAGGGCATGACCGTCGTGCTCGTGCCCCTCGCGCTCCCACTCCCAACCCACGTTGCCGTGCAGGATGAGCCCATCGTCCAGGAGCGAGAGGCTGGCCGGCACGAAGGCGTAGAGGTCGCCGAAGCGGCCGTCGATCTCCGCAGCGCTCGGGTCGGGGCCGATGCCGACCACGAGCCCCACCCCCCAGCTGTTCGTGGCGAGCGCGCGGAAGAGCGTCTTCACCTCGACGGCGTACTCGACGTCGCGATGCCCGTCTCCGGCGTCGATGAATCCCGCGCCCAGGGAGATTTCCACGTTCCGGAAAGGCTGGCAGGCGGGCAGGATCCAGGAGGCCCGCTCCCCGTGCCACGCCTCCACCTGGCAGGCACCCCGATCGACGATCTCGGCATCGTCCACGTCCCACTGCTGTGCGAATCCGGGTGTCGCGAGCATGGTCGCCGCGATCACCGAGACCGCGGCGGACAGCCATCCGCGACTGGTAGCCCGGCGGCGCGCGTCGCCTCCCCGCGTCACTCCTACAGCACTCCCGGCCTGCACGCCGCGCTCGTCCGGCACCTCTCGCGAGCTCACCTCCATGTATCCCCCTCTCCCGTTGTCCTGCAAGCGGCGACCGGTGCCACCGGCCGCTCGAAAGGCACGCGGCGATACAAATCTCCGGCCAGCCGGGAGGCGGTGGGGGTGTCGCGCGCTACTCCGGGTCGTGGTACGCCCGAAGGAGGGGGTAGGGGTTGGTAGGCGTGCCGCCCCACCACCGCGCAGGGTCCTCGGTCGTGGAGACGGAGAAGTGGAGATGGTAGTCTCCGGGCTGGGCATTCCCCGTATCTCCAACGAAGCCGATCGTGTCGCCCCGGGAGATGCCCTGCCCCTCCGCGATCCCGGGGGCGTACCCGTCCAGGTGGGCGTAGTAGTAGATGGTGCGCTCGTCGGGATCGAGCTTGTAGAGGGTCGTTCCGCCGGGAACGCTCTCGAAGAGCCTGACGACCGTGCCGTCCGCGGCGGCCAGGACCGGCGTTCCGCGGGGGGCGTGGATGTCGATGGCCCGGTGGCGCCGCCCCTGCCCGCGCGCCTCCCGGTAGCTGTCGACCAGATCCGCCCTTCGCACGCCCGCGACCGGGACCAGCAGCCGCCGCTCGGGACGGACGAGGCCGCGCGGGCGTCCGTCATCCTCCTCGGTGGCCGAGGTGTCCGCCGGTGCCGGGAAGACTACCGCCCCGACTAGGGCAAGTGCTTCGTCCGGATGGGTTCCTCCGGAATCCCCGGATGCGTGTCCGGTGAATGCGGGGAAGAGAAGGATCGCGGAAGCGGCGGCCGCTGCGCCGAGCGTGTGTCGGAAGCTCATCGGTTCCCGGGCGAAGGGATCGGCGACGTTCTGGGAAGGGACCTACAGTAGTGATCCCGCCGCTGCCGCGCTACCGGAGGAGCCGCCGCGCGCACGGGGGAGGATGCCTTCGAGAGCACCGCCGCAGAACATTGCCACCCTCTCCGTGGTATGGTAACCTCCAGCCGGGTGCAGGCGTGCAGAATCGACCTGCCGTTGCTGCGTCCGCTCCCCGATGCTCCCGACAATGCGCACCATGCAGAGCTTCTCCTGGCGGATCGCCGCCGTCCTCCTCCCGCTCGCCGTCATTGCGGCGTGCAGCCCGGCGGTGCACGACGCCCCGCCCGCCGAAGCGCCGGTCGGGGACAGGATCGTCCAGGCGGGGGCACCGGGAAGTGAGGGGCGGGTGCTCAGGCCGGGAGAGGCCACCGGGGTCCGGGAGGCGCGGCATACGGCCGCCGACGTCGAGTTCATGCAGGCGATGATCCTCCACCACGCGCAGGCGCTGGAGATGGCGGAGCTCGTGCCGGATCGGACCGAGCGCGCCGACCTCCGCCTGCTGGCCCGGCGGATCGAGCTGGCGCAAGAGGACGAGATCGCCATGATGCAGCGGTGGCTCGAGCAGCGCGGGGAGGAGGTGCCGGAGGTGGAGGCGACCCATGGAGGTCATCACCACCACGAGCATCACGCGCACGACCACGGGGAGATGGCCGGGATGCTCACCCCGGAGCAAATGGCCCGGCTCGCCGACGCATCGGGCGAGGAGTTCGAGCGGCTCTTCCTCGAGGCCATGATCTTCCATCACCAGGGCGCCATCGCCATGGTGGCGGAGCTCTTCGCGAGCCCGGGAGCCGCGCAGGAGGCGGAGATCTACGAGTTCGCCTCGCACGTCGACTCCGACCAGCGCGTCGAGATCGATCGCATGCGCGCCCTGCTGCGAGCGGACGCCGCATCCCGATAG
>SKRI01000082.1 GCA_007118565.1 Gemmatimonadota bacterium | reverse complement strand
GCGTCCTCCCCCACCACCGTCGTCCAGGGTCGGACTCGCCAGGCGGTGACGATACCGTTCCTCACGTACGGATCAGACTCCGCGAACCTCTCCGCCGGCTCGGAGGAGCTCCCCTCGAAGAGGAAGACCGCCCGGTCGGCCGGTTCCGCCAGCGCGCCCGCGAGCACGAGGTCACCGCGTCGGTGTGCCTCCCACGCCAGCTTCAGGTGCTCGGTGCGGAATTCTGCGCGTCGCTCCAGGTAGTCCGGAGCGAGGTCGTAGAAGAGGAGGTAGTGCATATCTCGCGGGGGTCTGAGAGGAGGTCGGGTCGTCGATGGATGGTGACCACAATATCGCCCCCGAGATGTCACACCGCACCCCCGAAGCTCCGGAGCAGGAGAGCGGATCGGCGGCATCCCGACACCAAGCCAACGGGATCCTCCTGACGGCTTCCGTCGCAAACCTCCCGTCCCTCCCGGCGCCGCCATCTCGCTACCCTTCAGGGAGTCGACGCCCGCCGCTCGCCTCGGCTGAAGCGGTGGCGCGACCCAAAAACCGGACGGGCCGGGCTCATCTCCCCAACCCATCGAGGACGCCATGGAGTCTGCACAACCAGTCGCGCACCGACCGGAGACGGGCCGGGCAATTCCCAGGACGATGCAGGCCGCGACGTTCGTCGAGCCCGGTAGCATCCGTCTGCAGGAGCATAGGATCCCGGAGATCGGCCCGGGTGAGGTTCTGCTCCGCGTTACCACCACCACGATCTGCGGAACCGACGTCCACATCATGAAGGGCGAATATCCGGTGCGGCCCGGCCTGATCATCGGGCACGAGCCGGTCGGCGTGATCGAGTCGATCGGCGCCGGAGTCACCGGGTACGAGGTCGGTCAGCGGGTCGTGGTGGGAGCCATTACCCCATGCGGCCACTGCCATCCCTGCCTTGGCGGCTCCACCTCACAGTGCGGTGGAAAGGCGATGGGGGGATGGCGGTTCGGCAATACCATCGACGGCTGCCAGGCCGAGTACGTGCGGGTACCTGACGCAATGGTGAACCTCGAGCCCGTCCCGGACGAGCTGACCGACGAGCAGGTCCTCATGTGTCCGGACATCATGAGCACGGGGTTCGGCGGCGCAGAGAACGGCAGAATTCGAATCGGAGATACCGTCGTGGTCTTTGCACAGGGGCCGATCGGGCTCTGCGCAACGGCAGGGGCTCGGCTGCAGGGCGCGACCAGGATCATCGCGGTGGAGAGCGTGCCCGAACGGGCCGAGATGGCGAAGCGGCTCGGCGCGGATTCCGTCATCGATTTCACCCGGGACGACCCCGTCGCCGCGATCATGGAGATGACGGGCGGAATGGGAGTCGATGTGGCCATCGAGGCGCTGGGGACCCAGCAGACCTTCGAGAGCTGCCTGCGCGTGCTGCGACCGGGCGGCGTCCTCTCGAGCCTGGGCGTCTACTCCGGCAAGCTGACGCTACCGCTCGATGCGTTCGCCGCCGGGCTGGGCGACCACTCGATCGTCACCACCCTCTGCCCCGGGGGCAAGGAGCGGATGCGTCGGCTGCTCAACGTGGTCAAGTCCGGGCGCGTCGATCTGCGACCGATGATCACCCATCGGTTTTCCCTGGACCGGATCGAGGAGGCGTACGACCTCTTCGCCAACCAACAAGACGGCGTGCTCAAGGTCGCGATCACTCCGTGATCGCGGCAGTGAGCCGGAAACGGGGAGGGCCCCAGACGTCAGCATCGGAGCGGGTCCCCGAAAACGGGAGGGAGACGTCCCATTCCTCGGCCGTAAGATTTCTCCTCGTCGGCATTCTCGCCGCCGGGCTGCTCCTCCCGACGTCCGTCAAGTCCCAGAACAACTCGCAAGACGCTGAGCCGGACGGAGGCGAGATTTCGATCACCTTCGGCGGCGTGGTGCAGCCGCGCCTCTCCAGCATCTACGAGTTCGGGCGGGAGCACGACACGCGTCATTCCTTTGGAATCGGCATTCAGCGGCTGTGGCTCCACACTGTCATTGGCTTCGGAGACCGCCTGGAGGCATTCGCGCGCATCGACGGGTCCACGGTGGGCGCGCGATTCATCGACGCCAGCCTCGAGTACCGGATCACCGGCAATCTCTCCCTGCGGGGCGGCCGCTTCGTGGGAGCCCAGCCGCGGGGGGCGGCGCTCACGCCGGGCGCGGCGATCGACGCCGTCGAGCGACCTCTGGTCGCGGAGCTGTGGGCGCGGGGAACGCGCGGCGCCGATGGTCGGAGCTACGGGCTAGAGGGAAGGTACGCCTTCTCGGGCACCGATCTCCGGCTACTCGTCCACACCGGGTCCAACGCGATGAATGTGCGGGGCGGCGTGGACGGCGCGACCGGCATCGCTGCGGAGCGCACCCGGGTGGCAATGAGCGGGTACGCCGTCCACCGGCCGGCGGCGCTCCCGGGCCTCGAGGTAGGCGCACATATTGGATTCAATCCCTCACGGAACGAGTACACCGCGCTCGAAGGGGTCGGGAGGCGCTTCGACGAGCTCTCCGGTCACCTCTACTGGGGCGCGGAGCCCGGGAGTCAGCCGGTCCGGCTCAAGGCGGACGCGATCGCGGTACGCTACGAGGAGATCGCGGTCGGAGCTACGGCGGTCGCCGAGCGTCTCAGCGGAGTCTCGTTGCTCGGAGCGCTCCGGCCCGCTCCGGCATCGGAGCTCTTCGGGAGATGGGAGTCGGTGAGCCCGGTGGGCGCCGGGAAGCACGAAACCGTCCTCACGGCGGGAGGGAGCTACAGCCCCAGTGCTCGCCGCGGACTGGCCTTCGCGCGGGAGCGGCTCACGCTCTCCTACGGCATCCGGCTACCGAACGGGGATCACGAGCCGACCCGGCATGTGGTCATCCTCCAGGGCCAGGTGTCATTCTGACTCGGAAGAGCCCACGAAGCGCCGGCAAGCGATCCCGGCGAAGGATCTGTCCGGTCGCGCAGGATCGTTCCGACCGCCCTGCACCGTCCCGTGCGACCCCGGCTGGCACCGGCTCAGGCGCCGGTGTCGGTGCCAGCCGCTGTCCGGCTCGGAGGCGCCGACTCGGGAGCGGTTGGCGCGTGCCACTCCTCCGTCGGCACCACACGCACGATTCCCCGGAGGAGCCGACCGAGAAGATCGGATCCGCTGATGACCCGCTTCTCGTCCTCGGTCCACACGAGCGTCAGCTCTTCGTCCACCACGTCGTCACCCGGACGCTCCGCCCGGACCGTGAGCCGACTCAGGATCGACCCCACCCGGTGCCTCGCATCACGAACGATGAGCGGTCGGTAGTACCAGGCGCTGGGATCGAAACTGCTGCCTCCGAATATGGCCTTTCGCAGGAAAGCATTGGCGTCCATCACGAAGTGCGGCTCTCCGCCCTGGTCGGTGATTACGATCCAACGCTTGCGCAGAGATGCGATTCGTCGAAGAAATCGATCCTCTGGCGAGCGCTCGAAAGGCGGAAACACCGGCCTGCCGCCGTCCATCGGGAGGGCGATGATGCTTTCGGGGTCGATCGGTTCTCCCTCCTCGACCACGGCGAGGTCGTCGAGTGCCAGGAAGTTGATGGCGCCGAGCGCCTCCAGGCGGCTCACCTCGTTGTCGGTCGACCGGGCATGGTGGAGGAGGACGTCTCGGAGCTCCCGCTCGCGAAACCAGGGAACGGGCTCTGGCCCGATCACTTGGTCGAGCAGCGATGCCACCGGACGCGCCACCGGCCAGAGGATCACCTGGTAAAAGCGCAGGAGCGGCGCGAGGAGAGAGGCGACGCGGAGGGCATGTCGGGAGAAGTAGGCCTGCGGAACGATCTCCCCGATCACGGTGATCACGACCGTGGAGAAGAGGAATGTGGCAACCCCGGCCAGCACGGACTCCGCGAGCAGCGTCAGGAGGACGTTGACCGCGACATTCGCCCAGAGGATGGTGACCAGCGTGAAGTTGGCGTCCCGGCGGAGCTCCATGACGCGCCGGGCAACCGCGTCCCCCGCGACGGCGGCTGCCTCCAGCCGCAGCCGGCTCACGCTGAACATGGCCAGGTTGAGGCCGGAGAGGGATGCCGATTGGGTGATGCAGAAGAGGATGCCGAGCCAGGTCAGCGTCTCCGTCATCCGGTAGGTTCAGGATGTGGGCGAGCGGGCGACGCCTCCAACTCGGGGCGCGCTCCCGCGCCGCCCCGGGGATTCCCGGTGCGGCGCCTCTACACGGTCGCGGTCATCACGCAGCCGTCACCGGGAGGAGTGCAGGCGGTAGGCCACCTCCACGAATTGCGAGAGCGGCCGGGGCAGGCATCCACGGGCGAAATGCACACATCGCTCATCGTGCCGAACGCACCGGACAACCGATCCTTCAGCGATTCCGAGACCCGTACATGCGAAGCGGACCTCGTCGAAGAGGATACGAGTCACCATCAGATCCCGGTCACAGCCAGCTCCCGCGAGCGAAAGGTGCGTTGTCACCATGACCGCCCGTTGCGCGGGAAGATGAGATCGAACGGAGTGATCATTCCCTCCAGGCGGTCCCTCTCCACGACGAGCAGACGGTGCAGGCTGGCCTGCCGGATGATGCGTCGGACGGTCGGTATCGGTGTGTGGGGTGCAACCGAGAATGCGGCGGCCGATACGATCTCCTCCACCGCATAGTTGCGCAGGCCCGGATTCTCCGGCAGCAGGACCCGCCGTCCCGCGGGGGGAAACCGGAAAAACTCATCCAGCAGGCCCTCCCTGACGGTCGGATCGTCGCCGCCTGAATCGTGACCGAGCTCCCATCGGAGCAGGGCGCGGACGTCGGCACGCGAGACCACCCCCACCAGGCGCCGTGCATCATCGACGACGGGCGCGCCATGGACGTCGTAGCGGTTCATCATGCGAACCAGCTCCAGCGTGTTGATCTTCGCGCTGACCGTGATCACTTCGCGCCGCATCACGTCGCGAGCGGTCTGTACACGCGTGAGGCTCTTCGTCGTCATGGCTCTCCTCTCTTCCCGGGGGTCATTTTGTCGGCCATAAGAACGATGGCACATTCCCACTCTCCCCGGGATCGGACGGATACCGGTGGGTCATGTCCGGCGGACCCCAAACGTCGGTGTGGGGAGCCTCCCGCGCTGCCCGACTCTCTCTTCCCACGGGGTGAACCACCGGTTCTTCCCACGGAGTGAACCACCGGTCGAGCGGCCGGTCTGGAGGCGCGCCGATGGAGGATGACCCCTCAGGCGGTACCGGATCCCTGGACGATCCCCTCGGCAACGGCCCGCACGATGTCCGTCGTCGTAACGAGCCCCACCAGCTCTTCGTCGTCGATGACGAGGATCCGATGGATCTGCAGCTCGAGGAGCCGCTGCGCCGCCTCACGCACCGGCGCGGTGGAGGGGAGCGAGTAGACGCGGGGCGACATGATGTCGGAGACGGTATGACTCCCGAAGCGATCCAGCTCCGGCGCGTCCACCGCCGACGGCTCGATCAGATCCGGCCCGGTGTCGCCCCATGCGTCGAGGAAGAACGGGTTCTCCTCCTCCGGATACCCCGCCTCCTCGTCCTCGAAGGTCGAGACCCCGTCGTCGGTCTCTACGCGGAAGGCAAGGAAGTCCGTGGTCGAAACGACGCCGACCACTGCCCCTCCCTGGACGACGGGGGCGCCCGTGATCTGTTCATCCGCGAACATCTGCATCGCGTCACGAAGCGCGGTCGCCGCATCGATTACGACCACATCACGGGTCATGATGGAGGCGAGCGTCGGTTCACCGTTCACGCTCTCCGGAATGGTCGCTCTTTCTGACATCTGATCCTCTCCGTCCGCGGGGGAAGTCGCATGAAATGCAAACGTTCACATGGAATATGAGCTTTCTCCGGAGCGGCGGTAGACCGCCCTCCTCCCCCGCTCCGTGAACGCCTGTCGGAATCGCGGCCTCACGGGGGTGTAGGGGGAGATGGGATTCGCTCCCGCCCCGGATTACGGAGCCTTCCGGCCTCTCGCAGGGGCGGCCGCTTCCGAAACAGGGGAAGCGGCCGTCCCTGCATTCAGCTCCCGGCGATCCCGGCGGCCTCTTTCGGCTCGGGATCGACGTGCGCAACGAAGCGCAGGCGCGCGCAGACGCCACCGGCGGCATCCAGCCGCTCGGACGCGGCCCCGCCGACCGTCTCGGCCACCGCCCCGGACTGCATCGCACGAGTGATCAGCTCCTCCGCCTCCTCGGCGTTGGAAGCGGCGTAGGCGCCGCTGATCAGGAGATGGGATACCTGACCCGCCCTCAGCGCCGCCCGGGTCTCCGCTTCCCCGTGTGCGCCATGGCCTCCAGAAAGGGCGAGGTCGAGGATCTCGTCGACCAGGCGCGTCTGGCGTTCCTCCGACATCTCCGACGCGATCTCCTCGGCTGCCTCCCGGAGCTGTGGTGGGGACATGGTGAGGTAGAGGGACGGCTCGAGCCGGAGCCGGTCGCCCACGAGCGGACCGACAACGCGGCCGGCCGCGGCCGTCGCTTCCGGAGTGCCTCCGATCACGACGAAGCCGTCTCCCCGGGCGATCTCAGGGATCTCGTGCGCAAGATCCTTGAGCATCCGGTCACGCTCCACCAGCTGGCTTCGCTGCACCGCGTCCGAGGCGCTCTTCCCGCGGCTCCCGGGGAGCCCGCTCCCACGCTTCGACCCACCCCGTGCCGCCGGGTCGTCCGCGTTCACTGCCGCGTTGAGTGTCCTGATCTCGGAGAGCTCCTTGTTCAGGTACCGGAAGATCCGAGAATGTCGGCTGTCCACGAGTGCGATAGCGACCGGCCGCTCCTGCTTGAGCGCGCGAAGGAAGGGGGCGAGCACCGGGCCCTGCCCCCAGCGGACGAGGTCGGGCGTGGGAGCCAGAACCTCCCCGCTCCACCACACCCTCTCCTTCGTCACGAAGGCGGCCCACCCGGTGCCCGGAAGGAACCCCTTCACCGGCCGGAGCTCCGCCTCCAGCTTGCCCACCGCGGCGAGGAAGCCCTCCCGATCCTGGTCCGCAGGGAGATCGTCCTCCTCCTTCTCGAGGAGGCTCGCCAGGCGAGCCCGCCAGGCGGCGCGACGCGCGAAGTCGTGATCTTCGGCCGATATGTAGATCGAGAGGACCGTTTCCTCGGCGAGCTCGGTCTTCAGTCTCTGCAGATCGCTGTACAACGGCTGGTCACCCATTCTTCCCCCTGTCGTTCGTGTGGAGCGGAATCCCCGGAACTCGATGTTCCGCCCTGATTCTAACGGGGGCCGAATGCCGGGGTCGTCGGGCGGATGCGGAGAGCGCGTGACCGGCGGTTCCCGACGCGGCATGTAGGGCGATGAAGCGGCGGAGAGCGGGCTTTCCCGCGGCCGCCGAGGCCCGGCTCCAAGATGTTTCCATGGCGCAACTTTCGCGTCCTCTCGACGGTGCCCTGAAGGGGCTCGCGAGCGGCAATTCGGCCCTCGCGCCGCGCAACCGGCACGAAAGGCGGAAAGACATGCCCACCACCGAAACGTTCAGCATCATCATCGTCGAGCCGATCATGTCGGAAGAGGAGTTCCGAGCTGCGCAGAGGGCGCTCGCGATGCTCGACGACGCGGAGCCTGGCTCCCCGGAGCATTCGAAACGATCCCGGATCGCCGAGATGATCCGAAGCTACGAGGAGCGTGGCCGGAATGCCGTGCGCCATGCGGGGGAAGCATCCGCCGAGTGGACCTCGGATCACCGTTCGGGGCTCGGCTGGCTTGCGGGTGGCCTCGTATCGATCGCGGCGGCCCTCGGCATCGCCCGCTGGCGGAAGTCGCAGCGGCCAAAGACGCTCCGCGGCCGAGTAGGGGCCTTTGCGGAGAAATCGACGAAGCGCATCGCCGGAGCCGGCAAGGATGGCGTCAGAGGAGCAAAAAACCGCGTGAAGTCCCTGCGGTGAGGGGCGGCGTACGACGCGTCGTCCGAGTTTGAATGCCGGGCTGACCCGGTCGCGGAATGGCCCGCGGCCGGGATCGTCCCTCTCTAGGTCAGGCGCTCTTCCGCCCTCTCCTCTTCGGATCCCTGGGCAGCCGGCAGGGGAATCACCAGGGCATTCCCCTTGAGGTCGCGGAGGACGGAGGCGGACACGCTCCCCATGAGGATCCGCTCCGCGGTGGCGGGCGCCCGGGTGCCCATCACCACCAGGTCGGCCGGCCACTCGCGCGCCTCCGTGAGGATGCCGCCCGCCGGCATGCTGGTTTGCACGCGGGGCTCGACATCTCCCCCGTCATGATCGGCCAGGAAGCGCCGGAGAGAGTCGAGCGCGCGCCCGGCGGCATCTCCGTCCCCCCCCGCTGCCTCGTCGGATGACTCCCCGCCCCAGATGACCCGCACGCACCGGCTTTCGACGCCGCTCTCACCGATCACAGAAGCCACCACCTCCCGCCCCCGCTCGAACAGTCTGCCCGCCTGCGGCGACTGATCCGTCGCATAGAGGACACGGCGGATCGGCGCGTCGATGGGGGCGCGGATGACGAGGACGGGGCGCTGGGAGTTGGCGATGATGCGCTCGGCCTTGGATCCGAGCATCCGCAGGGGGAGATGTTGCTTGCGCGCGGCTCCGATCACGACCAGATCCGCGTCGTGGAGCCGCGCCAATCGGTCGACGACCTGTGCTGGCGACCCGATCAGGACATGGCTGTGCACGCGGTCGTCACCACCCAGCGCCTCTATCTGTCCCTGGAGCCCGACGAGCATCTCCCGCTGACGTTGCTCGATCGAATCCTGCGCTTCCGAGGATTTCGACGACTCGTCGGCTCCCCTGGCCGGCGGGTCGAAGGCACGCACGACATGCAGCTCTGAACCGCACCGAGCGGCCAGGTTGAGCGCGGTGGGGAGCACCGGATCCTCCCAGAACGCCGGACCCACTCCGGCAACGATCGTCTGCATTCGCCTGTCCTGGCTCAACGGTTCTCGGATCGGAAGAGCGGGTGCTGCGCCGATGCCGCCGGCGGACACCCTGCTCCTACGCGGTGCGCACGGTCCGGACCACCGGTGCCACCCGAAGCTTCGGGCAGGGGGTGTCCCTCTCCCTCAGAGCAGGCTCGGGATCTTCTGCTCCTCGGCCACGTTGGCCCGCCGGAAGTAGAGGGTGATGAAGCTGGCCAGGACCACGATGAACAGGGAGTAGAGCACCGGGATCAGGATCACATCGTTCATGATCGCAACGTCCCGGAAGGAGAGGATCACGATGCCGATGGCGAGCGGACCGTTCTGGATCCCCGTCTCCAG
>SKRI01000111.1 GCA_007118565.1 Gemmatimonadota bacterium | reverse complement strand
CCGTATGGGCGCACCCCACGGTGCGGGACTTCGGGCGCTACCTGCCGAATTTCGGGGAAATGGGGATTGCGGGCGTCGAGTGCTGGCGCCCGCGGGTTCCGCCGGCGCGCGCCGACGAGATGGCGAGGACGGCGAAGCGGTGGGGGATGGTGCCCACCGGCGGGTCGGACTGGCATGGCCAGCCCTGGTTCACTCTGGGGGAATTCTATGTGCCTGGGGAGGTTCTAACCCCTTTTCTAGAGAGGCTGGAAGGGCGCGGCTGATCGCTATCTCTCCCCACCTCACGCCGCGGGAGAGAGATCAGCGGGCGAGGGCGGCCGGATCCGTGGCGGCGAGAAAGTCCGCGGTCGCGACGGCAGGATCCCCGGCACACATGACCGCGCGGATCACCGCGACCCCCGCTGCGCCGGCCCGGACGATGTCGGCCGCCGACTCCGGCTCGATGCCGCCGATGCCGACGACCGGCAGCCGGGTCGCTGCCACGATCCGCTCGATGAGACCGATCCCCGCCGCAGCCCCTGCATCCGGCTTCGAGGTCGTCGGAAAGATCGGGCCCACCCCGAGATAATCGGCGCCGTCACGCTCGGCGGTGCGCGCGATGTCCTCGCTGTCGGCGGATCGGCCGATCAGGAGTCCGGGCGGGACGGCCCTGCGGACGGCACCGACCGGAAGGTCGTCGTCTCCCAGGTGCACCCCGTCGGCCCCGATGGCGAGCGCCACGTCGAGCCGGTCGTTTACGATGAGCAGGGCGCCGGCCCCGAGGGTAAGCTCCCTCAGCTTTCGACCGAGGGCGACCATCTCCCGCGCGGTTGACTCTTTGGCGCGCAGCTGGATACAGCGGGCGCCTCCCTCGAGCGCCGCAGCCACGACTTCCGTTATGCTCCTTCCCGCGCCGCAGTCGGGGTCGGTGATGACGGTGAGGCGGAGCGCGTCGGAGATATCGTCCCGCTCAATCATCCGTCTGCTGGCGCTGCGCCTCCCGTCGCAACCTCGCGCGGGCCGCCCGGTGCTCGTCGAAGTTGCGGGTGAAGATGTGGGTGCCGTCGGGACGCGCCACCATGAAGAGATAGTCGACGTCCGCCGGATTCAGCGCGGCGCGGATGGCGCCGACGCTCGGCGAGGCGATCGGTCCCGGGGGAAGGCCGGCGTGGGTGTATGTGTTGTACGGATTGTCGGCGACGTCGTCGATGTGCTGGTACAGGAGCCGGGTCTGGTGCTCGCCGAGGGCGTACTGGACGGTGGGGTCGGCCTGCAGCCGCATCCCCCGGCGGAGGCGGTTGTTGTATACCGCCGAGATGGTGTCCCGCTCCTCCCAGACCCGTGCCTCCTTCTCGATGATCGAGGCGAGCGTCACGACCTCCCGCTCGCTCAACCCCAGCGAGTCGGCGCGTGCCCGCAGCTCGGGCGTCCAGGCCGCGCGATAGCGGTCGACCATCCCCCGCACGATGGCCTCCACCTCCGTTCCCACCGGAAAGGTGTAGGTCGCCGGGTAGAGGTACCCTTCGAAGGTGGGGCCGGGGACATTCCACTCCTCCACCAGCGTCGAGTCCGCGAGCAGCTCGAGGACCGAATCGGTCGGGGTATTGGTGGCGGCGGCCAGCCGCTCCCCGATCTGCATGATGGTCCACCCCTCCGGCACGTTGATCCGCTGCGTGAGCACCCGGCCCTCAACAAGGTGATCCAGGATCTCCGACCAGGCGGTTCCCGGGGGGATCTCGTAGACGCCGGCCTGGACCGGCCGGTCCTGACCCCGAAAGCGGGCGTACATACGGAAGAGAAAGGCGTTGGAGACGATGCCCCGCGCCTCGAGGGTGTCCGCGACCACGATGACCCCCGCTCCCGGCGGGACGCGGAAGCGCTCCGGGTCGACGTCCTCCGGGGGGGAGCCGCCGCACCCCGAGAGGAGAAGGCTGAGGGCGCACAGCGCCGGAAGAAGGGTGCGAAGCTTCAACGTGACTCCATGTACGATTCCAGGATCAGCGAGGCCGCGGCAGCGTCGATCCGCCACTTCTCCTCGCGCTTGGCACGGGGCAGGCCGGAGGAGCGGACCACCTCTTCGGCGAATACCGAGGTCATGCGCTCGTCGATCCATTCGACCGGGATCTCCGCGCGCTCCGAGAGCTTGCGCCCGAACTCACGGACCTCGGCCGTCCACTCCCCCTCGCTCCCATTCGGCATCAGGGGGAGCCCGATCACCGCGAGCTCGACTTCCTGCTCCCCTACGATCTCCAGCAGGGTGGTCCAGGGGGGGCGTTTACCCTTCCGGCGGGTCAATGTTCGGTAGGGGCTACCGATCGTCTGGGTGGGGTCGGAGAGCGCCAGGCCAATACGTCGCTTCCCGTAATCGATTGCGAGGATCCTGCCCATATGTGAAGCGGCTCAGCCGAGCGAGGCCAGCGCCTCACCGTACGCGGTTCCGGAGCGCACCTCCTCGAAGACGTCTTCCAGCCGCTCCGGAAGACCGAAGAGAAAGAGGCAGCGGTCGTCGCCACGGCCGCGGCACTCGACCTCGAGCACCGCGATATCGGCCTGCGCCACCCGGCCGAGGAGATCGGAGAGGAGGCCCGTGGTGAGGTGGCACCCGGGGGTGGAGAGGCCCTCCGCCTCCCCCTCGGCCCAGTCCCCGGAGGTGACGCTCGCGACCCCCGGGTGGAGCTCCTCGAAGCCGAGCCTCCCCCAGCCGAGCTCATCGAAGAGCCCGGATACCTCCCTCCAGAACTCGTCCGCCGGAATCTCGTCGAGCGCTCCCTCGCGCTCGTCGCCGATCCGTTCCGCGAGCTCCCGATGCACCCGCTCCCCCATCTCGAATCCGATCCGCCGGAGGGTGGCCACCGAATCGGAGGCGGGCTGCACCTCGGCCAGGGCAAGGCGAAGGGCGGAGAGTCCGCCGGCAGGAAGCTGGATACGTGAGGAGGAGACCATTGTGGAGTCGAGGAGCGGTCCGTTTGCGAAGAGCTGAGCGTCGGCGGAAATGTAGCGGCGGGGCACGGATCGGGTCCAGAGGCGCTCAGGCGGCCCGGTTCATCTCGGAGGAGCGGATCACCTGGTTGCGTCCCGTTTCCTTCGCCTCGTAGAGGGCTTCGTCCGCGCGCTTCAGCAGCTTGTCGGGCGAGTCGATGTCCCCCGAGAGTGTGGAGACCCCGGATGAGACGGTCATTCGCAGCTCTACCGCGTCGTCCGTGAAGAGAAACTCCTCGATCCGGGACCGCACGCGCTCCGCGAACTGTGCGGCCTCCTGCTCTCCGGTCTCCGGCAGGATCACGATGAACTCCTCCCCGCCGTAGCGGCCGAGCCTGTCGATCTCGCGGGCCGTTTCCCGGAGGATCCTGGCGGTGTCGATCAGCACCACGTCCCCGGTCGGGTGCCCGTGCGTGTCGTTGACCTGTTTGAAGCGGTCGAGGTCCATCATGACGATGGAGACGGGCTGCTTCGACCGCTTGCACCGCTCGAACTCCTCGATGAGCAGCTCGTGGATGTGGCGATGGTTGTAGAGACCGGTGAGGCCGTCCGTGATCGAGAGCTTCTTCAGCTTCCGGTTGGCAACCTCGAGCTCCTGGTTCTTGCGGTCTAGCTCGTCCTGGAGCTGCTTGATGCGGAGCATCGAGCGAACCCTCGCCTCGAGCTCCGGAAAGTTGATCGGCTTGGTGATGTAGTCGTCCGCCCCGGCGTCGAGACCCTCGACCTTGTCGGCGGTGGAATCCCGCGCCGTGACCAGGATGATGGGGATGTACGGGAGCGCCGCGTTGTTCTTGATGCGGCGTGACACCTCGTACCCGTCCATCCTCGGCATCATCACGTCGAGGAGGATGAGGTGCGGCGGCTCCGCGTCCACGGCGTCCAACGCCTCCTGCCCGTCCGTGGCGGTCCGGACGTCGAAGCCACGGCTCGCCAGCCGGGCATTGATGATCTCCACGTTGTCCGGATTGTCGTCGACGATGAGGATCCGCTTCCCGGCCTCCGCCGACGGTGCCTCCGACCGCTGCGTCATGCCTCCACCTCTTTCTCGTCTCCCAGGAAGCGCTCGACCTCGGCCACCACGCGCCGGGGCTCGCACGGCTTGGCGAGGTATCCGTCGCACCCGACATCCTCCGCCTTGGCACGATCGGTGGCCAGCGCGTGCGCGGTGAGCGCGATGATCGGAATCTTCGAAGTCTTCTCGTCCGCCTTGAGGATCTTCGTCGCCTCCCATCCGTCGATGATGGGGATGGAGATGTCCATCAGGATGAGGTCCGGAACCTCCTCGCGGGCCATGCGCACGCCGTCCTCCCCATTGCGCGCCTCCTTCACCACATAGCCGAAATGCTCGAGGATCGTGCGGTAGACCGTGCGGTTGTCCTCATTGTCCTCCACGAGAAGGACCACGCCTTTCGTTTCGCGTTCCATTCCTGAACTGTCGTTGATGTGGATCCGCAGGCGCCTGGAGGGACGGTCGGAAAACCGATCCGGGGCGCAACGAATGTGCCGCAGTCCGCGCTCCAAAGGAGCATGGCACACGCGTTGCGCGCTCGGCGGAATTCGACGTCCGTGCCGTCACGCCTTCGCTCTCTCTCTCACTGCCATGTACTACCAGGACCAACGAACGCCCCGCTCCGTCGTCCTGGCAGGTGCCGTCCTGGGAGTCGCTGCCGGTGCGGGGGTCGCTCTCCTCGCCCTGCGTGGATTCCCGGCTCCCCGGCGACGGAAGCCCGGCGCGGCCGAGCGTGCACGGCAGCTGGCCAGGCGGGCAGGATCGGAGATCTTCCAATCCGCGCGCTTCAGAACATAACCCCACCCCCGTCGTGACGACACCAAAGCCGGACCTCGCCGCCGTATTCCGGGAGCAGTTTCCCGACCGGAAGTTCATCGTGGTCTCCAACCGGGAGCCCTACGAGCACCGATGGGCCGAGGAGGTCGGGGAGATCTCGGTCCAGCGCCCGACCGGCGGTCTCACCTCCGCCCTCGACCCGCTCCTCCAGGCGCTGGGAGGCACCTGGGTAGCGTGGGGGAGCGGGGAGGCTGACGCCACCGTGGTCGACGAACAGAACCGGGTGGGGGTCCCCCCCGAGCGCGAGAGCTACCGCCTCCGGCGGGTCTGGCTCACCCACCACGACATCCACCGGTACTATCTCGGTTTCTCCAACCAGTTCCTCTGGCCGCTCTGCCACCTGCGGCCGGACCTGACGCGGGTCCGCTCGCGATACTGGGAGCGGTACCGTCGCGTGAACCGCCGGTTCGCCGAGGCGGTCCTCGACGAGGTGAAGGGATCGGACGCGGCGGTCTGGTTCCAGGACTACCATCTGGCACTGGCGCCGGAGTTCGTGAGATCGCGTCGCCCCGACCTCTCGCTCGCGCACTTCTGGCACATTCCCTGGCCGCCGATCGAGATCTTCCGGATATCCCCGCAGGCGGAGTACCTCCTCCGGGGCCTCCTGGCCAACGACCTGGTCGGCTTCCACCTGCCGAGCTTCGCCGACAACTTCCTGCACTGCGCCGAGGAGCTGGCGGGCGCCGAGATCGACTGGGAGCGCCGGACCGCGACGCTCGGCGGGCATACCGCCCATGTCCGCGACTTCCCCATCTCCATCGACATCGATGCCTTCGTGGAGGCGGCGACGGTGGAGGACGCGCCGGCGCAGATGGAGCGGATTCGTGACCGATACCTTCCGCAGGGCGGGAAGCTCGGGCTCGGGATCGACCGGCTGGACTATTCCAAGGGGCTGCCGCAGAAGTTCAAGGCGCTCGAGTTTCTCTGGGAGCGCTACCCCGAGTTCCGCGAGAAATTCACCTTCATCCAGGTAGCCGTTCCCAGCCGCTCGGACATCGAGGCCTACGACGAGCTGGCCGAGCGGGTGGACCGACAGGCGTGGCACATCAACGACCTCTACGGGACGGACGACTGGCAGCCGGTGCACCTGCTCAAGCAGTCGGTGCCCCAGAACCGACTGGCGCTGCTCTACCGGATGGCCGACATCTGCGCGGTCAGCTCGCTGCAGGACGGGATGAATCTGGTGGCCAAGGAGTACGTGGCGAGCCAGACCGACGAGACGGGGGCACTCCTCCTTTCCATCTTCGCGGGCGCTTCGGCCGAGCTGCCGGAGGCACTCCCGATCAACCCGTACGATCCCGAACAGTTCGCCATCGCCGTCCGCGACGCACTGAACCTCCCGGAGGAGGAGCGTCGGCGGCGAATGGGCGCCATGCGGGGCTCGCAGCGCTCGATCTTCGACTGGATGGGGGAAGTCTTCACCGAGTGGGGCGCGGCAGATCGTGGAGAGGAGGCGGGGACGGTCGTCGACCCCGGCTGATCTACCCGGCCCAGAGGACATCGTCGGTCGCCTCCACGGTGAAGAGCGGGCGGGGAGAAGGCATCATCGCGGCTGCTTGCCGCCTCCCGATCGCGCCGCTAGAATCCGCCGCCCGACCCTCCGAGGATCGGCGACCTCTTGCTTCGCCCCGACATAAAATTGGCTACGCATAGATTTCCTCCGGTCAGAGAGCAGATGGACCTGATCTCCCGAGACGCCGTGGAGATCCTGTCCGAGGAGGAGCTCGCTCGCAAGCTGGAGCGCTCGCTCGAGACCGGCGCGCCCCTCGTCGTCAAGCAGGGATTCGATCCGACCCGGCCGGATCTCCATATCGGACACGCGGTGTCGCTCCGCAAGCTGCGCGACTTCCAGGAGCTCGGCCACGACGTGGTCTTCGTGCTGGGCGACTATACTGCCCGCATCGGGGATCCGAGCGGGCGGAGCGACCTTCGCCCCCAGCTCACTCCCGAGGAGATCGAGGAGAACGCCCGCACCTACCGCGACCAGGTGGCGCTGGTCCTCGATCCGGAGCGGACCCGCATCGAGCCGAACTCGGGCTGGCTGGCATCCATGGATCTGGCCGACGTGCTCGGCCTCACCGCCCGGTACACGGTGGCGCGCATGCTGGAGCGCGACGACTTCGCCAAACGGATGCGCGAGAACCGACCCATCTCCCTGGTCGAGTTCATGTATCCGCTGATGCAGGCGTACGATTCGGTGGCGTTGCGGGCGGACGTGGAGCTGGGTGGTGGGGACCAGAAGTTCAACCTCCTGGTCGGCCGCACCATGCAGGAGCGCTACGGCCAGGAGCCGCAGGTCTGCTTGCTCATGCCGCTCCTGCGCGGAACGGACGGGGAGCGGAAGATGTCCAAGTCGTACGACAACTACGTGGGGATCGCCGATGCTCCCGAGGAGCAGTTCGGGCGGACCATGTCGATTCCGGACGATCTCCTGGACGAGTGGTACCGCTTGGCCTCGGGGCTGGAGGGCCAGGCGCTGGAATCGGCGCTCCGAACCGCGGCGGAGGACCCGTATCCGGCCAAGCGAAACCTCGCCGCGCGCGTGGTCGGGCAGTATCACGGAGACGAGGCAGCGAGGGCGGCTGAGAGCCATTTCGACCTGGTGCACAGGGAGAAGGGGGTGCCCGACGATGTGCCAGCCCACACCCTCCACCCGGATGACGAGGAGCTGAGCGCGGAGGAGGGGGAGGTGTGGCTGCCCCGCCTGCTGGTCCGGACTGAGCTGGCTCCCTCCACGAGCCAGGCGGCTCGACTCATCGATCAGGGGGCGGTATCCCTGGATGGGGAGCGCGTTTCCGATCGGCAGGCGCGGGTGCCGACCCGGGGCGAGTACCTCCTGCAGCGCGGGAAGCGCGCCTTCGCCCGCGTCCGCTTCGAGGGCTGACGCCTCGATGCCGGAGGGGGATCCCGCCGGGCCGCTCGTCCTCTTCGGCCTGGGCGGAAACCTCGGTGATCCACGGGCGCAGCTCCGGGAGGCGGTGCGACGCCTCGAGGCCGAGGTGGCCGTCGAGCGCCGCTCCTCCCTCTACCGCACGGATCCGGTCGATGCCCCCGGCCAGCCTCCCTACCTCAACGCCGTGATCTCGGCCCGCTCGTCACTTCCTCCGCGAATTCTCCTCGACCTCGCAGGACGGGTGGAGGGGGAGATGGGGCGCGAGCGCGGCGCCCGGAATGCGGCACGGCTCATCGACATCGACCTCCTTGCCGCGGGGAGTGCCGTGATCGACGAGCCCGGGCTCACCGTCCCTCACCCCCGGATGCACTTCCGCCGCTTCGTGCTCGTGCCCCTCGTCGAGATCCATCCCGGCTGGACGCACCCCGTTCTCGAGCGCAGCGCCCGGCAGCTCCTGGAGGAGCTGCCGGATTCGGGGCGTGTCGAGCGGGCCGGGGAACTCGGACCGTGACCGGCGGGATTCGGGTTCCGGTCGGTGCGGCCGCCCACCGATACGAGGTTCGCATCGAGGCGGGCGCACTCGCCCGGGCGGCGGCGTGGGTGCGGGAGGCCTGCCCCGCAGCGGGCTACGCCCTGATCTCGGACTCCAACGTGGCGGAGCGGTACGCCGCGTCGCTGGCCGCGGCGCTGCGGCAGGCGGGCGCGCCGGTCGCATCCCTCGTGGTGCCGGCGGGCGAGGAGAGCAAGTCGCGGGCGCGGTGGGCGGAGCTGACCGACCTCATGCTCGGCGAGGGGATCGGGCGCGACGGCGCTGTTGTCGGGGTGGGAGGCGGGGTGGTGGGAGATCTGTCGGGCTTCGTGGCCGCCACCTTCATGCGCGGAATTCCGCATTTCCAGATCCCCACCTCGCTCCTCGCCATGATCGACGCCTCGGTCGGCGGCAAGACCGGGGTGGACACCCCCGCGGGCAAGAACCTGGTCGGGGCCTTCCACCCGCCGCGTGGCGTGCTGATCGATCCGGAGGCGCTGGCTACGCTGGAGGACCGGCATCTCCGCGCCGGGCTGGCCGAAGCGGTGAAGCACGGCGCCATCGCCGACGCGGAGTACCTGGACGGCATCGCGCGTGACGCCGACCGCCTCCTGGCGCGAGACCCCGAGCGGCTGGCCGGGCTCGTGGAGCGCTCGGTGCGCCTCAAGACGGAGGTGGTGAGCGCGGACGAGCGCGAGGCGGGCAGGCGGCGCATCCTCAACTTCGGCCACACCCTGGCGCACGCCGTGGAGCACGTCTCCCGCTTCCGGGTCCTGCACGGGGAGGCGGTCGCCATGGGGCTGGTGGCCGAGGCGCGGATCGGCGAGCGGCTGGGAATTACCGAGGCGGGCGCGGCCGAACGCCTCGCGGAGGTCCTCGCGCAACTGGGGCTTCCCACCGAGATCGAGGGCGCTCCGGACGCCCTCCTCGCTGCCACCGTCACCGACAAGAAGGCGCGGGGAGGGCGGGTGGAGTACGTGCTGCT
>SKRI01000102.1 GCA_007118565.1 Gemmatimonadota bacterium | reverse complement strand
CAACCGGCACGGCGTCCGGTCGCTCGCCGGGCTCGCGGACGAAGCGGGGGCCGAGACGGTCGCCGCGCAGATGCGCGCCCTCACCGCGCGGGCGGAGCGGGGGGCGCGCGCCGCCCTCCACCGGCTGGGAAGCGGGGAGTACCGGGCAACCGAGCTCCTGGACGACGGGACGCCGCTCACCGTCCGGGTGCGGGTGGAGGGCGGCTCCGCCACCTTCGACTTCGCCGGCTCCGGTCCCATGCATCCGGGGAACCTCAACGCGACGCCCGCCATCGTGCGGAGCGTGGTCCTCTACGTGGTCCGCCTCCTCCTGGGAGAGCCGTTCCCGCTCAACGAGGGGCTCCTGCGCCCGATTCGAATTCGGATTCCGGCGGGTATCCTTTCCCCCGACTTCCCGGACGATCCCGCCGCCTGTCCCGCGGTGGTCGGCGGGAACGTGGAGACGAGCCAGCGACTCACCGACACGCTCCTCCGCGCGCTGGAGCTGTGCGCCGGCGGGCAGGGAACCATGAACAACGTCCTCTTCGGCAACGACCGCTTCGGGTACTACGAGACCATCGCGGGCGGCGGTGGGGCTGCGGAAGGCATCCCCGGTGCCTCCGCGGTGCAGGTCCACATGACCAACACGCGCATGACCGACGCCGAGGTCCTCGAGCACCGCTACCCGGTCCGGGTGCGGCGCTACGCGATCCGACCCGGCAGCGGGGGCGCCGGCCGGTGGCCGGGGGGAGATGGGGTCGTGCGCGAGCTCCAGTTCCTGGCCCCGCTCAGCCTCTCGGTGCTGGCGCAGCACCGGGTGGAAGCGCCGTACGGGCTGCGTGGCGGCGGGGAGGGCGCGCGCGGCGCCCAGCGGATCGTCCGCGCCGACGGAGCGGTTGTCCCGCTCGACCCGGCCGATGGCGCCGAGATCGGACCGGGCGATCGGCTGATCGTGGAGACGCCCGGGGGCGGGGGGTGGGGCTCGCCGGAGAGCGGGTAGGCTTGACAGCCGCTTCCCGCCGCGCTCCCATGTCTACCAAACCGCCTCCCCGCCACGACCATGAAGCCGGCCTTCCCCGGATGCTGACCTGATGCTCGACATCGGGATCGTCCTCGCCATCCTCCTCTTCGCCGTGACGTTCTTCGTCACGGGGTGGCTGCGTGTCGACCTCGTCGCCCTCCTCGTCCTCGCCGCGCTCGCGGTATCCGGGATCCTTACCCCCGCCGAGACGCTGGCGGGCTTCAGCAGCCCGGCGGTGGTGATCGTGGCCGCGATGTTCGTGGTGAGCGCCTCCCTGGCCAAGACCGGAGTCGCCGGCATCATCGGGCGCCAGATCCTTCGCGTTTCCGGTACGGGGGAGGCCCGACTGGTGGCGGTCATCGTGCTGAGCGCGGGGGCCATGTCCTCGGTCATGAACAACCTGGGCGTGGTAGCGCTCATGCTCCCCGTGGTGATGGACGTGGCGCGCAAGACCGGCCGTGCACCCTCCCGCCTCCTCATCCCCCTCGTCCTGGGCGCCCACCTCGGCGGCCTCACCACCCTCATCGGGACCCCGCCCAACATCCTCGCCTCCGACGCGCTCCGGGATCAGGGGCTCGAGCCGTTCGGGATCTTCGACTTCACCCCGCTCGGACTCGCGCTCCTCCTGCTCGGCGCGGCGGGCATCACCCTCTGGGGCCGCACGACGCTTCCGAGCCGCGACCCGACCCGGGAGGGTGAAGATTCGGCCACCCTCCAGCGGAGCATCGATCTCGAGGAGCGGCTCTTCTTCATCCGGGTGCCCCGCCGATCCCTCCTTGACGGGCGCAGCCTGCTCGAGAGCCGGGTCGGCTCGGCCCTCGGCCTTCACGTGCTCGCCATCCACCGAAACGGGCACAAGACACTCTCGCCCGGTCCGGAGGAGATCCTCCGCGGCGGAGACCGCCTCCTGGTACAGGGACGCCCCGATTTCCTCCGCGAGCTCCGGGGACGGCGGCACCTCGTGCTCGAGGACGAGCAGGAGACCGGGGAGCGGCTGGTCTCCGCCGGGATCGGCGTCGGAGAGGCCCGCATTTCTCCCGACTCGACCCTGATCGGCTCCACCCTCCACCAGGCCGACCTCCGCCAGCGGCGGGGGGTGGTGGTGCTCGCCATCATGCGGGGTGGCATCACGCATCGCTCCGACCTGCAGGACATCCCCCTCGAGGAGGGCGACGTGCTGCTGGTGCAGGGGCCGCACGACCGGCTGGCGGGGCTCGATGACGCACAGGACTTCGCTCCGCTCAACATCCTCCGGCCGGACGAGGTGCTAAAGAAGTACCGGCTGGAGGAGCGTTTCGTGACCCTGCGGGTCCTGGAGAACTCTCTCCTCGTCGGTCGGTCCCTGCTGGAGAGCCGGCTGGGGGATGCGGCCGGCCTCACGGTTCTGGGCATCATCCGGGAGGGACGGACTATGCTCATCCCCTCCCCCGAGGAGACCTTCGCCGCGGACGACGTCCTCCTGGTGAAGGCGCGGGCCGAGGACCTCATGACGCTGCGGGGGCTCCAGAAGCTCGAGATCGAGGATGCCTCGCCTCCCTCGCTGAGCGAGCTGGAGTCGTCGCGCGTCGGGCTGGTGGAGGTCGTGCTCTCTCCGCGGAGCTCCCTTGCCGGGAAGAGCCTCCGTCAGGCGCACTTCCGGGACAGGTACGGCATCGACGTGCTGGCCGTCTGGCGTGGCGGTGAGGCGTACCGCACCGACCTGCGGGACCTGGAGCTCCGCCTTGGAGATGCGCTTCTCCTCTTCGGTCCCCGCCAACAGCTCCGCCTCCTTTCCGGGGATCCGGACTTCCTGGTGCTCACCGGCCTCGGGCAGCCACCGCCCGATACCCGCCGGGCTCCGGTCTCCGCCTTCATCCTCGCGGCAGCCCTGATCCTGACGCTGATCGGGGCGCTAGAGGTCGAGATCGCCCTGCTCGCGGCGGCCACCGGCATGGTGCTCACCCGCTGCCTCGCCCTGGACGAGGCCTACCGAGCCATCGAATGGCGGGCGCTGATCCTGATCGCGGGAATGCTCCCCCTGGGAACCGCGCTGGACATCAGCGGCGCGGCCGCCCTCATGGCGGAGGGGGTGGTGGGGTCGGCGGGCGCGCTGGGGCCTCGCGCCGTGCTGGCCGGGCTGTGCCTGCTGACCGTGGCCGGCGCGCAGGTCATCCCGGCGGCGGCGCTGGTGGTTTTGATGGCGCCGATCGCTTTGGGAGCGGCGGCGGACATCGCCATCTCCCCCCAGGCGCTCCTCATGGGGGTGGCACTCTGCTCAGCCGCGCTCGCGAGCCCGGTCTCCCACCCCGCCAACGTCCTGGTCATGGGCCCGGGCGGATATCGCTACGCGGACTACCTGCGCATCGGCCTCCCGATCACCGCCATGGTCGTCGTGGTGGTGGTGATCTTCGCCCCGATCCTCTTCCCCTAAGGCGGGGCCGATGCCTCGCTTGCCGTAATCCAGGCCGGCGCCTACCATCCGCGGATCCGGTCGACACCTCCCCCTGCGAGATTCCATGGAGAACCCCCCGCGTCCCGACGTCGAGGACGAGCTGATCGCCGCCGAGGAGGCCCAGGAGGCCCGGCACGACCCGGAGGCGGACATTCCGGAGGCCCGACGCACTGCCTTCACCCGCTTCCTGGACGTGGTCGAGTGGCTCGGAAACCTCCTCCCGCACCCGGTCACCCTCTTCGCCCTCTTCGCCCTCGGCGTCGTCGTGGTGAGCGGGATCGCGGGCTTCTTCGATGTCTCGGTCGCGGATCCGCGTCCCGAGGGAGCGGCGGGGCGAAGCCCGGACGGACGGATCGAGGCGATCTCCCTGATGAACGGCGACGGCCTCCGCATGATCGTGGAGAACCTCGTCTCCAACTTCGTCATGTTCGTTCCGCTCGGCACGGTGCTCGTGGCCCTCCTCGGGGTGGGCGTAGCGGAGGGATCGGGGCTCCTCTCGGCGGCGATCCGCGGGATCGTGCTCTCCGCCCCGCGCCGGCTGATCGTCGTGGCCATCGTCTTCGCCGGGGTGATCTCGAACACCGCCTCGGAGGTGGGCTACGTGGTGCTGATCCCGCTCGCGGCGGTGATCTTCCTGGCGCTGGGTCGGCACCCGCTGGTGGGAATGGCGGCTGCATTCGCCGGCGTCTCCGGCGGGTACAGCGCCAATCTCCTGATCGGGACGGTGGATCCGCTGCTCGCCGGGATCACCCAGGAGGCTGCGCAGCTGATCGATCCGGGGTACACGGTGCACGCCGCGGTCAACTGGTACTTCATGATCGTCAGCACCTTCTTCATCACCCTGGTCGGGAGCTGGGTGACGCTCCGCATCGTGGAGCCGAAGCTCGGCACGTACGACCCGTCGCACGCGGAGGAGGGGGTGGAGGACGAGAGCGCGGCCGAGCCGCTCACCGCCGGGGAGAAGAAGGGGCTGCTCTGGGCGGGGCTCGCCGTCCTCGTGGTCAGCGGCCTCTTCGCCCTCTCCATCGTTCCGGAGTGGGGCGTGTTGCGGAATCCCGAGACCGGCGAGGTCCTCCGCTCCCCCTTCCTGAACGGGATCGTCGCGCTGATCTTCGTCTTCTTCCTGGTGCCCGGGGTGGTGTACGGGGTGGTGACGGGGAGCGTCCGGAGCGACCGGGACGTGGTGGACGGGATGGCGAGCGCCATGAGCACGCTCGGCCTCTACATCGTGCTCGTCTTCTTCGCCGCCCAGTTCGTCGCCTTCTTTGGATGGACCAACCTCGGCGGGATCACCGCGGTGACCGGGGCGGACTTCCTCATCTCGGCGGGCATCACCGGGCCGGCCATCTTCATCCCCTTCATCCTCATCTGCTGCTTCGTCAACCTGATGCTGGGGAGCGCCTCGGCGCAGTGGGCGGTGACCGCGCCGATCTTCGTCCCCATGCTGATGCTGATCGGCTACTCCCCGGAGGTCATCCAGGCCGCGTACCGGATCGGCGACAGCACCACGAACATCATCACCCCCATGATGAGCTACTTCGGCCTCATCCTGGCCTTCGCCGCCCGCTACGACAAGCGGCTCGGCATCGGGACGGTGGTGGCGATGATGCTCCCCTACACGATCTTCTTCCTGATCGGCTGGGTCATGCTCTTCTACCTCTGGGTCTTCGTGCTCGGCATGCCGGTCGGGCCGGAGGCGCCCACCTTCTACACGCCGTAGGGAGATGAGGATCTGGGTCGACGCGGACGCTGCTCCGCGCGAGGTCAAGGAGATCGTCCTCCGGGCCGCAAAGCGGCTCGAGATCGAGACCGTCCTGGTGGCCAACCAGCGTCTGCAGATTCCGGCGAGCAACCCCTTCGCCAGCGCGGTCCGGGTGGCGGGCGGACCCGATGCCGCGGACCAGCACATCATCGATGCGGCGGAGCCGGACGATCTGGCGGTCACCGCCGACATCCCTCTCGCCGCGGCGCTCGTCGAGCAGGGGGTGGCCGTGATCGACCCGCGGGGCGAGGAGTACACGAAGGAGAATGTGGGCGCACGCCTCTCTGCCCGGAACTTCATGGACGGGCTGCGGGGCGCGGGAGTGGAGACAGGCGGGAGCGCTGCCTACGGCTCCCGGGACAAGCAGGCGTTCGCCAACAGCCTGGACCGGACGCTCACCCGGCTGCGGCGTAGCCCCTGAGCCGGGTCAGAGGTAGGGGGAGAAAAGCCGCGCCACGCGGTCGCGCAGCCGGAGCGCGAATGGCCGCTCGCGCACCTCAGCCGCCGAGATCTCCCGACCCCGCTCCAGCCTCTCCTCCACCAGCGCGTTCAGCCGCCAGGCCAGCTCCGCATCGTAGCACTCCACGTTGAACTCGAAGTTGAGCAGGAGGCTGCGGGGGTCGAGGTTCGCCGAGCCCAGCAGCACCCAGCTGTCGTCAACCAGCATGAGCTTGGCGTGGTCGAAGGGCTCCGGGCTCAGGACGATGCGGACGCCCCGCTCCAGTAGCTCCGCCCAGTAGGTGGTCGAGGCCCACTGCACGAGCGCGAGGTTTCCCTTGGCCGGCAGGATGATCGTGACCTCCACCCCCCGCATGGCCGTCACCATGAGCGCGGTGGTCATCGACCGGTCCGGAATGAAGTAGGGGGTGATGATCCGGACGCGCCGCCGCGCGGATGCCAGCGCACCCTGGATGAGGTGCGGCAGCGTCTCGTAGTCGATGTCCGGCCCGTCGCTGATCCCGCGGGCCACCGTGTGACCCTCCTCCCCGATCGGCGGGAACCAGAGGGCGCCGGAGAGACGCTCCCCCGTGGAGAAGGTCCAGTCCTCGGCGAAGGCCTCCTGTAGCTCCACCACCACCGGCCCCTCCACGCGGAAGTGCAGGTCCCGCCCGTGGAGCTTTCCGGAGACCTCCGCCCAGAACCCCTCCCGGATGTTCATCCCGCCGGTGAAGCCGACCGTGCCGTCCACCACCATGATCTTCCGGTGGCTGCGGAGGTTGAGGTAGGGGATCTTCCAGGGAAGGGCGGCCGGCATGAATCGCGCGGTCCTCACACCCCGGCGCCGGAGCGCGTGGTAGATCGGCGGAAATGAATAGCGCGCGCCCACCGCGTCGACCAGGACGCGGACCTCCACGCCGCGCCGGGTGGCATTTTCCAGCGCTTCGACGAACTTCTTCCCCGCCCCGTCGTTGTCGAAGATGTAGCTGGTGAGGGAGACGGAGCGCTCGGCGCTGCGGATGGCCTGGAGCATAGCCGGATAGGCCTCGTCCCCCTCCACGAGCGGGGTGAAGCGATTGCCGCCCAGGAGCGGACGGCCGACCATCCGGTCGCCCACGGCCGCGATGTCCGCGACGTGCTCGCGGTCCGCGCCGAGGCGCTCGCGCAGCTCCGCCACGGAGATCGGGCCGCGGCTGCCCGCCTCTCGATAGGTGGGAGACTGGCCGCGTAGCGCGGTGGCGCGCCGACGGATCCGGTTGATCCCGAGCAGGAAGTAGAGGATGGCCCCGATCAGCGGGGACAGCCAGATCAGGCCGACCCAGGCCACGGTCGTGCCGACCTCGCGCCGCGTGAGGACCGCGTGGAGGGAGGCGGTGATCGCGAGGACCGCCACCACGACGGCGGCGAGGATCGGCCAGAATTCCATGACCGGCGGGCGAGGGTTCCGGAGGCGCGGGTCGGTCGGCAGCGTGGAGCCGGACAAGTTGGGCCCCCGACCCGGCTCCCGCCAGCCGGAGCTCGCTCGACAACCGGCGGCCCGCGCCGCATATTGATTTTGCCTGACACGAAGGAGGCAACGCCTCCGCATCAGAACCGAGAAAGGACGAATGGCTACAGTCGATCTTGCACCGGGGACCGCCCCGCTGACCACGCTGAACGAGGAAGAGGTGATGTTTCGCGATGCCGTCCGGCAGTTCGCGGAAGATCAGGTGAAGCCGCTCGTCCACGACATGGACGCGCAGGCCCGCATGGATCCGGACCTCATCCCGCAGCTCTTCGAGCTGGGGCTTATGGGAATCGAGATCCCCGAGGAGTTCGGCGGCTCGGAGGCGAGCTTTTTCACCTCCGTGCTCATCGTGGAGGAGCTCTCCCGCATCGACGGGAGCGTCGGCGTCCTCGTCGACGTCCAGAACACCCTGGTCAACAACGCCCTGCTGCGCTGGGGCACCGACGAGATCAAGCGGAAGTACTTCCCGCAGCTGGCGGAGAGCAAGGTCGGCGCGTACGCGCTGTCGGAAGCCGGATCGGGCTCGGACGCCTTCGCCCTTGCCTGTCGGGCCCGGGAGGTCGATGGCGGCTGGAAGCTCGACGGCCACAAGCTCTGGATCACCAACGGCGCCGAGGCCGAGATCTTCATCGTCTTCGCTACCGTCGACCCGGAGGCCGGTTACAAGGGGATCACCGCCTTCATCGTGGAGCGGGACTTCGACGGCTTCACGGTCGGCAAGAAGGAGGACAAGCTGGGAATCCGCGCCTCCTCGACCACCGAGCTGATCTTCGAGGACTGCTTCGTCCCGGCGGAGAACGTGCTGGGAGATGTGGGGAAGGGGTACAAGGCCGCCATCGAGACGCTCAACGAGGGGCGCATCGGCATCGGCGCACAGATGATCGGCATCGCACAGGGCGCGCTCGACGCCACCGTCGGCTACGTGAAGGAGCGGGAGCAGTTCGGGAAGGCGATCGGCAGCTTCCAGGGCGTTCAGTTCCAGCTCGCCCAGATGGCCACCGAGATCGAGGCCTCCCGGCTCATGGTCTACAACGCGGCCCGGCTCAAGGACGCCGGCGAGCCCTTCCTGCAGGAGGCGGCCATGGCGAAGCTCTTCAGTTCGCAGGTCACCCAGCGGGTCACCTCCACCTGCATCGACCTCTACGGAGGATATGGCTTCACCAAGGAGTACCCGGTGGAGAAGTACTACCGCGACGCCAAGATCGGCACGATCTACGAGGGCACGAGCAACATGCAGCTGCAAACCATCGCGAAGAACCTTTTGAAGTAACGCGGTTCGGCAGCATAGCGGAAGCCTGGCCGTCCCATGTCGGTGAACCCGCAGGGTTCAGCGCCACATGCAGCTGCAAACGATCGCGAAGAATCTGCTGAAGTAGAGACGCCACTGGCAATTCGAGGCTCCGGGTGCCCCGGGCGCGGGCAGGAGCGTACCGGCGCCGAAATCTGTGCGGGGAGAAATGCAGGGATCCTGGTGCAGCCGGCCGGGGGTGCGATCGTGGAACGATAGCCGGCCGGTTTGGGTGTCCGCTCAGTCGGGGTGACGCTTTTCGATACAGAACCCGTGCGTGACCGTCGGATTTTGTCAATCAAGAGCTCGAACCCTCCGCCCCCGACGTCGCAGAACGCCGATCGGCCCGCCCCCGGAAGATTCCCGGGGCGGGCTTTTTCGTTTCCTGCCTTGCCTTCGATGACCAGCATCATTATCGTATTTCATCGATATACGATTCCAGGAGGTCTCATGAGCCCGAAATGCTGCCCCGCGCCGCCGCCGATCGACCCGGCCGCCGACCCGGACGAGACGCTTGCCCGCCTCGCCAAGGCGCTCGCCCACCCGGCGAGGGTGAAGATCCTCCGCTTCCTGCTGGAGCGGGAGGACTGCATGGCGGGCGGGATCGTCCAGGAGCTACCGCTCGCCCAGTCGACCGTCTCCCAGCACCTCAAGGTCCTGCGCGAGGCAGGCCTTATCTACGGTGAGGTGGACGGCACCCGAATCTGCTACTGTGCCGACCGCGAGCGCATCGAGCAGCTCGGCGCCCTCCTGACCGGCCTCACCACCCTCTCCTACGCATGACGATGACCGAGCTCCTCGTCTTCGACCCCGCGCTCTGCTGCTCCACCGGCGTCTGCGGACCCGAGGTGGAACCGGCGCTCGTTCGCTTCGCCGCCGATCTCGAGTGGCTCCGGACACGCGGCGTGGAGGTGCGTCGGTTCAACCTCTCGCAGGAGCCGGGCGCCTTCGCCGCGAATGGGCT
>SKRI01000139.1 GCA_007118565.1 Gemmatimonadota bacterium | reverse complement strand
TGGTCGAAGTCGAGGTAGACGCCGTTCTTCTGCGCTCCCACCCCCTTGCCGCCGTCCACCTGCTCCTTGGCTCGCCGCGAGGCGATGTCGCGCGGTGTCAGATTGCCGAAGCTCGGGTAGAGGCGCTCCAGGTAGTAGTCCCGGTCCTCCTCGGGAATCTCGTGGGCCGCCCGCGTATCCCCCTCCTTCTTGGAGACCCAGATGCGCCCGTCGTTGCGGAGCGACTCGCTCATCAGGGTGAGCTTGGACTGGTAGTGCCCGCTCGGAGGGATGCAGGTGGGGTGGATCTGCGTGAAGCAGGGGTTGGCGAAGCCGGCACCGCGCTTGTACGCCCGATAGGCGGCGGTAACGTTCGACCCCATCGCGTTGGTGGAGAGGAAGAAGACGTTGCTGTACCCCCCCGTCGCCAGGACCACCGCGTCGGCCATGTGCCGCGTGACCTCTCCCGTCACCAGGTTGCGGACCACTATGCCGCAGGCGCGGCCGTCGACCACGATCACGTCGAGCATCTCGTGGCGGGAGTAGTTCGTCACCGTCCCCGCCGCGACCTGCTTCTCCATCGCCTGATAGACGCCCAGCAGGAGCTGCTGGCCCGTCTGGCCGCGGGCATAGAAGGTTCGCGACACCTGCGCGCCTCCAAAGGAGCGGTTGTCGAGAAAGCCTCCATACTCCCGGGCGAAAGGAACACCCTGGGCCACCGCCTGGTCGATGATGTTCGCCGAGAGCTCCGCCAGCCGGTAGACGTTCGCCTCCCGGGAGCGGAAATCTCCCCCCTTCACCGTGTCGTAGAAGAGGCGGTAGACGCTGTCCCCGTCGTACTGGTAGTTCTTGGCAGCGTTGATCCCACCCTGCGCGGCGATGCTGTGCGCCCGCCGCGGCGAGTCCTGGAAGTAGAAGCAGCTAACGTTGTACCCCTGTTCGCCGAGGGTCGCGGCCGCCGCGCCACCGGCCAGACCCGAGCCGACCATGATGACGTGGTACTTCCGCCGGTTGGCCGGGTTCATCAGCTTCATGCGGAAGCGGTACTCCGACCACTTCTCCTGGATCGGTCCCTCCGGTATCCTGCTGTCGAGCTTCATGCGACCCCGCGGTGCGGATGTGTCGACGTTCTCCTGGACGGTGCCTGCCGTTCCGGCCCTCACTGGATCACTCCCGCGAGCACCCCGAGTGGAATGGCGATGAACATGCCGACCACCGCCAGCGCGACCACGGCGGCGACGGGCCTGCGCACCCGGTTGTACCTGGCGTTGTTCAGCCCGAGCGTCTGGAAGGCGGACCAGATGCCGTGGTAGAGGTGCATGCCCAGGGCGATCACCGCGAAGATGTAGATCCCGGAAACAAGAGGGGACTGGAATCCGGTCACCACGTTGTGGTAGGGATCGTACGCGATGAAGTCCCGGTGGGCGTGTCCGGTGGTCAGGTGAAGGATGTGGTATACCACGAAGAGGAAGACGGCGATGCCGCCCCAGCGCATGGTGCGGGAGGCGAAGCTGAACACCTCCGGCTGGAACTTCTTGTAGTGCGTGCGCCGCGCACCCACGTCGAGCTTCCAGAGCGCGACGAAAGAGACGATGTGGGCGGCGATCAGCACGAGGAGGACGATCCTCATGATCCAGAGCGCCTGACTTTCCCCCAGCGCCGGTGCGCCCATGAGGTGGAGCCATTCGCTGTACTGATTGAACGACTCCGCGCCGTCGAAGATCTTCAGGTTTCCGGCGGCATGGGCGAAGACCCAGAGGAGGAGCAGGATGCCCGAAACCGCCATCACGTACTTCTTTCCGATGGTGGAGCGCCAGAGAGAGACCACGCCGCTCATCTCCGAGCCTCCCGCGGGGTGGAGCGCCTCGCTGATCCCATGGATCTTCCGGTTCGTTCAGTCGGTGATGGATGTTCCGGCGCACCCGCGGGGGAGCCGGTCGCGGCGAGATGCAACCCCGCCGCGATGACGCCGGTCACTGCAACGAGCGCATCGGCTCGCGAACCGCCTCGGCGGAAGCCTCGAGGTCCTTCCGCTCCCCGTCCGTGAGCTCCACCTCGAGGATCTTCTCAAGACCGTTGCGGCCGAGCTTGCACGGGACGCCGAGGAAGAGTCCGTCCATGCCATACTCGCCCTCGAGCCAGGCCGCGCAGGGGAGGATCCGCTTCTTGTCCTTGACGATGGCCTCGGCCATCTGCACCGCGCCGGCCGAGGGTGCATAATAGGCCGATCCCGTCTTGAGGTAGCCGACGATCTCCGCGCCGCCCTTGCGGGTGCGGTCGACGATGGCGTCCAGCCGGTCCCGGTCGATGAGCTGCGTCACCGGGATCCCGGAGACGGTGGTGTAGGAGATGAGCGGGACCATGGTGTCGCCGTGGCCGCCCAGCACCATGGCCTGGATGTCCTCCACCGAGACGTCCAGCTCGAGTGCCAGGAAGGAGCGGTAGCGGGCGGTGTCGAGCACGCCGGCCATGCCGATCACCCGCTCGCGCGGGAAGCCGCTCGCCTCCTTGGCCACCCAGCACATCACGTCGAGCGGGTTGCTCACCATGATGATGATCGAGTCCGGCGCTACGCGGGCGATGTTCTCCGAGACGTCGCGGACGATCTTCGCGTTCGTCTTGAGGAGGTCGTCGCGGCTCATTCCCGGCTTGCGGGCAATGCCCGCCGTGACGATGAAGATCCCGGATCCGGCCGCCTCGTCGTAGCCGTTCGTGCCGATCACCCGGCTGTCGAACCCCTCCACCGGGGCCGATTCCCACTGGTCGAGCGCCTTCCCCTGGGGAATCCCCTCGGCAATGTCGACCATGACCACCTCGCGGGCCAGCTCCTTCTCGGCCACGCGCTGGGCCGCAGTGGCCCCGACGTTCCCTGCTCCCACCACCGTGATCTTCTGCATGGCCCGCGACTGGATTCAAGTTGTTTTTTCCTGCCTCGCCAGGACTCGCAACGTAGGCGGCCATCCCGGAGGTGTCAATGCGGCCCGGGCGCTCGAAAAATGCGCTGGGCCGCGCCGGAAACCGCTCCACTCGCCGACCGCGGGCGCCTCACCGCAGCGAGAGCTGGCGTGCCGCCTCGTACGTGGCGACGGCGGCCGCCATGGCCAGGTTGAGCGAGCGCTCCCCCTCCGCCATGGGAATTCGAACCGTCCGTTCGGGGTGCCGCCCGAGCAGGTGCGGCCCCAGCCCTCGCGACTCGGAGCCGAAGACGAGCACGTCCCCGGGCTCGAAGGCAATCTCCCAGAGCGAGCGGTCGGTGGTGGTGGTGAAGAGCCATCGTCGGGGGCCGGAGGTCGCGGCCGAGAAGGCGTCCCAGGTGGCGTGGCGGTGAAGCTCCACCCGCTCCCAGTAGTCCATCCCCGCCCGGCGCGCAGCCGGTCCGCGGAGCTGGAAGCCGAGCCGGCCGATCAGGTGGAGGGGGCTACCCGTGGCCGCGCACATCCGGGCCACGGCGCCGGCGTTTCCCGCGATCTCCGGCTCGTACAGCGCCACGGAGACCCGACCTCGCTCCTTCATCTTCCCCCCAGCCACCCCTTCCGTCGGAAGTAGAGGAGCATGCCGCCCGCGACCAGCGCCATCACGGCAAGGGCGAATGGATAGCCGAATCGCCATCCGATCTCGGGCATGTTCCAGGCGGATTCGGCGGGATCGAAGTTCATCCCGTATACACCGGCGATGAATGTGAGGGGGATGAAGATCGCGGCGAACATGGTGAGCACTTTCATGATCTCGTTCGTCCGGTTCCCCAGGCTCGACAGGTAGACGTCCATGAGCCCGGAGGCGACCTCCCTGTAAGTCTCGAGCAGATCGAGGATCTGGAAGGCGTGATCGTGACAGTCCCGGAGGAACGGGCGCGTTTCGGCGCTGACCACCTCCAGTGGATCACGGTAGAGAGCGCCCAAGGCGTCCCGGAGGGGCCAGACGGCCCGGCGGAGGAGGAGCAGATCGCGCTTCACCTCGTGAATGCCGCGCATCACCTCCCGGTCCGGCTGGAGGACCACACGCTCCTCCAGCGTCTCCAGGCGCTCCCCGAGCGATTCCAGGACGGGAAAGTAGTGATCGACCACTGCGTCGAGCAGGGCGTACGCGAGGTAGTCCGGTCCGGAGGACCGAATCCTCCCGCGACCGGCGCGAAGTCGGTCCCTGATCGGCTCAAAGCTCGCCGTCGGGCGCTCCTGGAACGAGACGACGAAATCGGGGCCGACGAAGAGGGAAAGCTGCTGCGTCTCGATCTGGCCCCCCGCCTCAGGCATCTGGCAAACCACGTAGATGTGGTCGGCGTACGGCTCGAGCTTGGCCCGCTGATGCACGTGGACGACATCCTCGAGCGCAAGGCGATGGAGCCCCAGCCCCTCCCCGAGCTCCCGAACGGTGTCAGCGTCGCCCACCCCCTCCACGCTGATCCAGATCGTGGAGTGACGCTCCCGCCAGGCAAGCGCCTCCGCCGCCGATGCTACCACATCCTCTTCGAGAGCCTCGGAGTCGAACCCCGTGACCCGGATGACGGGCGGAGGCGCATCCGGAACGGAGACGAGGGTTCCCGGAGCCGAACCGGGGGGCGTCCGGCGGTGGAAGCGGATCCTGCTCGTGACCACTGAGAAAGCCTCCTCGGGGTGGAACTTCATGGGGAGTGGCGGAGGGGAAGGAGCGATCGTGCGGCGAATCGCTTCAGCCGCCGACCTCCGAGAGCGCGCGCAGCCCGCCGCTTCCCGCCGCGCTGCCGCGCACCAGGTGGTGGCGCTCCGGCTTGATGCGCAGGGTCCGTTTCACGAGGGGGGAGATGGGCTCTCCGCGCCGAAGGGGGCCCCGCAGATCCGTCTGCAAGTCACCGAAGAGGCAGGGCCGCAGCTGCCCGTTCGCCGTCAGGCGCATCCGGTTGCAGCGGTCGCAGTAGTTGTGGCTCATGGGGGTGATGACGCCCACCGTCCCGACCGCGCCCGGGAAGGCGAAGTAGGTGGCGGGGCCGTTCCCCATCGGACCACGGACCGGGCGCAGCTCCCCGATCGCGCGAATTCGGTCGAGGACTTCCCCGGCGGGGACGTACTCCCCGTCCGAGACCGGGAGGTTGTCCCCGGTCGGCATCACCTCGATGAAGCGGACGTGCCAGGGCCGCTCGAGGGTGATGCGGGCGAAGTCCTCGACCTCGTCCTCGTTCCGGCCGCGCATCACCACGCAGTTGAGCTTGATGGGCGCGAAGCCCACCCGCTCGGCCGCCTCGAGCCCCGCGAAGATGCGCGCAGCCGACCCCGGACGTCGGGAGATGGCGTCGATCCGCTCCGGCCGGAGCGAGTCTAGGGAGACGTTCAGACGGTCGATCCCGGCCCGACGCAGGTCGTCCGCGTGGCCGGCAAGGAGAACCGCATTGGTGGAGAGGGAGATGTCCTCGATGGCGGGAATCCGCCGCAGCCGGCGGACGAGGGCGGGAAGATCCCGCCGAACCAGCGGCTCCCCGCCGGTGATGCGCACGCGGCGCAGCCCCATCTCCCCCATCTCCCGCACAATTCGCTCGATCTCCTCGTAGGAGAGGATCTCCTCGCGTCGCAGCCAGGGAAGCCCCTCCTCCGGCATGCAGTAGACGCAGCGGAGGTTGCACTTGTCGGTCACGGAGATGCGCAGGTACTCGACCCGGCGCCCGAAGCCGTCGGCCATGGGCCCGTCGGGGATCGGCCGCTCGGTCGGCGCGGGCGGAGCGCCGAGCTGCACGAGCCCGCTACCCATTATCCCTCTCCGCGCCCGCAGGCTCTTCGGCGGGGCCGTGGGCGCAGCCGCGCACCCATTCGCTCCTCCCGTCGCTGTATCCCTCGCGCTTCCAGATGGGAACCCGCTTCTTGAGCTCCTCGATGATGTAGCGCGACGCCGCATAGGCCGCCTCCCGGTGCGGCGAGGCCACCGCAATCGCCACGCTCGCCTCACCGATCCGCAGCAGTCCGGTGCGGTGCTCGACCGCCACGTCCCCGACCTCCCACCGCTCCGCCGCCTCGGCGGCGATTTCCGCGAGCTCGCGCTCGGCCATCTCCGCGTATGCCTCGTACTCGAGGTGCTCGACCGACCGCCCTTCGTTGTGGTTGCGCACCGTCCCCACGAAGAGGAGAACCGCGCCATCGGCGTCCGAGCGGACGCGTGACAGGAGCGCCGCAGGGTCGATCTGGTCGGGGGAAATGCGGATGCGCACCATGCTATCCGCCCGCCACCGGAGGGATGAGTGCCACCTCGTCACCGTCGGAGAGGGGGGTGTCGAGCGGGGCGTGGCGAGCGTTGACCGCCACAGCAGGCGCGGGGGGAATACGGGAGTGGCCCATCTCCGTGCGGAGGTGGGAGATGAGATCCCTGGCCGTCGATGCGGGCGGAAGGTCCGCGGACAGTGTCTCGGCACCCGTCATCTCCCGGAATGCCGCGAAGAGGAGAACCTGGACCTTCATCGAGCCTCGAGGTGCGGGGAGCGCGTCGGCCGCCCTTCCCTACCCTCTTTCGCGTAGCGCGTTCGCTCCCTGCCGGTCACGCCGCCGGCAGCGCCGACGCTCGACCGATCCGGTTGCGGCGAACCTCCTCCGGAAGGGCGAGGCCGGAGAGGAACTGGGAGAGCTCGTGATGAAGTCGGGCGGTGGAGCCCCTCACCACGTTGCGGCCGTCGCGGCGGCCGACGCCGATCATCAGCGTGCCGGCCTCGACCCGGAAGCGAATGAAGGTCGGCCCCTCGTCCTCGATGAATCCGGCGTATGGCGAGTACCGCTCGGTGAAGAAAACGCGCGCGCGGGAGATGACCTCTTTCGGCTCGAGGTCGGTTGTGACTTCCTGGATGAGCATGAATGCCTCAGCAGGGTATCTGGGGAGCGGAGAATCGTAGAAGTGCCCGGTACGTCAGGCTCCGACGGGCTGCGCTTCGACGAGCTCCCGGAGGTCCTTGGACGGCTTGAACACCGGAACCGTGCGCGGTGGCACCTCGACCGGCTCACCGGTCCGCGGGTTCCGGGCCAGGCGGCTCTTGCGCGCCCGCACCTTGAAGCTTCCGAAGCCGCGGATCTCGATGTTCTCGTGCTCGGCCAGGGCGTCCTTCACGGCCGAGAGAAATGCATCGACAACCACTGCGCAGTCCTTCTTGGTCACTCCGGGTCCGATCGACTCGGATACCTGCTGGACCAGATCGGCCTTCGTCATTGTTCCTCCGTGGAAAGGAGAGGTGATGCCACCGGAAGGATTTCCGGGAGGCGTGAAAAACGATCGCCTCAATGGGCGATGTAACGGAGCTGTGGGCCCCGGAACGGCTCGGAGACGCGTGCGCCGATTCCGTCGAAGACGCTCCCGGCGGCGCGGGAAACGAGAAGCTCGAACATCGAGGGTCGCGGGCGCGGCGGCCGCACGATCGCGGGGTCGTCGCCGAGCCCTGCCATCCGGCCTGCCATGGCGATGGCGTCCGGAAGGTTGCCGTGCCCGTCGACGAGCCCGACCTGCAGCGCCTGCCGTCCGGAGAGGATCCGCCCGTCGGCCAGGCCGCGGACCGTCGCCTCGTCCATGCCGCGTTCCGCCACGACCACGTCCACGAACTGCTCGTAGACGTCGCTCACCAGCGACTGCAGCACGTCGCGCTCGGAGCCGGACATATCGCGGAAGGGAGACCCGAGATCCTTGAGGTCGGAGCTTTTCACCACGTCCATGGAGACGCCGACCTTCTCGAACAGATCCTCGACGTTCGGAAACTGCATGATGACGCCGACGGATCCGGTGATCGACCCGGGCATCGCGAGAATGGAGTCCGCGGCCAGAGCGATGTAGTACCCGCCGCTGGCCCCGATCGAGCCGATCGAGGCGATGACCGGCATCCCGTCCTCGCGGGCCTTCCGGAGCTCCTGGTAGATGCTCTGCGACGGAGCGACCGCACCACCGGGGGAATCGACGTGCACCACGATCCCCCGGACCGAGCGATCATCGCGGAAGCGCTTCAGGTCGCGGAGGAAATCGGCGTCGCTCGCGATGACCCCATCCAGCGTCAGGAGCGCAATGCGGTCGGAGCGGAAGAGATCGCTCTGCTCACCGCGGAGGGCGAAGACGAGCGTCACCACGAATCCCACTGCAAAGAGGATCACGATTCCGGCGAGGCACCCGAGGAGCGCTCTGGACTGAGCCACGAGGGAGAGGGGTAGGTAAGAAGTTGTGGTGGCGCCGCTTACGGAGCGTAACGTAAGCCGGCCTCATGCGGGGCGTCAAGCCGGATCGACCCTGCTCGGAACCGGCGGGAGCGTGATCGACGAGGGGCGGTTCCTCCGGATTGCGCAATCTATTCCCCCACCCCCCACTGTCAACAGACCTCTGGCGAGTTTCCCCGTCGATGCCGGAAAGGTAGATTGCGCGCCCGACCGCTCCCGCACCGAGTTGCCGTGTCCACGCTACCGCTCGTTCACATCTTCGCCGACGAATCCTGCCTCGGGAACCAGTTCCGCGGACGAAACCGTCCCGGGGGAGCTGGTGGACTGGTCGAGACCTTCCGCGACCGCCAGGGATGGATCCGGCGGGACTTCTGGACGAGCGAGCCGGACACGACCAACAACCGCATGGCCATCCGCAGCGCGCACGTGTCCCTCGCGGCGCTGAAGCGGCCTTCCCGGGTCGTCTTCACCTCGGACAGCCGCTACCTGGTGGACGCCATGACGAGCTGGATCCACGGGTGGGTGCGGCGGGGGTGGCGACGAAAGAGCGGCGCCGTGGAGAATGTGGAGCTCTGGAAGGCGCTGCTCCCGGTCGCGCGGCGCCATCAGATCGAGTGGCGATGGGTGAAGGGCCATGCTCTCCACCCGCAGAACGAGTACGCCAACCATCTGGCCACCCGCGCGGCCCGGGAGCAGACCGACTCCGGAGGGCTGGTGGAGTCCGCCTTCGAGGAATGGATCGCCGAAGAGCAGGAAGTGAAGGGTCGGTATCTCGATTTCCTCCCGCTTCCCGACTCCGGGAACTCCTTCCACCCATCGGCGGTGCCCCCGGAGTGATGTGCGGCTGCCGGAGGGGTCGTCCGTAGCCCTTTCAGACGCCCCTTTCGCTCCAGGTTGATCCACTGTTGGGCCGTATTCACTCGGATGCGCGGTGATAGGGAGGATCTCCCTTGATGCCTTGCTCTCGGTAACTTCTCATTTTATCCTTCTATGTGAGGTATCAGGCGGTTCCCTCCCTTATCCACGCCGCCCATGAAAGCTTTTCTCGGCCATCCTCCCCCGGGCCCTCTGCCGTCGCCGGACCACGCGGCGCCTCCCGCTGATCGCCCTGCTCAAAGAATCCGACATGGCACCGCCGAGCTCCGACACATTTTGCTCGGCCGCGCGTTGGGGGCGAGACCTTCGCTCAGCGAACCGGTCTGATCATGGCGGACGGATCTCTGCTGGATCGCTGGGACGAGGTCGACCGGATCGTGACGGCCGCCCTCGACCTCCCTCCCGAAGAGCGCCAGCGCTTCGTCGAGGAGCGC
>SKRI01000229.1 GCA_007118565.1 Gemmatimonadota bacterium | reverse complement strand
GATGACGGTGGCGGCCGGGGAGGCCGTGGAGTCGATGACGTAGGTGAGCTCCTCGTGGGACACGTTCTGCGCATCCGTCACCGGCCGCACCGTGGTTCCGGCCAGGATGGTGGAGATGGTGCCGCCCTGGTGGAAGAGAATTCCCAGCAGCCAGGCGAAGAAGCGCGCCGAGCGCCGCCCCCGCACGATCTTGCTCCCCGCCCAGGTGGCGAAGGCCTGCGCGCCCCCGGTTCGCGTCCAGAGCCCGAGCAGGCCGCCGAGGGCCCAGAGGTAGACGACGAGGATCAGCGCGTACGAGCGGTCGCCAATGGCCGGCAGGATATACGCGTCGAGCAGGTTCCACTGCCCGCTCACCGCGCCCCCCACGGCCACCCCCAGGAAGAGGGCGACGAGGACATCTCGCAGGATGAAGGCGACGACGACCGTGACCAGCGCCGGAAGGAGGCTGTAGAAGCCGATGTGGCCGTTTTCGGGGAGCGCCGCCGGACTCAGCGACCAGATGGCGAGGAGGGCAAGCGCCACGAAGGCCAGCGCGAGGAGAGTGCGCGAGCGGGTTTCTCGCATCTCGGGCACACTCACCGGTCACCTCCCGCCGGATCATCGGCCGGAGGGCCGAGCGGCGCGGCGCGGTGGTCGGGGCGCGTCACGCGGGCGTAGCCCATGCCCTCGTCGGCGTGGCAGCGGTTGCAGCTCAGGGTGAGGGCAAGGAATCGGTCCTCGAAAAGGACGGGGTCGCGCTCCCGGACCGCGCTCTCCAGGGAGGGAAGCGACGTTTCCATGAACGACGCCGCCGACGGCTCCCGCGCCGGGCGGCGCTCGAAGCCGTTCTCCATGGCGGAGCGTATCTTCTCGATCTGGTAGGCGGCTAGCTCCCAGTTCCGGTCCTCACCGGCCCAGTAGAGGACGTTGTAGCGGTACCCCACCTCCCACATTGTGGCGGAGAAGCCGCCGAACTGCCGCTCGATGGCCATATGCCGCTCCTCCTCCGGGCCGGTGAGCCATCCGTCCCTCTCCGCGTCATCGAGCGGCTCGGGCTCACAGGCAGCGGTTGCCGCCAGGAGGACCGAAACGAGGAGGAAGGAGAGGGGATCACGGGGGCGAAAGGGACGTCGAGAAGCTGAGGGCATGAAGCGGGCTGCTCCTTTCGGGAGAGGATCGGATGACGTCCCGCCGCGCGCGCCGACCGTCGGGCGCGGTGCCGCGGGAGTCCGGGCGCGTGGCGCCCCGCCTTTTGGGAGGAAGGCGCTTCATATTGGGATTCAGCCATGGGCGACGCCAGTGTCTTCTCGGAACAATCGGGGAATCGTCGTTCCGCCCGCCTCCCGGGCGGGGCCTCGGTCCCCTCCCTAATCGACTGCTTGCCGGATCGCCACCGGCGCGGGGGATCGACGCCGACGGACGGGATCAGGAGGCGGTCTCCGCAGGCGCGGGCTCGTCCTCCTCCTCCCGGAAGATTTCCGGAATCGGCAACTTCCGATTCTCGTTGGTGCGTGACTCCTCGGCCAGGAAGGCGAGGACGTGGCTGGTGACCGAGCTCTTGAGGGAGGTGATGATCTCCTCGTGCTCGCCCCGGGTAAGGTGGTCGTGCAGGGCGTAGAGCAGCTGGAGGTCACCCCCGCCATGGCTGTCCGTGGGAGCGCCGAGCGTCACCTTCTCCTCCCGGAACTCGTACGGCTTCCCGGTGAAGTGCGAGATCACCAGGTCGTTGCTGCGGAGATCGCCGGCGAGCTCGCCCCGCTCGAAGAGGATCTTCACCTTCCGCGTGTTATCGGCAGTGTGCGCGTAGAGGCTGAAGGTGGCGTGCGCCCCCGACTCCAGCTCGAGGACGACCGTCTGGTTGTCGCATACGTCGTTGTCGCACTTCCATACACACCTCCCGTACTGCCCCTCCTCGAGCGCCTTCTGCCGCGCCTCCAGCGAATCCGGGGGCGGGGCGATCACGCTGTACGGCCAGTCCGGCTCCTCGTTCAGGTAGAAGCGGGTCGCGCTGTACAGGCAGTCGTCCTTGAGGGGGCAGTCCACGCAGCGTTCGGCGGCCTCGGGCGGCGCGTGCTCCGGCCGGAAGTAGTTGAGGGATCCGTAGGAGACCACCGATAGCACCCGCTGCTCCAGCAGCCAGAAGAGGATGTCCAGGTCGTGGGAGCTCTTGGTCAGGATGATCGGCGCCGCCTGGTCGGATCGCCGCCAGTTCCCCCGCACATAGCTGTGCGCGAAGTGCCAGTGCCCCACGTTCTCGCTCAGGTAGATGTCCTGCACCTCCCCCAGCCGCTTCGACTGGATGATCTCCTTGATGGAGCGGAAGAAGATCGAGTACCGGAGCACGTGCGCCACGAAGATCCGGTTCCGGTACGTCTGCTCCACGTCGAGCAGCGCGAGCGAGTCAGGGAGCGTGGTGGCGAGCGGCTTCTCCAGAAGGATGTCGTATCCCTTCTCGGAGACGGACTTACAAAGGGAGAAGTGGGTCGGATCCGGCGTGCAGATGAAGACGATGTCGCCGAAGCGCGGAGCCTCCAGGAAGTCGTCGATGGAGGCGAAGACGTTTTCCTCCGGAATGTCGTACCGGACGCGGAAGCTCTCCCGCTTGGCCTCGTCCGGCTCGACAACGCCGCGGGTTACGAATCCGGTATCGAACCGGGAGATCAGGTCGGCGAACACCTTGTTGCCGCGCGCACCGGCGCCGACGATGACGACGTTCTTCTGGGTCTTGGACAACGTTGCGGAGGATGCTGAAGCGATCTGCGAGCCCGGATGGCTGCCGGGCGGCGGTGCAGGATCGATACCGAATTGAGTCGGGCGAAGGGGCCTGGCTCGCTGGAGCGCTACGAAACGAGCGCGGGAGACGGAGGTGCTCCGTCTCCCGCGCTCTTCATGCTGCTACCTTCAGGCGTCATCCTGAAAGGATTCTGCCGTCGATGGCGGCTAGGCGTGCTCCGGCTCGCCGCTGAAGGTGACGAACGCCGGCGCGACGAAGTCGGCCGGCTCGACCAGGTAGCTCCCGATCGTGTCCCCGCGGGCTCGATCCTGGTCGCGATCGCGATCGTCGCCTCCCTGGGTCAGCGCCCAGATCACCCCGACGAGCACCAGGAGGGCGAGAATTCCGACGACCCAAATCCAAGCGGGGGGTCCCTCTTTCTTCTGAATCTCGATCTCGGCCATCTCTACCTCCTGGAGTCGGTGGAGCCACCGGCGGAGCCGGTGGGAAATGCACGGCTCACCCGCGTCTCGTAGTCGCGATCGTATTTGCCGCGATGCGTCGGGATATCACCCGCCTGGTGCGAGCCCATGGAATCGAGCCGCACGGACTTCGGGTCGTCGATGATGCGTGCCTGCTCGATCGGGATCAGCACCCGACCCTCCTCCTCGCTCCGCCGGAAATCGCTGTCGAGCTCGACGTCGAGATAGCGGACCTTCATCGCGGAGGTGTCCGCCACCAGATCCTTGACTCCCCCGATCTTGCGGTCGTCCGAGGCCACCACGTCCCAGCCGCGGACATCCTTGTGATCGTCCGCGACCTCGTAGTCGTCGAGCTCGCTGATCCGCGCGAGGCGGCTGTCGCCGGTCGGCGAAGCTTCACGAGTCGCCTCGACGCGCTCGGCCTCCTCCTCCCGACGCTCGGACTCCGCATCGGTGCGTCCCCGGCCGGCCGTGGTTCCCCCGACTCCGGAAGCTGTCGTGCGGTCGTCCCTGCGGGTGGTCGAGCCACCAGCGGACGAAACTGTCGCGCGATCGGCTCCACGTGCGGTCGAGCCACCAGCGGATGAGGCCGAGGCTCGCGACGATTCGGCCGCCGTATAATCGCGCTGAAGGCCCTCCTCGTAGTCGGCGTTCAACCGTGCGATGTCACCGTCGTACTTCGGAATGTCCTTGAACCCGTCCTTGTCGAGACCGTCGACCCAGACGACCTCGTCGGCCGCATCGGGCGTGGTCCGCTCGATCGGCACGAGCACGCGCTTGCTGAAGATGCCGAGATCGACATCCAGGTAGCGCACCTTACCGCCGTCGTCGACGAGCAGGTCGCGGACCTTGCCGACATCCTCATCGTCGCTCCTCGTCCGAACATCCCAGTCGCGAACGTCGACCGTGCCCGGCCCCGTGCCGGTGTTCTCACGATCGGAATACTTGTGTAGTGTCATGGCGCCTCCTTGGTTGCCGGCACGGTTTTGCAAGGAGCGGACCCGTTTGTTTACGGCATCGACATTGCATTAAACGCGCGTTTGCCCTTTCGAGGCGAAGCGGTCGACCGGATCGAGAGCATCATCCCTCCTCAGCTCGACTCCGCTGTCGCGCCTGACCGCTCCGGCATGCCGCCGGTCCGCAGATACTCCGCGAAGTCGTCCGGCAGGTCGCTCTGCCGGATCCCCTGCATCGCCCGCTCCAGATCGTATTCGACACGCACGATCTCCACCTCCGGTGCCTCCCCGCCGAGGTCGAGCACCACGTAGCCGGCGCGCGAGTCGCCATCCTTCGGGCGCCCCGCCGAGCCGGTGTTCACGAAGTGGATGCCCTCCACCTCGCGGTGCCAGGTTTTGTGGGTGTGGCCGAAGCAGAGCACGTCGCCCGACTTCGCACCGGCTATCTTCGCCATCTTCAGGCAGAATCCATCCGGTCGGTCCTCCGTCCAGTAGAGGGTGTTCAGCGTGGGCGTCCCGTGCACGAGGATCACTGTCGGTCCCGGCGCGTGCCCGCCGTTCGGCCGCAGGTCGAGCCGGAAGGGAAGGCGGCCGAGCCGACGCTTCGTCTCCGCCGAACAGTGATTCCGCGTCCAGTCATACGACAGGTGCGAGAGCTCCTCCTGCCGCGGGTCCTCGTACTTGCAGCCGCAGTGCTTGTAGTCGGTGGCGGTGGTCGAGTCGTAGTTCCCGGCGATCCCGGGAACGTGTAAGTCATGCAGCATTGCCACCACCTCGTTCGGCCAGGGCGCGTAGCCGACCAGGTCCCCCAGGTGATAGGTGGCGTCGATGCCGTCCGTGCCGTTGATGTGCTCGATCACGGCCTCCAGGGCGGGGAGGTTCGCGTGGATGTCGGAGATGAGGGCGATGCGCATCGGAGGAGTTCGTCTCGTTTCGCTAGATAACGGGATCAGGACCGCGGCGGGGCGAGGAGCACGGAGCCGGCAGCCTCCCGCACGACGTCGCGGCTGACGCTCCCCAGCACGGCGCCCGCAACCCGGCCGCGGCCACGCGTCCCCATGACGACGAGGACCTCGGGGCGCGAGGCAGCCGTCCGGAGGATCTCCTCCGCGGGCGTCCCGGGGGCGACCTCGGTCCGCACGGTGGCTGCGCCGGCCTCGCGCAGCCGGCCGGCGAGTCGGTCGAGCCGGTGGAGAACGTTGTCTCCGCCTTCCTCGCCATCTTCCCGCACGTGCAGGAGGGTGAAGGTGCGGAGCCCCTCCCGTGCAAGCGTCTCCACGAGCGAGGCCGCTTGCTCGGCCGACTCCGAGAAGTCTGTGGGGAAGAGCACCTCGGTTTCGCGGTTGAAGCAGCAGGCGGCGGGCGGCTCGTCGCCGTCTTCCGGATCGATCCGCTGCACGAGCACCGGGAGGGTGGAGCGACGCACCACCTCCATGGCCACGCTCCCCACGAAGGCCTCGCGGACGCGGCTGTGGCTGCGCGAGCCGACCAGCACCAGGCCGGCGCTATGCTCCCGGGCCGCGTTCAGGATCTCCACGGCGGGTTTGCCGGCCGTAGCCACCACCTTCACTGCGAAGCCCTCGGTCTCCAAGGAGTTCGCCGCGGCGGCCAGGCGCACCCGGTGCCGCTCCAGCTCCGAGACCGCCCCGAAGACCGGGTAGTCGATCTCCGCCACATGGATCAGCGTCAGTGTTCGTGCGCCCACCTCGCGCAGTCGCGGGAGGCAACGAAGCATCGAGTCCGCTGCCGGCGAAAGGTCCAGCGCCACCGCGATGTGGTCGAGCATGGTCAAATTCGGTGTCGAGGAAGGGGTGCGGGAGTCGCTCACATGCGGATGGCGGTGCCATCCACCCGCAGGCGCCTCCACCGCCAGAGGCCGTCGAGGCCGATCACCAGCGGCGCGGGTCCGGCCGTCATCTCCATCTCCAGATGGACGGTGATCCCGTTCGCATCGACGGTTCGATAGCCGGACAGGTCGGCGGGTGGGCCCGGCTCGGCGACTGGGACGAAGGCGGTGCCCCCGCAGCAGCCGTGACGGCGCGATCCCCGGAGTGTGACCGCGTTGTCATGTCCGGCCAGGTATGCCCGCGCCGCCGGCTCGATCCGGATCTTCATCTCTCGCGTCCCGCGTGCTCCATCTCCCGAATCCATGGCTATCCCGCGGTGGCGGGAGCCGGGAAGTGGTGGCGCGTCCGGTTGGCGAAGCGGACCAGCATCAGCATGAGCGGCACCTCGACCAGCACGCCCACCACCGTCGCGAGCGCGGCGCCGGAGTGGAGGCCGAAGAGGACGATGGCGGCCGCCACCGCCAGCTCGAAGAAGTTGCTCGAGCCGATGAGCGCGGCCGGCGCCGCCACGTCGTGCGGCACCCGCCACGCCTTCGCCCACCCGTAGGCGATGGCGAAGATGAAGACGGTCTGGATGACGAGCGGCACCGCGATCAGCGCGATGTGGAGCGGGTTGCCGAGGATCGTCTCCCCCTGGAAGGAGAAGAGGAGGATGAGGGTGAGGAGCAGACCCGCCATGGTCACGGGCCCCAGCGCCTTGAGGAAGACGTTCTCGAACCACTCGACCCCTTTCGCGCGGATCAGCCAGATGCGCGACAGGTAGCCGGCGACCAACGGAATCACGATGTAGAGGACCACCGAGAGGAGCACCGTGTCGTACGGCACGGTGATGTCGGTGAGCCCCAGGAGGAGAAGCACGATCGGGGCGAAGGCGAAGAGCATGATGAGGTCGTTGATGGCGACCTGCACCAGCGTGTACGCGGGATCCCCGCGCGTCAGGTAGCTCCAGACGAACACCATGGCGGTGCACGGCGCCGCGCCCAGCAGGATGGCGCCGGCCACGTACTCCCGCGCCAGCCCGGCCTCGATCAGCGGCGCGAAGAGGACCTGCAGGAAGAACCAAGCGAAGACGAACATGGTGAACGGCTTGATCAGCCAGTTCACCACCAGGGTGATGGTGATACCCTTCGGCTGCCGGCGGACCCCGAGGATGCTGGCGAAGTCCACCTGCACCATCATCGGGTAGATCATCAGCCAGATGAGGATGGCGACCGGGATGTTCACCTGCGCGTAGGTGAACCGCGACAGCGTCTCCGGCACCGCGGGGAGTAGCTGGCCGAGCGCCACACCGGCCACCATGCAGAGCGCCACCCAGATGGTGAGGTAACGACCGAAGAACCCGAGGTCGTGGGAAGATGCTTCCTTCACCTCCGGGCCGGGAACCGGGTGCCGGGGCTCGGGACGTGCGGCTCGCTCTTCGAGCGATTCCTTCGGGGTCATCAGGCGTCAGGCGTGGAGATAGGAGATGCGGTCGACATGCGGATCATGCCGGCTGCCCGGAGGCGGGCGCACCGCGCGCGAGGTCGCGGAGCCGGTCCGCTCCCACCGGCTCCTGCGCCAGCATCGGCACCACCGCCAGCCGCCGCGCCAGCTCGTCGCGGACCCGCTCGATCAGCGGCAGCTCGGTGCGGGCGCGGGCGGCGAGGACCGGGTCGGTCGTATCGGTCGCGGCCAGGCTCCGGTTCACCACCCAGGCGTATGGCTCGATGCCGGCCCGCCGCAGGTCGTCCTGGAGCTGGCTGGCCTCGGTGACCGGGGTGGTCTCGGGGAGGGTGACCATGAGGATGCGGGTGTGCCCTGGGTCCTGCAGCCGCATCATCGGCGTCGTCACCCGCTCGGGATCGACCTGGCTGGTCCGCAGCACCTCCCGGTGGTAAGCCCCGGTCGTATCCAGGAGGAGGAGGGTGTGGCCGGTGGGGGCGGTGTCGAGCACCACCACGCCGCGCCGCGCCTCGTTCACCAGCCGGCTGAAGGCGTGGAAGACCGCGACCTCCTCGGTGCAGGGGGAGCGGAGATCCTCCTCCAGGAGGGCCCGGCCGTCGGCTTCGAGGTCCTTTCCGGTGGTGGTGAGCACCCGCTCCGTATAGGCGCGGGTCTCCGCCTCGGGGTCGATCCGGCTCACCTTCAGCCCCGGAACCTCCCCGCCGAGCGCCTCCGAGACGTGCGCCGCGGGATCGGTGGTGGAGAGGTGCACCGGCACGCCGCGTCCGGCCAGCTCCACCGCGAGCGCGGCCGCGATCGAGGTCTTCCCCACGCCGCCCTTGCCCATCACCATTACCAACCCGTGGCCGGCAGTGGCGATATCGTCCACAAGGTCGGAGAGCGCGGGATAGTCGGGCCGGTCCCCTGCAGATGCCTCCGTCGGGGCGGCGTCGGCGTCCGTGACGGAGCCATCCGCGAGCGCCCGCAGGGCGTCCAGCCCCACGAGGTTATTCGGCAGGAGCGGCACCTCGCTCCGGGGCAGGTCGGCCAGCCCTTCGGGGAGCGACTCGAGCGACTTCTCGCCCCGCGCCTCCAGCGCCCGCGCCAGCGGGTCGCCCGGGTCGGTCGCGCGAAAGACGCCGTTCAGGACGAGCCGCTGGTTGCGGATGCCGAGGCCGGCCAGCTCGCGCCGCGTCCGCTCGGCCTCACCGAGAGAGGTCGCCTCCGGCCGGCTCACCAGCACGACGGTGGTCGCCTCGGCATCCGTGAGCGCGCTCACGGTGGCCTCGTACCGCTCCCGCTGAGCCTCCTGGCCGGAGACGGGGCCGAGGCAGGACGCCCCCCGCTCGTTCTGCTCCATGAACCCGGACCAGGCGGCCGGCAGCCGCAGGAGTCGGAGGGTGTGACCGGTCGGCGCGGTGTCGAAGACCACGTGGTCGAAGCCGCCGATGCGCTCGGGATCGACCAGGAGGGCGGCGAACTCGTCGAAGGCGGCGATCTCCACGGTGCACGCGCCGGAGAGCTGCTCCTCCATCTGCCGGATGGCAGCGTCCGGCAGCACGCCGCGTACCGGGCCCACCGCGCGCTCGCGGTACGCGTCTGCGGCCGCCTCCGGGTCGATGTTCAGCGCCTGAAGCCCCGGGACGCCACCGACGTCCGTCGGTGCCTCGCCGATCTCCGTGCCCAGGACCTCTGCCAGGTTCGAAGCGGGGTCGGTGCTCACCAGGAGGACACTGCGCCCGGCGTCGGCCAGTCTGATGGCGGTCGCACAGGCATGCGAAGTCTTGCCCACCCCTCCCTTTCCGGTAAAGAAGAGGAAGCGGGTGGGGTCGTCGAGAAGGGTGGGGGACTCGTTGCTCGCGTTCATGTCAGCAGCAGCCGGACGAGGGGTCGCATTCGCCGGGTGATGCGCCGAGCGTCACCAGGCCGGCCGGTGTCGCCGTCTCCCCGCTCGCCCAGACCGCCATCTCCCCGCGGGAGGGATACCCTGCCGCGGGCGGCCGCCCGGCCGTTCACGAGGAGGAGGGGGAGGCAATCCGTGCCCTCCCGCTGCAGCGCCTCCCGCACAAGCCCATTCGCGGCGAAGGCGCCCGGCTCCTGCGAGAGGTTGAACCGACGCACCTCCACGCCGCGTGTCCGGAGCCACTCGAGATCGGCGGCGAAGCGAACGAGCGCCGGTTCCACCTCGG
>SKRI01000186.1 GCA_007118565.1 Gemmatimonadota bacterium | reverse complement strand
TGTCGGTCGCCTCCGCAATCTCGGCGTAGCTCAGCCCCTCCATCTCCTTCATCACCAGGACCTCCCGGTGCTCCGGCGAGAGGCGGGCGAGGCTCGCCCGCACCGCGGCGGAGAGCTCGGCGCGCTCCATCGAGATCGACGCCTGGGGGGCTTCGCTGACCGCATCTACCCCCGCCCCCTCCTCCCAGCGGACATGCGTTCGGGTGGGCACGGAGCGCAGCAGGTCACGGCAGTGGTTCCGCAGGATGGTTCGGAACCAGGGGCCGAACGAACTCCCCTCGCGGAGGCGCCCCAGCGAGCGGAAGGCCCGGACGAAGGCGTCCTGGACCGCGTCGGCGGCCTCGTCTGCATCGCCGAGCATGCCCTCCGCCACGGCGAGGGCACGAGCCTCGTGCGCGCGGACAAGCGGCTCGAAGGCGGCGGTGCTCCCCCTGCGGCACCGGGTTACGAGGTCCCACTCCGTTCGTGCGTCCATAACTACGGAACGAGTCGAGGGTGCAATTTCTTCACTGGAGGAGGTGGACGTGTGGAAATCGTTCCGCGGATCGGGCGCCCCGTAGCGCAATCGATGCTTGGTTCGCGGGGGCGGAATCCGGATACTGGACGGAGCAGCGCCTCCGGGCACGCGGGATGCTACATAATTCCCGGAGCGGCGTTTACGGCAGTTGACCTTGCCGTTTCACCGATGCGGCGCCCGATCCCGGCCGCATCTTCCACGACCACGTCCATTTCGAGACGGAGCATCCCATGTTCGACGACACTCCGAACGACAACCTTCAGGTGGGGCCGACCCAGCCGCTCCCGCTCCGGTTTCGTCTGGGGAGCGCGGACAAGGTTCCGGAAGGCGCCGTGCTCATGGAAACGCTCCTCGAGGGCCGCATGATCGCGCGAAGCGTGGTGGACGCGAAGGGGGGCGAGGCGCTCTCGGGGCGGGGCGAGGTGACGGCTCCGCTCCTTCTTCAGGCGGAGGAGCGCGACGGGGAGATCAGGGGTCGCATCCTGGCCCTCTTTCCGGTGCCCGAGGATCAGGCGAGGGACATGCTGCGCTCTGCCGGGGAGGATCCGGACGAGCCGTGGAAGGAGTCGGTTCCGTCCTTCGAGGACGAGTCGAAGCCGGAGATTCCGGAGGGCGCCGTTCCAATGGCCGCGGTGCTCCTCGGGAACGTGCGGCGCTTCGCCGCCGATCGGCAGCATCCGGACGACGCCCAGGCCGAGGCCGCATCACTCTTTCAGGCGATCCTGGCGGGTGCGGGAAAGGATGCGGACCAGAAGGCCATAGACGACCTGCTGGACAGCATCTGACGAGCCCCGACGGGAGTGCGCATCCTGTCGGCTGCGGTGCCGCGGCTGCATCTCCCCCTTTGTGCCCCCACCTCCTCCACCGCTCGGTCGTCAGGACCGGCTCCTCTGGTCCGGGAGCTCGTCGGCCTTGACCGCGCCCCTCTCACCACGCGGCTGGGGCTCGCCCCGTGTCGTGTCCTTTTCGGTCTGCAGCTCGATCTCCGCGTTGATCTCGGCGCCCAACAGTACTACGAACGAGGTGAGGAAGAGCCAGAGGAGGAGGACAATGACGCCGCCCAAGGCGCCATAGGTCTCGTTGTAGTTCCCGAAGTTGGCGACGTAGAACGAGAAAAGCACCGACCCCACGATCCAGAGGACGGTGGCCACGAGGGCGCCCGGGGTTATCCAGCGCCATCTGGCCCGGGCACGATCGGGGGAAAAGTAGTAGACGACACCGAGGAACACGACGGCCGCTCCCAGGAGCAGGACCCATCGAGCCACCTCGGCCAGGATCTGCCCGGTGCCACCGAGGCCGAGAAATCCGATCACCACGGGGACGACGCCGATGAGGACGATAGCCAGGATCACGAAGACGATGGCGCCCAGGCTCATGAGGAGTGATAGCCCGCGGAGCCTGAAGAACGATCGCTTTTCCGGCTCGTTGTAGGCGACGTTTGTGGCCTTGACCAGCCCCTGCATTCCGGAGGATGCCGTCCAGAGGACGGCGAGGAGCGAGGCGACCAACCCGAAGCTGAGGGCAGCCGAGGAGGTTTCCGCGATGTTGGACATCTGCCCCCCGATCACCTCACCGGCAGGCCCGATGGCGTCGACCAACGCTTCGACCTGATTCTCCACCTCCGCCGGATCGGCAACGAGGCCGTATACCGTAACGAGGGCGATGAGGGCGGGGAAGATGGCGAGCATGGCGTAGAAGGCGACCCCGGCCGAGAGGAGGGGGACGTGATCCTCCTTCACCCGATCCTTGACCCGCATCCCGATGTCCTTCCAACCCCGCTTTCCGATCTCCGTCGGCTTTCCTGCCCTGCGTCCCCGTGCGGCCTCGTCTGCCATGTTGCGGTCCCCGTTCGCTGGTGAGGTGAGCGATTCGGCGGACCGCGACTGCACGTCCCACGCCGCCGCCGGAGGGCACCCCAGGGCGGGAGTCAGAGCCTGGAAAGGTCCGGCTGCTGGTCGCGCGATACGTGGTTCGCGATCTGCTCCTTGAGCTGCTGACGGAAGCGAGCGAGGTCATCCGCGGTGACCCGTCCGACCACCCGGTCCTCCACGCGAAGATCCGCCTCGTACCCGAGCTGCTCGCCCCGACGGATGTGCAGGCGGGCGTCGGCGGTGACATCCACGCCGACCTCCGCCCGGTCGGCGAGAACATCCTGGAGATCGGCCTCGGGGGAGCGGAAAAGAGTCTCGAGATCCATTGTGGTCTCCTGTCGAGTCGCGGGGTGTGATGTCATCTACCTCCGCGCTCCATCAAGCTCCGTGCGCGCCCTCCGTTCGCGGAGCCACGACATTCCGTATCGTAACCAGATATCCGAGTCCCATACCGAGGAAGGCCACGGCCATCCACTGCCAGAAGGCGAAGCTGAGCCAGAAGGGAACCCCCATCTCGCGCCAGGCGGTATCGACCCACCCGAGATCACGCTGGTCGAAGTAGAGGGCGAGTTGGCTGAAGCCCACGGCGCAAAGCGGGAGGATCACCAGAAGCGCGGGGAGAAGGGAGGCGGTGTAATTCCGGATACGGTGCAGATAGAGGCCCAGCACACCGGTGTAGAGTCCGAGGAAGGTGGCGAGTGCCACGATCTCGTGCCCCTTTCGGGTGATGACGGACAGGTCGAGCATGAACAACCCCTCCACCGCCAGCAGCGCGCCGCCGATCAGTCCGATCCTGAGGGCGGTGATCGCGACCCGCGGGCGCGCATGGGCGTCGTTCAGGATGTTCGTCACCGGCCAGAGGAGTGCGACGGCCGCGAGCAGGGAGCCCAGTAGCCAGGGCGCCCCGTCGGGATTGTGCGTCCTCGACCCGAGCCGCGAGATCACGGTGTACACCCAGTCGAAGCCGCCCGGGAACTGTACCGTAGCCGCGGTTACACCAAGGATGAGGGTGAGGGAGGCGACCCCGTAGAGGAGGAGCGCCCGCTTCCAAGCCGTTTGCGTCAATATTCCATCCGGTTCGAGGTGTCCTTCCGGTCGCCCTGATCATTCCCCCGGAAGGATCCCTTGTTCCAATCGGCAGGTGAGCAGGCGCGGCGTGCTCAATGGATGCGCCGAATGGTCGTCCGCCAGCCCGTCAGCGACCGGCTCTCAGGAGCCGGTGGGAGTCGCTCCGCTAATACCCCTCGGCATCGTCCTCTCGGCCGAGGCGATCCTCCGGATCCTCGTCGAAATAGTCGAGCTTGTCGAGCGGCATGATCACCGCCGAGATGAGGTTCATGAGGTGGGCCACCACCCGCTTCAGGTAGCGATAGGCGAGAGCGTAGGCCGCCGCCTGGGCATCGGGAGCCCCTTCGCGAACCAGGTCGGAGACTCGGTCGTCGAAGAGGTTGAGGAGCGCATCGCCACGGGTGCGGAGCTCGCGCCCCCGAGCGACGTCCCGGTCCCGGAAGACGGCTCCGGCATAGGTGATGAACTGGGAGATCTCCGTCCAGAGCCTCCGCCACTCCCCCGCATCGGGCCCGCTCGAGAAGTCCGCCCCGTCGAGGGCAAGGTCCAGGATGTTCTTGGCGTAGTCGCCCACCCTCTCGATGTCCTTGACGACCGACATGTAGATGAGGATGGCCGGGAGGTCGATTCCCTTGAACACGCTGGAGTGCACCAGCAGCTCCCGGCGGATCTCGCGCTCCAGCCGGTTCACCTTCCGATCGGTGGAGCGGAGGTCCGGATTGACCTCTTTGGCCACCCGATCTCCCAGGAGGGCGGCCATCGCGAGGTCGAACTCGTGCCGGTCGTGCGCGAGCATCGTCTGGACCTTGGCCTCGATGCTGTCGAGGCGCTCGTTTCCTTTCCCCTGAAACAATCCGAAGGGCATGGTCAGTCTCCTATCATAGCAGTATCACGCCGAGGAGCGGCAGCACGATGAAGAGGCTGACGCCATATATCAGGACCACCACGCGCCGTCGCACCGCTGCGTCGGCGATCATCTCCGCGAGGCGGACCGGGATGTTTCGCACCTTCTTCACCGGAAAGATCAGCGCCACGGCCGACAGGTTGAAGAGCATGTGCACCAGCGCGATCGTCAGCCCCTCGGGGCGCACCACCGCGAACGATGCGATCAGCGCGGTGATCGTCGTGCCGACGTTGGCCCCCACGGTAATAGGGTAGGCGCTGCGCAGGGTGAGGACCCCCGCTGCTACGAGAGGGACGAGGATCGAAGTCGTGATCGTGGAGGACTGCACCGCAACGGTGACCCCGATGCCGACGAAGATCCCGATGGTGCCGCCCCCTCTCCCGATCAGGCGGTTCATGGCCTGCTCGATGCCTCCCGCCACCAGCCGCCGCATGTTCCGGGTGATGGAGGCCAGCGCCAGGAAGATCAGACCCAGCCCCAGAACCAGGAATATAACGCCGGTCACGGTTCCCGGTTCCAGCAAGGTCTCCGCCTGGCTCACCGGATACTTCACGACTGTCCGGATCGGGCTGCGGCCGGGTTGGGTCGGATCGAAATCCGCCCCGCGCAGGAGCTCCGTCAGCCAGACGGCAGATCTGCTGAGGAATCCGGTTATCAGCTCCAGCGGAAGGAGGAGACCGACCGCGAAGAGGTTGAAGAAGTCGTGGACGGTCGCCGCCGCGAAGGCGCGCCGGAACTCCTCCACCCGCCGGATGCTGCCGAGCGAGGCGAGGGTGTTCGTGACCGTGGTGCCGATGTTGGCACCCATGATCATCGGCACGGCCAGCTGAAGCGGGAGCGTGCCCGATCCGACCATCCCGACGATGGCCGAGGTTGAGACCGATGAGGATTGGACGAGGACGGTGGCCAGGATGCCGGCACAGAGGCCGGCGAGCGGATTTGCGACCTCCCGCAGGAGCATCTGCTGAAATCCCGCGCCCATGGCCGCGATCCCCGCTTCAAGGAAGCTGACCCCGACCAGGAAGAGGTAGAGGAAGACGACGACCAGGAAGAGCCGCACGATGGTCGGCATCTCGCCGGCGGCGCGGCTATGGTCGGGCGCTACTACCCTATCCGTCACGAATCCCGCTGCTCGCCGCACGCACCACGTCCCATGTGCGCCGGTCAGGGCTGGGGTCCCGGCCGTGTGGCCGGGAGGGAACGGGTGCCTCGGCCGGAAAGTTCAGCGACTGCGCCTCGGGCAATGAAGGTCGATGTCGGAGGAGCGGGACTCGTGAGACCACGATGTAGGGGCTTGCGCCCATGCACGCAAGCCGCCGCGCGCGAAATCGAGGGAAGGGAGCGGGGAGGCAGTTCCCGTCCGATCACCGTCGACTCTGGAGCCGCGGAGTCTCACGCCGCCCCGATCGCCTCGATCAGCTCCTCCTTGCTCATGCTGCTGCGCCCCGGAATGTCGAGCTCCTTGGCGCGCTCGTAGAGCTCGGCCTTCGACATCTCCCCCAGCTTCCCGCTGCTGTCCGTGGCCCGCTCGTCCGAGGCCGCCTTGCCGCCGCCGAGGCTGCGCTGGAGCCGCTCCATCAGGTCGATCACCTCCCGGTCCTGCTCGCCGCCGGAGGCCGCGCGACCCCCGCCTTTGCGGACGGGCTTCTTCTTCTCCGCCACCTTGCGCAGTCGCTCGGCGGTATCCTCGGTCAGCTCATCCGGATCGAGCTCGTCCTTTGCCCGCTGTTTGATCTCCTTCTCGAACCGCTTTACGTCGGCCGGCTTCGGCTCGATGGGCTCTGGAAGGCCCACCTCCTGGGGGGAGCGGACCTCGTCCGCGAAGCGCAGCGTCTCGGCGCGGAGGATCCCGTTCTCGGCGAGGATGGCCACCAGGTACTCCTTGGCCCGCATCACGAAGCTGGCGATGCCGGCGCGCTCCGTCTCCTCCATCACCCGTGCGAGGAGCCGGTACGCCTTGGTGGAGCTCCCCGCGGGGGTCAGAAAGTAGGCTCGCTCGAAGTGCATGGGGTCGATTTCGGAGCTCTTGACGAAGACCCGCAGATCGATGTCCCGCGTGCGCTCGGGGGCAATGCGCTCCAGCTCCTCGTCCTCCACGACCACGAAGCGATCCTTCTCGACCTCGTAGCCGCGCACGATGTCGTCGGACTCGAGGGGATGGTCGTCGCGCATGGTGAAGTAGCGTCGGGCGAGCGGAGTCCCCTCCGGGGAGACCATGCGCAGCGATACGCGCCGCGAGCGGTTCGCGGGGAGGAGGTTGACCGGCACGCTCACCAGGCCGAAGGTGATCGTCCCGGACCAGAAGGGACGTCCGCCGATCTCCCGGCCGTCCTCAGGCACTGGCCCTCCTCTTCCGGGTGGCAGAGAGGCTCCGCTCCAGCGCGTCGGCGAGCGGCTCGTCCGTCACCTTCTCCTCGGCTTTGGGGAACCGGACGACCTTGCCGGCGGCTTTCGCCTCGACCAGCTCCAGTACCCGCTCCCGGTACTCGTCCCTGAAGGCGGCGATGTCCAGCTCGTCCTCCATGGCGGAGATGAGCTGCCGCGCCATGCCGATCTCCCGCTCGTCCAGATCCCGCCCGCTCGGCGGGGTCAGGGCGGAGGCGGGGATCACCTCGCCGGCACGGCGAAGGGTGATGAGCATCAGGTACGTCCCCTCGGTCCGCAGGGCGCCCACGTACTCCTTCTTCCGCATCACCCAGCGGGCGACGCCCTCCCGGTCCTGCTTCCCGAGCGCCTCGACCAGCGCGAAGTACGCCTCGCCGCTCTCGTCCGGGCCCAGGTAGTAGGGGCGGTCGTACCACTGGTGGGTGATCTCTTCCGGCGGAACGAAGCGCGTGATCTCGATGTCCCGGGAAGGGTCGGGCTCGAGCGCCGCCAGCTCTTCCTCGTCGAGGATCACCAGGTCACCGCCGTCGGTCTCGAAGGCGCGCCGGACCTCGTCTCCATCCACGACCTTCCCGCTCTGCGGCTCGACCATCTTCTGCCGGACCGGCTCGTTCCGCTCGGCGTCCAGGAGGCGGAAGCGGACCGTGCGGTCCCGGACCGCCGAGTAGAGCTTCACCGGGACGTCCACCTCGCCGAAGCGGATGCGCCCCTTCCAGATGGCCCGCGCCGCCATCAGTCCTCCTCCCCCTCGCGGGGGCGGCAGTCGAAGCAGAAGACCTCCTCCGTTTCCCGGACACGGACCACGCAATGGTCGCAGACGCCGCGGTCGCACCCGACGCAGCGGACCTGCATTTCGAGGACGTGGGCATGGGTGCAGAGCTCGCAGCGCTCGGAGCCGCCGGCGAGCCAGTAGGGGGGCGATCGCTTCTTCCGGGTCATGTCCGGGCAAGGGGGCAAGTATGCTGCCATTGTCCGGCATCGCCGGCGGGCCCGATCGGCAGCCTCCACTCTACCGGGCCAGGAAGATCCAATCGGTGACCTCCTCGTGGACGAGGTCGTTGAAGAAGGTCACCGGCTCGACTCGCACATCGCCGAACACGCGCTCCAGCGCCCGCACGAAGGTGGGGTTTTCGGCGGAGGACCAGACCGCCAGGACGCCCCCGGGGGCCAGGTGCCTCCTCGCCCGCTCCACCCCCACCTCCGTGTAGAAGGAGGCGTTGGCGCTGCTCAGGGGGAAGTCGGGGGCGTGATCCACGTCGATGAGGATCAGGTCGAAGGTCTCCGCGGGAGGCGCGGCGAGCCGCACGAAAACGTCGTCCAACTCGGTGCGGAAGCGCTCGTCCGCCTTCAGCACGGCGGAGAGGGGAACGAGCTCCTGCTCGAGCCAGTCGATGACCTGCGGCAGTAGCTCCAGCACGAGAACGTTGGAGACGCGGGGCGAAGCGAGCGCCTCGTGGGCCGTGTACCCGAGACCCAGTCCGCCGACGAGCACCGTCAGCTCGCGACCCTCGTGCATCTCGAGCGCGAAGCCCGCGAGCGCCACCTCCGAGGCCGTGTGGTAGCTGCTCATCAGGAACTCGTGGTTCAGCGTCACCTCCGTGACCACCGTTCCGGGGGAGGAGAGCAGCTCCCGCCTGCGCAGGCAGAGCGGGCCGAGCGGAGTGTCCTCGTAGGCGAGGATCTCGAGGTTCGAGGGAGACATTGGCTGTGCGGAGCTGGGGAAGGCGCGGAAAATCGATCCGTGGTGGCGTGGAATGCCAAGAGAATATCCTCCGGACCTGTAATAGACGAGGTCGCGGTCGCGCGGATCGCGCGCTTGTATGTGCCGCGATCGCGCGAGGGGGGTGCGGCGAGGCCGCGATGACCCCACTTTCTCCGGTCACCGCGCAACCTGCCCGACCCGCCGGACCGACGGCGCCACCCGTCCAGAGAACGATGATTCGCTCCACACTGCTCCTCGCCACGGCGATCGCCGTGCTGATCGCCGTACCCGCCCACGGGCAGAACGACTACTTCTTCCCGGAGGGACAGCAGCGCTTTGCCGCGGAGATTCCATCTCCCGACGCATTCCTCGGGTACGAGATCGGCTCTCACCATACCCGGCACGACCGGATCGTCTCCTACTTTCAGGAGCTGGCGCGCCTCTCCGACCGGGTGACCTACCAGGAGATCGGCACCACCTACGGGCACCGCGTCATGCCGGTGGTCACCATCACTTCCCCCGAGAACCATGCCCGGATCGAAGAAATCCGCCAGGAGCATCTGCGGGCGATGGATCCGGCGGCGGGCCCGTCTCCCGCCGCCGACCGGCCGGTGATCGTCCACCTGGGCTACGGGGTGCACGGGAACGAGACCTCGTCGAGCGAGGCGGCCATGCTCACCGCCTACTGGCTGACCGCGGGGCAGACGCCGGAGGTGGAGCGCTACCTCCGGGAGGGCGTCTATCACGTGGAGCCGGTGCTGAACCCGGACGGGCGGGACCGGCACACGCACTGGGCCAACATGCACAAGGCCAGCCCCTTCGTGACCGACCCGCTCGACCGGGAGCACAACGAGGGATGGCCCGGGGGACGGACCAACCACTACTGGTTCGACCTGAACCGCGACTGGCTGCCGCTGGTGCACCCGGAGAGCCGGGCGCGGATCGACTTCCACCACGCCTGGCGCCCGAATGTGGTCACCGACTTCCACGAGATGGGCACCAGCAGCACCTACTTCTTCGAGCCCACCGAGCCGGTGGGATCATGGAACCCGCTCCTTCCCGAGCGGCTCTACACCGACATCACCCTGGACTTCGCGGAGCTCTACGCCGCCGCGCTCGACGAGATCGGCACTCTCTACTTCACCCGCGAGGTCTTCGACAACAGCTATCCGGGGTACGGCTCCACCTACCCGAACTTCCTGGG
>SKRI01000059.1 GCA_007118565.1 Gemmatimonadota bacterium | reverse complement strand
CTCGCGGTTCCCGCCAGCGACCACTGGGACGTCTGGACGGTGCGCCGGCTCCTGGAGCTCGTCGGTGACCGGCACCCGAACGCCGCGGCGTATGAAGCCCGGCTCGCCGAGCTGGACGGGGCCGATCTGGACGAGACGGAGCGGCTCCTCCTGGAGATCGAGATCGCCGCGGACATGCAGGGGGCCGAGGGCCCCGGCACGGACTCCGGAGCGCGATCCGCCAGCAACACCCACAGGGTTCGTACCGCCGACGGGCACGTCTACACGGGCACCTGGGACGAGATCGTCTTCCGCATGCGCGACGAGCTCGCCGCCGGTGAGGAGCCGATCTCCGAGTTCATGCGCCGGGCGGCCGAGCGCGTCCGCAAGCTGACCGGCCGCGAGCTTCCCTACGACGATCCCGAGGCCTTCGTGCGGGCGAGCGAGGAGATCGGCCTGCTGCGAATCGAGGCCTGACGCCGGGTCAGGGTTCTTTCGGGAGCCTGCCGCCCAACCGCCGACAAGACCTTTCCATCCGCGCTGAAGTCGTCTTCCTCCATGGATGATCTCGATCGTCTCTACACCCGCCTCGCCTCCGCCCTCCGGGAGCGGGGGGGCGGCTCGGACACGCACGCCTGCGCCATCGCCGAGCTCTATCAGAACCTGGTGCCGTACCGCGCCGTTCGCACGGAGCTGGGATTCGCAGAGCTTCCGCGCTACGAGCACGCCCTCCTGCGTCTTCTTTCGGGAGAGCGGAGCTACCTCTCCGTCGATCTTCCCAAGGTGCGGGACGAGATCCGGGCGGAGCTCCGCTCGCCCAATCCGATTCTCGGCGTCTACCGGGACTACGCCGCGGTCGGGGTGCGCGTCCGCCTGAACGGAACGGTGCCGGAGACGGTGGCGCCGGAGCTCGACCGGACGGTGGAGGCGCCCGTCGGGCCCCGCCGGGAACGGCCGGCCGCGGACCGTGCCACGGCGCGTCCGGCCGCTCCTCTTCCCTCCGCGGAGCCTGCCCCGCCGCCGAGGGCCGCGGAGCGCTGCCCGCAATGCGACCGGCAGCTTCCGAGCGGGCGAGCGGCGAGCTTCTGCCCCTCCTGCGGCGTGGCGCTGAAGCCGGTTCCCTGCGCGGAGTGCGGAGAGGTCGTGGAGTCCGCCTGGAACTTCTGCATCCACTGCGGCGCACCCGACCCGGCCGAGAGGCGACGACGGCGTCCGGATTGAGGCCGATTCAGGGAACAGCCCTTGCACCCGGCCGCCCCCGCCGCCGGATGTATCTTCTCCACCTCGCCAACTGCTGAATGGGCTCTCTTCCTCGCGGGCAGCGACTCCTGCCCGCCCTCCTGGCGCTCGCGCTCGCCGCCTGTGACGCCGGTGCCGAGACAGAGCCCGATCCGGCGGAGACGGGTGCGGCCGATACGGACGCGGAAGTCGCCCCCGGCGTTCCCGCTGCTTTCGCCGACCGCGGGGAGGAGCTCTGGGAGGGTGGCGTCTGCACCGTCTGCCACGCCTCCGATGCCGGGGGAACCCAGCTGGGCCCATCCCTCCGCGACGGGGAATGGAACCGCATCGACGGAGATATGGAAGGGCTCGTCCGGGTGATCCGGGACGGGCTCGCCGATCCGGGCGAGTATCCGGTCCCCATGCCTCCGCTCGGCGGCGGGGATTTCGACGAGGACGACGTGCGGGCGCTCGCGGCCTTTCTCTACCGGCTGAACCGCCCGGACCGACCGTGAGCCGGCTCCCCCTCCTCCTGACCGTGATCATCGCGGGAGTGCTGGTTTCCGGCTGCGCCGACGCGCCGCCCGAGGCCGAGGGTATACGCGCGGACCGCGCCATCGAGCGCGCGCCCGGCGGCGGCATCTTCCACGTCGTGCGCGTGACCGGTGAGGGCATTCGCCTGCGGTTCGAGCCCGCCCAGCTGGAGATCGACGCCGGGGACGCCGTTCGGTTCGTCCAGACCCGGAGCGTGCCGGTGAGCGTCAACTTCGAGCCGACCGGCCTGCCCCCGGAGGCGCGTGAGTGGGCCGCGGAAGCCGGCCTCTCGCGCGGTCCGCTCCTCACCGATCCCGGTGCGATCTACGAGGTCGATTTCGCGGATGCGCCACCGGCTGTCTACCGCTACCTTGCGCCCGGTTTCGAGGACCTCGAGGGACGGATCGAGGTCGCCGCAGAGGACGACGACTGACCCGCGGCACCCGCTCGGCACCGCCGCTTCCCACCACCACGCCCGACATGGCCCGCATCGCCCTCATCCCCGGAGACGGGATCGGCCCCGAAGTGCTCGCCGAGGCCGAAAAGGTCCTCGGGCGGATCTCCGAGATCGAGGACCTCCCGCTCGAGTTCGACCGGTGGCCCCACGGCGCCGACCGCTACCTCGAGACTGGGTCGGGCATGGAGGAGGAGGAGATCCGACGCCTCGGCGCCGAGTACGACGGGATCCTGCTGGGCGCCCTCGGCGACCCGCGGGTGCCGGGGAACGAGCATGCCCGGCAGATCCTCCTCGGCCTCCGCTTCCAGCTCGACCTGTACATCAACCTCCGCCCGGTCCGCCTCCTCGACCGTCGCCTGACGCCCCTCCGCGACATTCGCGAGGAGGATCTCGATCTGGTGATCTTCCGTGAGAACACGGAGGGCGTCTACGTGGGGATGGGTGGGGTCTTCCGGAAGGGAACGCCCCAGGAGATGGCCATCCAGGAGGATGTGAACACCCGCTTCGGCATCGAGCGGATCGTCCGCGCCGCCTTCGAGCACGCCCGCGACCACGATGTCGATCGGGTGACGCTCTCCGACAAGGCCAACGCCATGGAGCATGCCGGGGGGCTGTGGCGGCGGGTGTTCCAGGAGGTGGGGGAAGAGTTCCCGGACATCGAGCGCGAGGCCCTCTACGTGGACATGCTCGCCATGGACCTCGTGCGGCGCCCGTCCCGCTACCGGGTGATCGTGACCGGCAACCTCTTCGGGGACATCCTCTCCGACCTCGCCGCGCAGCTGGCCGGGGGGCTCGGGCTGGCCGCCTCGGCCAACCTGCACCCGGGGAAGGCCGCCCTCTTCGAGCCGGTGCACGGCTCCGCGCCGGACATCGCCGGGAGCGGGAATGCCAACCCGCTCGCGGCGATCCTCACCTCCGCGCTGCTCCTCCGGCACCTCGGCCGGCGTGCGGCCGCCGACCGGGTCGAGGCCGCGGTCCGGGGAGCGATCGGGGCCAACGAGACGACCGCGGATCTCGGCGGTGCGCTCACCACCGCGGAAACCGGGGACGCCGTCGTTCGACGGCTCGACTCGGCAGCGTGATGAAGGAGCCGCGGAAGGCGGCTGAAACTTGGACCCGCGGATTCTGTACGATAGATTGACCGCCTGTCGGGACCCCCTCCCGGGCGCGCGGCACACGAGCCGCACACGATCGCTTCGCATACAATCATGAAAAGACTGCGCGATATCTGCATTGCTGCCTCTGCCGTCCTGTTTCTCGGCGGATGCGAGCCGGGTGCCGGAGCCGCCGCCCTGGAAGACGTTCCGGAGGAAGAGCGCTACGGCGGAACCGCGGTGATCGGCGGCATCGGTGATCTCCAGACGATGAACGCCCTGGTGATGAGCGACTACACCAGCGGGATGATCGCCCGTGAGATGCTGTTCATGCCGCTCATGAAGTACGACGAGGATCTCGTTCCCCAGCCGTGGCTCGCCGAGCGGTGGGACACCACCTGGGTGGCGGCCGACACCATCGAGCTGACCTTCCACCTCCGGGACGACGTCTACTGGCACGACGGGGAGCCGACCACGGCGCGTGACGTGGCCTTCACCTTCGAGCGCGCCATCGATCCGGAGACGGCCTTCCCGAATGCGCAGAACTTCGCCAACTGGGATCCGAACGTGGAGGTGCTGGACGACCATACGGTCCGCTTCCGCCTGCGCTCGCACGCCGACTTCCTGGACATGTGGTACCAGACGCCGGCCATGCCCGAGCACATCCTGGGGGACGTTCCGCCGGTGGAGCTGATCAACCATCCCTTCGGCACGCGCGAGCCGGTCGGCAACGGGCCGTATCGCTTCCTCCGGCGCGTGCCCGGGCAGGAGTGGGTCTTCGAGGCCAACGACGACTTCACCGACGCGCTGGGCGGACGTCCGTACCTCGACCGGATCGTCTACCGCTCGATCCCGGAGCAGACCACGCTCATGACCGAGCTGATGCGGGGAGGGGTGGACATGTACCTCCAGCCGCTCCCCGAGCAGGCGCAGCGGCTCGACGGGGAGCGAGGCATCGAGATCCGTTCCGCCCCCTTCCGCCAGTGGACCTACCTGGCCTTCAATACACGGAACCCGCTCTTCGAGGACGCACGGGTCCGGAGGGCCATCGGGATGGCCATCGACCGGGAGCAGATCCTGGACGCCCTCCTGTACGGGTACGGGGAGATCGGACGCGCCTCGTCTACGCCGGGGCACTGGTCGTACGATCCGGACGACCAGGAGACGCTGCTTCCCTTCGACCAGGACCGCGCGCGTGAGCTCCTCGCCCAGGCAGGGTGGCAGGACCGGCAGGGTGACGGGATCCTCCGCAACGAGGCCGGGGAGCCGTTCCGCTTCACCCTCATCACCAATCACGGCAACGAGCTCCGCTCCGAGATCCAGCAGATCATCCAGGCGCAGCTCCGCCGCGTCGGCATCGACGTGCGCCTCCGTAGCGTCGAGTGGAACACCATGATCCGCCAGCTCCAGGGGAGCGTAGGCGCGGACGGGGTGCGCGAGCGGGAGTTCGACGCCGTGATCGGCGCCTGGGTCAACTACTTCCGTCAGGACGACAAGGGGCTCCTCCACTCCGAGAACCTGAACGGTCCCTACCAGTACGTGGGGTGGAGCCACCCGCGCGCCGACGAGCTCATCGACAGCACCGTGGTGGAGATCGACCGGGAGGCCGCCCAGCCGCTCTGGCAGGAGTACCAGCGGCTCTTCGTGCAGGAGTCGCCCTACCTCGTGCTCCACTACCCGGAGCGGATCATGGGCCTGCGGCAGCGGCTGCGGAACGTGGAATTCGACACCCGCGGGGAGATGGTGAACATCGCCGCCTGGTGGATCCATCCGCAGGAGCGTCGCGGGGGTGACCGCCCGCGACCGGCCGCCGGGCCCGCTGCCGAAGACACGCTCCCGGGGGATGGATGACGCGGAGTAGGAGACCCGCGGACATCGTCGCCCCGATCCTCGCGGCCGCCTTCCTCACCTCGGGGTGCGAGGTGGGGGAGGGGGCGTGGGACGTCACCGAGGTGGCCGAGGAGGACCGCTACGGAGGGACGGCCGTCGTGGGAAGCTTCGGAGACCTGCAGCCTCTGCTGCGCTTCGTCTCCAGCGACTACGACACGAACATGATCCAGCGGGAGATGCTCTTCATGCCGCTGGTCAAGCTGGACGACGAGGTGAACCCGGTGCCGTGGCTGGCCGAGCGGTGGGACACCGTGCGGGTGGCGGAGGACACCCTCGAGGTCACCTTCCACCTCCGCCAGGACGTTCACTGGCACGACGGGGAGCAGACCACGGCGCACGACATCGCCTTCACATACGAGCGGCTCCAGGACCCGGAGACTGGCTTCCCCAATCCGGCCTACTTCCAGTACTACGCGCCGGAGTCGGAGGTGGTGGACGACCACACCATCCGCTTTCGTATGCGCGCCCATGCAGAGTTCCTCGAGCCCTGGTACCTGACCCCGGCCATGCCGCGGCACCTGCTCGAGGACGCCGCGCCCGCTGAGATGATGACCCATCCCTTCGGGCAGAGCCCGGTGGGGAACGGGCCCTTTCGCTTCCTGCGCCGGGTGCCGGGCCAGGAGGTCGTCTTCGAGGCCAACGACGACTTTCCGGATGCGCTCGGCGGCCGTCCCTACCTCGACCGCGTCGTCTGGCGGTACATCCCCGAGCCCACCACCCTTCTCACCGGCCTCCTGACCGGCCGGCTCGACTACTACACCGGGCCCATCCCGGAGCAGGCCGCGCAGATCGAGGGATCGGACAACGCGCAGCTGATCGACTTCCCCTTCCGGCAGTGGGTCTACATCGCCTGGAACACCCGGCTCCCGCAGTTCGAGGACCCACGGGTGCGGCGCGCGCTCACCATGGCCATCAACCGCCAGGAGATCGTGGACGGGCTCGTCTACGGCTACGGCGAGGTGGGGCGCGGCACGGTCTGGCCCGCGCATTGGGCCTTCGACGGAGACGATTCCGGGACCTTTCTGCCGCACGACCCCGAGGCGGCGCGTGAGCTGCTCGCGGAGGCCGGCTGGGTCCAGGACGAGGACGGCATCCTGCGTGACGCGGAGGGCACCCCCTTCCGGTTCGACCTGATGACCAACCAGGGGAACGATACGCGCGAGCAGATCATCCAGTACGTGCAGGCGCAGCTGAGGCCGCTCGGGATCCAGGTCCGCCCCCGCCTGCGCGAATGGACGAGCATGCTCGACCAGCTCCGCGGCTCGCTCGGACCGGACGGCGAGCGGGAGCGCGACTTCGACGCGGTCGTCTCCTCCTGGGTGGACGCCTTCCGCAAGGACGACCACGACCAGCTCCACTGCAGGGCCATGAACGAGCCGTACCAATACGTCGGATACTGCGACGAGGAGGTGTCACGGCTCATCGATACCGTGGCCGTCCTCGCCGACCGGGAGGAGGCGCGCCCCTTCTGGCGGCAGTACGACCGACTGGTCGCACAGGAGGCTCCGTACACGGTCCTCTACTACCCGCAGCGGCTGGCCGGGCTTTCGCGTCGCATGCAGAATGTCGAGATGGATACGCGGGGCGAGCTGATCAATGTGCAGCAGTGGTGGATCGCTCCCCAGCATCGCTGAGTCACCCGTAATACAGAGGGAAGGGACATGGTTGGTGAGGGAGATGTGGCACCGGATTTCGAGCTTCCCGCGGACGACGGCTCCGTCGTGCGGCTGGCGGACCTTCGAGGACGCACCGTCGTCCTCTACTTCTATCCGCGCGCGGATACCCCGGGGTGCACCGCGCAGGCGTGCGAGTTTCGCGACAGCGCGGAAGACTTCGAGTCGCGCGACGCCGTGGTCCTCGGGGTGAGCCCGGATCCGGTCGAAAAGCTGGGGAAGTTCCGCGACAGGTACGACCTCAACTTCCGGCTCCTCTCGGACGAGGACCACTCCGTGTCCGAGGCGTACGGCGTCTGGAAGGAGAAGTCCATGTACGGCAAAAAGTTCAAGGGAATCGAGCGGAGCACCTTCGTGATCGATCCGGAAGGGCGCGTCTCCGAGGCGCGGAGGAAGGTGAAGCCCAAGGGGAACGCGAAGGAGATCCTCGGAACGTTCTGAGAAGCGCGCTCCCCCGGAGAACGCTTTCGATGAGCGGCTCGGGCGCCCCCGTGCTGCTGGCGGTGGATCTCGGCTCCTCCTCGGTACGCGCCACCTGGTACTCACCGGAGGGAGTGGCCACCGGCATCGGTGCCCAGCGCGCCTACCTGTGGAGGACGGGTCCGGACGGGCGGATGGAGGTCGGCTTCGACGAGCTCCTGGATGTCTGCGTCGAGGTCATCGACGATGCCGTCAGCGCCCTCCGGGAAACGGGCGGTAAGCCGGTCGGCGTGGCGGTCGCGGCCTTCTGGCACGGGATCGGCGCGGTGGGTGCGGACGATCGCCCGGTGTCCCCATTGGTCGGCTGGGGGGACGGGCGGTCGGCGTCCTCCTACGACCGGTTGCGTGCCGCGCTCGACCCGCGGGAGTACCACCGGAGGACCGGCTGCGCCCTCCGGCCCTGGTACCCGGCGTCGCGCATCGGGCTCTTTCCGGGGGGTCCGGGATCCGGTGGCATGTGGATGTCCATCGGCGAATACCTGATCTCCCGGTTGCACGGGGAGCGTGTCATCTCCCTCTCCCAGGCCTCGGGAACGGGGCTGCTCGATACGCGTACGCTCGAGTGGGACGAGGAGACGCTCGCCGCGGCCAACGTTTCCCCGAGCAACCTCTGCCGGCTCGTGGACGTGGACGAGCCGGTCCGCGGGCTCCGGGAGCCGTGGCGGAGCCGTTGGCCGGAGCTGGCCGAGGTCCCCTGGCTCCCGCCCCTGGGCGACGGCGCCTGTGCCAACGTGGGACTGGGCGCGGTGGGCCCCGACCGGATCGGGATCACGGTCGGCACCTCGGCGGCGGTGCGCGTTCTCTGGCGGGCGGAAAAGCCCGAGTTCCCGGAGGAGCTCTGGTGCTACCGCCTGGACGGGAGCCGACTGGTGGCGGGGGGTGCCCTCTCCAACGCGGGGAACGGAATCGCCCGGCTCCGCCGGATCCTCCGCCTCCCCGAGGGCGACGGGCTGGAGGCGGTCCTCGCGGCGGCGGAGGAGGGGCTCGCCGAGGTGACGGTGCTTCCCGATCTTCACCCGGAGCGCGATGGCAGGGACGCCGGGGAGGGAGCGATCCTCACCAATCTGGTCGCGGACACGGATCCGGCGGCCATCGCGGTGGCCTGGATGCGGACCGTTGCCCTGCGCATCGCCAGGATCGCCGGCCAGGTGGAGGAGGCGGTGGGGGGAGGACAGGAGGCCCGGGCGGGAGGCGGGGCCGTTCTCCAGTCGCCGACGTGGGGGCGTCTCCTGGCGGCCGCGCTAGAGCGGGACCTCCACGTCCCGGACGACGCCGAGAGCACGAGCCGGGGCGCCGCGCTGGTGGCCGCCGCCGCGCTCGGGCACGGGCCGCAGATCGAGAAGGTCTCGCCCGCGACCGGAGATTGCATCACCCCCGATCCCGCGCGCATCTCGCGGATGAGAGCCGCGCGAGAGCGGGTCCGCAGACTCGAATCCCGCTTCGAGATCACTCACTGAACGACCTGGAAACCATCCACATGGCACCGCCGACCGTGACCACCGACCGCGCGCTGGACGAGCTCTGCATCAACACCATTCGCACCCTTTCCATGGACGCGGTGCAACGGGCCAACTCCGGACACCCGGGAACGCCGATGGCGCTGGCGCCGCTCGCCTACCGGCTCTGGACCGAGCACCTGCGGTACGACCCCGCGGATCCCGACTGGAGCGGGAGGGATCGCTTCATCCTCTCGGCGGGCCACGCCTCCATGCTCCTCTACTCGCTCCTCCATCTGACGGGATTCGATCTCTCGCTGGATGACATCAAGAACTTCCGGCAGTGGGGGAGCCCCACACCCGGCCACCCTGAGTACGGGCACACGCCTGGGGTCGAGACCACGACCGGGCCGCTGGGGCAGGGCTTCGCCAATGGGGTGGGAATGGCGATCGCGGAGCGCCACCTGGCCGCCCGCTTCAACCGTCCGGATCACGAGATCATCGACCACCACGTCTACGCCATCTGCTCGGACGGCGACCTCATGGAGGGGGTGGCCAGCGAGGCGGCCTCGCTCGCCGGCCATCTGAAGCTCGGCAAGCTGATCTACTTCTGGGACGACAACTCCATCACCATCGACGGCTCCACCGACCTCGCCTTCACCGAGGACGTGCTCGGGCGCTTCGACGCCTACGGCTGGCACACCGTGCAGGTGGAGGACGGCAACGACCTCGACGCCATCGACCGCGCGGTCGAGGAGGCGCGAAATGACCCGCGCCCCTCGATGATCGGGGTGCGGACGATCATCGGGTACGGATCGCCCAACAAGGCGGGCACGGCCGCGGCGCACGGCTCCCCCCTCGGGGAGGACGAGGTCGCGCGCGCCAAGGAATCGCTCGGCTGGGATGCGGACGAGCCGTTCGCCGTCCCGGGTGAGGTGCGGGAGCGGATGGGGGAGATGGTCTCCCG
>SKRI01000133.1 GCA_007118565.1 Gemmatimonadota bacterium | reverse complement strand
CGGCACCCCATGCCCGTCATCGTTGGTGTCCAGATGGCTCACCCGGATTCCCGGCTGGATGTCGAGCCCGCCGCATGGGATGCACACTCCCCGGTACGCCGCCCACAGCTGACCGCCCCGAAAGCTCGAGCCCAGATTCGGATCCATATCTCCCCCGCTTAGCTCTACCAGAAGGAGCGGGCCACCCGTGAAGACGCCGTACCCGGCATCCACCGCCCACGCGTTGCGGCGGGGGAGCCGGGCGACAGTGGACCCGCCTCCCGCGCTCCACGATACGCCCGCCTCGAACGGGACCTCCGCCTGCCAGCCGAGGCGGCCCGCCCAGCGGGGATCACTCTGGAGGCCGCTCGCGATCCCCGCCTGGGACAGGCCTGACTCGTAGCGGACCGCACCCGGACCGAGGGGTACGGTGCCATCCGCCATCACCCCGATCTCCCGACCGGCGTACCCGAGCGTACGGAGCGCCGCCTCGGCGTCGAGGATCGAGAACCCGCGGATGGAGGCGGTCCGCTCCGGGGGGATCATGCGCGCCGAGCTGGCGCGCGAGATTCGCCCGAACGGCTGGAACGCCCGCCCGATCGTGATCCGGTGACGGTCGTGAACCCGGGCGCGAATGTACGCATCCGTGAGCCCGGCCCGGTCCGCACGCAGATCCGGAACCACGCGAGCTTCCAACCAGGGAGCGGGACGCGCCGAGATCGTCACCCGGATACGCCGGAGGAGCGCTTCCCCCGGGGGCAGCTCCGGCGCGTTCGTCGTGTTGTAGAGGAGCTGGACCATCCCGCCGACCTCGACGGGCGGCGGATCGTCCTGCCCGTGGAGGGATCCGGAGGCAGTCGCGAGGAGGATCGCCAGGAGCGGGACCAGGCGGATGCAGGGCACGGGCGCGGCCGGTGCGGGAGACGGGGCCGGGGTGGCCCGAATATGCGGCCCCATCACGATCTCGAGGGACTCATTGAGCAGAAAACCTGGCAGTCTCGCTCAACTGATCGAGCTCCGCGCCACCTCACCAATCCCAACACCTCAGGTATCATCCACCGCCCCGCTCCAGCTCGAGCCGTTCAAACAGCTTCAACGCGCCGCGCGCCGCGACGCTTTCCGATGATTGTCGGAGTGGACATAGACCTCTCGACTCCTTCCCTCGGGCGGCTTCCAGTGGGAGAGGAACCCCTCCATGGCAGCAGTCGCGGGACTGTATGTTACCCAGCTTACGGCTCTGGTTCTGCCGCGTCGGCCGCGGTCTCGAGCGCGTAGAGAATCCCTTCGGTCGTTGCGAAGTAGACCATGCTTCCCCGGACCGCAGGCGTGGCGGGGATCGATCCCAGGGTCAGTAGCCGCTCCTCAGCCGCGCGAAACCCCTCCGGGGTCTGATACATCTCCCGCATCTCGGCGTTCAGCGTCCCGTCGTCTTCATACACCGTGGCGAAGTTGGCGCGGCTGGCTGGCGTCTGGAAGCGCCATCGCACCAATCCGGACGCGGGATCGACGGCGAAGAGCTTGCCATTGAATCCTCCAAAGATGATCAGGTCTCCGACGGGGACGGCTGAGCCGAAGACCCGGGTTTTGACGGCAACCGACCAGTTGATTGCGCCGGTCGCCCGATCGAGCGAATAGAATCGCTGGCCGTCGGATGCCCCGAAGAACACGTTCTCATCGCTGAGCAGCGGCGTCGCGATAATCCATCCGTCGCCCTCCTTCTGGCGCCAGAGCAGGCTGCCATCGGCGGCATCGATCGCGTAGATGTGGAAGTCCCGGCTACCGATATAGAGCACTCCATCTCGAAGCGCCGCCGCCCGCTGGATGTCTCCGCGCGGGAAGCCTGGCGCGCCCTCGGTCGCGAACTCCCAGACCACCTCGCCCGTCTCCACACGCAAGGCGTAGAGGATGCCGTCGAAGCCGCCCACAAAGATGAGGCCATTGGCCGCGATGGGAGCCGCGTGCACGATCTCCGCTGTCGTGAAACGCCACTCGAGATCCCCCGTGCGCTGGTCGAGCGCGTAGACGGAACCATCTCCGCTCCCGAAGACCACCCGGCCTTCATGGACGAGCGGATCGGAAAGATAGAAGTCCCAGAAGTCCACGATCTCTTCGCCGTCTGTTCGAAAGGACCACCGGAGTGTCCCCTCCATGGCATCCACCGCATAGAGTCGCCCGTCCCGGCTGAGCACGTAGACAACACCCTCCGCGACGGCGGGTGAAGAATCGACCGCTCCTTCCGTGCGGAACCGCCAGAGCTCGGCGCCGGTCAGAATGTCTACCGCGTAGAGGTGCCCGTCCCCACTGCCAACGTAGACAACGTTTTCGTGAAGGGTGGGTGAACCGAATATCGGCCCTCCCGTCTCGAAGCTCCAGGTGGGCATGCGGGGTTCTCCCGGGCTCTGCTGTGCGGCAAGGGGTGCCGTGATCGCGAGAGCGAGGAGAAAAGAGGCTGTTCTCATGGGATCCGGGATTGGTTTGAGCCGTGCTGAAGAAACCACGTCAGACGCTGAACATCGACGCCGTAAGTGACCCGCGTTCCCGGTATGATTACGCCCGTGCGAGCACAGGGCGCACGGGGAATGCTGCGCTCGGCAGCCGGATGCAAGCTAGCAGTATGCTGTGTTTTCCGCACCTTACCTCTCCGCCGATTTGCGCTGAGGGACACCTTTCTCGCGTCCGCCATCCTCGGCGATGTTGCCAGAGGTACATGATGTGCCGCGGAGGTTGGACGTCCCATGGAGGGACCCATCGACCGCGGCCGTGCCACGCTGCCGCCCCGCTTCGAACTCACCACGTCATCGTAATGAAGATCGCCATCTGCACCACCGGGGGAGATGCCCCCGGCCTAAACGCCGTCATCCGCGGAACCACCGAGACCGCCCTCCGCCACGGCTTCGAGGTGGTGGGTCTCGAGCGCGGATTTTCGGGGCTGATGGAGGGCGGTCCGCGTCCGCTCACCCGAAACGACGTACAGGGCATCGAGAGCATCGGCGGCACGCTGCTGGGAGGCGCCAGCCGCGGGCTCCTCGGGGACGCTGGCAGCCGGGCCTCGCAGTTCGCCAGGATCCGCGAGCGCCTCGAGGCCGAGCGGATCGACGGGCTGGTGATCGCGGGAGGGGACGGATCGATCAAGATCGCCGAGGAGCTCGTTCGCGAGGGCGGGCCCAAATGCGTGGTCGTCCCGAAGACCATCGACCGTGACGTCGAGGGGACCTGGACGACCTTCGGTTTCGACAGCGCCACCAACGTCGCCACCCAGGCGCTCGACCGGCTCCAGACCACCGCGCGGAGCCACGACCGGATCATGGTCCTCGAGGTGATGGGGCGCGACGTGGGATGGATTGCCCTCTATACGGGCATCGCCGGAGGAGCGCATATGATCGCGATCCCCGAGATCCCCTACGACCTCAACGTCTACGCCGACCACGTGCGGAAGCGCGAGGCGCTGGGCGATCGCTTCCACCTGATGGTCGCCTCAGAGGGGGCACAGCAGACCGAGGGAGATACGGTGGTGTCGCGCCGGACCGGCCGCTACGGCGGGGTCGGCGAGCAGCTGGCCGAGGCGCTGGAGACTGCCACGGGGAAGGAGGCGCGGAGCGTCTCCCTCGGCCATGTAATCCGGGGCGGCGCCCCTACCACCTTCGACCGGATGCTCGGGCTCCGTTTCGGGGCCACCGCGGCGAATGCGCTCCACCGGGGCGAGGGTGGCGAGGGCGGGGTCATGGTGGCGCTGCGGCCGCCGGCCACGATCACCATCCCTCTGGCGGAGGTGAGCGGCCGGATCAAGCACGTACCGACGCACGCGCACGAGATCATGACGGCCCGGGCGCTCGGGATCTGCTTCGGCGCGCCGGACTGACGCACATCCCGACCGGGAAAGCCCCGCGATGGAACGCGAGGAGGGGGAGAGGGTGAACTTGGACGCCGCTCAGTCGTAGAGGTCGGCGCGCGTGCGGGGAAGCTCGGCCGGCCCGCCCGTCGGCTTCGCCAGCAGCGTCTGATGCAGGCCGAACTCCCCCCGCTCGAACTGCCAGGCGGCAATCCCCATGTAGATCCGCCAGAGCCGGTACATCCGCTCACCGCCCAGCCTCACGGCCTCCTCCTTCCCCTCCTCCAGCCTCCGCGCCCAGTGGCGTAGCGTCACCGCGTAGTGCTCCCGCAGGTTCTCGACGTCGCGCACCTCGAAGCCGGTCTCCTCTGCCACCAGATTGGCTTCGCTCACCGGCACGAGTCCTCCGCTCGGGAACACGTACCGCCTGCGGAAGGTGGAGCCTCCGACCAGGAACGGCTCCAGCCTCCGCTTCAACGCAGCCCCCACTCCCCTGCCGATCTGTTGCTGCGCGGAAATGCCGTGATTGAGGAAGAGGCCGCCGGGCCTAAGTTGCCCGAAGGCATTCCTGAAGTACTCCGGAAGCCGCTCCCGCCCGACGTGCTCGAACATCCCGACGCTGACGATCCTGTCGAACGGTCCGTCCTCCACATCGCGGTAGTCCATGCACCGGACCTCCGCCCGCTCCTCGAGGCCTGCCTCCTCAATCCTCCGCTGCGCGAGCTCGTGCTGCCGCTCGCTCAGGGTGACCCCCAGCGCCCTGACTCCGTGGTATCGGGCGGCGTGGATCACGAGCGCACCCCATCCGCAGCCGATGTCCAGCAGACGATCGCCCGGCCGCAGGCGCAGCTTGCGGCAGACGTGCTCGAGCTTCCGCTCCTGCGCCGTATCCAGATCTTCGGCTCCCGTGGGGAAGTAGGCGCACGAGTAGACCATGCGACGGTCGAGAAAGAGGGAGAAGAAGTCGTTGCCGGCATCGTAGTGGTAGCGGGTCCCCGCACGATCCCACTCGCGCGATCCCTCAGGGGCCTCGATGCGTGCCGGACCTCCACCGTAGCCGCTGCCTGCCGCCGTCCCCTCCCCCTTCGGAAGCCGGACCCAGCTGCGGGCGAGGGCGATCATTTCCCTCGGAGAGCGCGCGGCACCGCGCGAGGATTCGAGCGCCGGGCCCGCGGCCCAGACATCGCCATCCAGATCGAAATCCCCGCGGAGATACGCCTCCCCGAGGGACAGCTCGACGGGCGGGCGGAGCATGCGCCTGAGCGAGGAGGGGGAGTTGAGCGTGACGGTGAGGCGCGTCTCCCCCTCTCCCGGAAGCACGGTCCCGTCCCACAGGTGGAGCGTAAAGGCGCGCGGCCGGGGAAAGATCCGGTCGAAGAATGCCATGATCCGGCGGACATCCCTGCCCTGCGTGGTGGAAGCAGAGGGAGATCGAGCTTTCGCCATGCGTCGGTTCGACCGTGGAAGGAAGGACGGGAGGCACGCCGAGGATTCTCCAACAATTTTGGGACCGCCGCTCCTGCTCACGGGCCTTCGGTCCCGATCTTCCATGCCTGCTTCAGGCCGGTCGTGAAACGGGACCGCGCCGTGATCGGAAGACGCCGATCCGCCTGCTGCATACCACGGCTCCCCCGGAGAGAACGAGAATGGAAGCGCCTGCAACACGAAGTAGACCGATCACGGTGGTAAACACGCTGGTGGTCGCGAACCTTCTCGTCTTCTTCCTCTGGTGGTTGCCGGAGGTCCCGGTCGAGGCGATGGCGGGACACTTCCTCGTCAGCTGGCCGCATCTGGCCGACGGACGAATCTGGGTGCTGCTGACCTCGGTCTTTTCCCACAACATGCTCTTCCACCTGGCCATCAACCTGATCGTGCTCCTCAGCTTCGGCCCGCCGATGGAGATGCTGATGGGAGCTCGAAGGTTCCTTGCCTTCTACCTGACGGCCGGACTGATCGCTTCGCTGGCGCACGTCGGCGTCTCCGCACTCCTGATCGGCCGCCCGGAGCAGCCGGCGCTCGGCGCCTCGGGCGCCATCGCCGGAATCCTGGTCCTCTTCGCCTTCTCCTTCCCGAAGGCCAAGGTCCTCCTCTTCTTCCTGATCCCGCTGCCAGCCATTGTCGCCGCGCTGATCTTCATCGCGATCGACATCTGGGGTCTCATCGCGCAGATCGAGGGCGCGGGACTGCCCATCGGCCACGGCGCTCACCTCGGCGGCGCGCTCACCGGCCTGGTCTACTTCCTCTTCCGGTGGAGCCGACTGCGGGAAAGGCGGAAGAGGATGGAGGGGATGCCTGGATGAGGTCCGGGATTCGCCCGGGTGCTCAGAGGTGGGTGGCGCTCCCGTGGAGGAGCTCGGCAGCTTCGCCGATAGTCTCCGATAGGGTCGGGTGGGGATGGACGGTGAGCGCGAGATCGTCGGCGACCGCCCCCATCTCCATCGCCAGCACCCCTTCCGAGATCAGCGCCTCTGCGTGGCGGCCGACGGCTCCCATGCCCAGGACCCGTCCCGTCTCAGGCTCGAGGAGGAGCTTGGTGAAACCGGTGGTGGCGCCCATGGAGCGGGCGCGCCCCGAGGCGCTCCAGGGGAAGCGCACGACCTTCACCTCGTCGTCGACCTCCTGCTCGGTGAGGCCGCACCACGCAATCTGGGGGTCGGTGTAGACGACGGCCGGGATGGCGCGGACGTCGAAGGCCGCGGGCTCTCCGGCGATGGACTCGGCCGCCACCTTACCCTCCCGCATTCCCTCGTGGGCCAGCATCATCCCGCCGGTCACGTCGCCGGCGGCGTAGATGCGCGCATTGCTCGTGCGGCGCGTGTCGCCAACGACGACGAATCCGTTGTCGTCCATCTCCACGTCGGCGGCGTCCAGCCCGAGATCGGCGGTGTTCGGGCGCCGCCCGATCGCGACCAGGACCCGGTCGAAGGAGGTCTCGGAAGGCGGCTCGCCCTCGCCGGAGAAGCGCACCTCCACCCCGTCCTCCGACTCCTCCAGCCCCTCCACCCCCACCTGGAGGTGGACCCCCTCGAAGAGCTCCTCCACCCGCCCGGCGAGGGGCTCCACCAGGTCGGGATCGGCGTTGACCATCAGCCGATCCATCATCTCCACCAGCGTAACCCGACTTCCCAGGGTGGCGTAGACCATTCCCATCTCCAGCCCCACATAGCCGCCCCCAACAACGAGGAGGCGCTCGGGCACGTCTGCGAGCTCCAGCGCGCGAGCCGAGTCCATGATCCGGTCGCCCGGCTCGACATCCGGCAGGGAGACGGGGGAGGAGCCGGTGGCGACGATGGCGTTGTCGAAGCCGATGTGCTGCGATTCGTCTCCCTCGACCTCCACCTCTGTCTCTCCGGTGCAGCGAGCACGTCCCCATACCCGGCGGATCCCTCGCTTCTCGAAGATCCCGTCGAGCCCCTCCACCAGTCCGTCCACAACCTCGTCCTTCCAGCCGCGCAGCCGGTCGAGGTCGATCTCCGGCTCCCCGAAGGAGATACCGTGCTCTCCCGCCTCGCGCGCGGTGCCGATCAGCTCGGCGGCGGAGAGGAGCGTCTTGGAAGGGATGCAGCCGCGCAGGAGGCAGACCCCGCCGACCCGCTCCTCGTCGCTCACCACGGTGACGTCGAGCCCCAGGTCCGCGGCGCGGAAGGCGGCGGCGTAGCCGGCCGGTCCGGCGCCGATGACGAGGAGCTGCGCGTGGGAGCCGTTTTCGCCCATCTCACACCTTGAGAAAAAAGGCCGACGGCTCCTCCAGCGTCTCGATCACGGCGGAGAGAAAGCGGGCCGCGTCTGCGCCGTCGGCCACGCGGTGGTCGAAGGCCAGGCAGAGAGGAAGATGGAGTTTAGGCACCACCGTTTCCCCGTCCTTGTCGAAGGCGGGCACTCTGTCGGCGCGGGCCATTCCCAGGATGGCCACCTCCGGATGGTTGATGATCGGAGTGAAGGCGGTCCCCCCGAGCGGGCCGGGGTTGGTGACGGTAAAGCTGCCGCCGCGCATCTCCTCCGGCTCGAGCTCCCCAGCGCGGGCGCGGTCGGAGATCTCTGCCAGCTCCGCCGCGAGCTCGGAGATGGGCTTCCGGTCCACGTCCCGGATGACCGGCACCAGGAGGCCCTGGTCGGTGTCCACCGCCACCCCGATGTGCACGTACCGCTTGAGCACCAGCTCGTCCGCCGCGGCGTCGAGCGACGCGTTGAAGCGGGGGAACTCGCGCAGGGCGGCCACCACCGCCTTCATCACCAGCACGGTGAGGGTGAGCTTGCCCCCCTCCTCCTCCACGGCCCCGGCATGCTCCTGCCGGAGCGTCTCCAGCTCGGTGACGTCGGCGAAGTCCTGGTGGGTGACGTGGGGGATGGTGGACCAGGAGAGTGCCATCTTTTTGGCGATGGCCTGGCGCACCCCGGAGAGGGGCTCGCGCTCGACCTCGCCCCACTGCGAGAAATCGGGTGGCTCCGGCTCGGCGGGGCGCTCCTCCTCCGGCACCCTCTCCTCCTCAGCTTCCGGCGCTTCCTCCGGCTCCTCGCGCTCCTCCCCAGCGGCGGCCTCCACATCCTCCTTCGTCACCCGGCCCTCGGGACCGCTTCCTTCGACGGCCTCCAGGTCCACCTCCAGCTCGCGTGCAAGCCGCCGGGTGGCGGGCGACGCGGGGATGGGGCGGCCTTCCTTCCGGTCGGGACGCTCGGCGCCGGCATCTTCTTCCTCTTCGGCTTCTTCCTCTTCGTCCTCGTCGCGATCCTCCTCCCTTTCTTTTTCTTCTTTCTCGTCCTTCTTCTCGCGCCCGGAATCCCCTTCACCGTTGGACCGCTTCTCCTTCTTCTCGTCGTCGGCCTCGCGCGCTTCGTCTTCGCCGTCCTCCTCTCTACCTCCTTCGTCCTCACCGTCCTCGTCGCGCCCTTCCCGCTCCTCGCCACCCTTCTGTTCCCGTTGTTCCCGTTGTTCCCGTTGTTCCCGTTGTTCCCGTTGTTCCCGTTGTTCCCCACTCCCCTCCTCATACGTCAGGAGCACGTCGCCCACCCGCGCCTCGTCGCCCTCGCTTACCCGGATCTCCACGATGGCGCCGTCGAAGGGGGCAGGCACCTCCACCGCCGCCTTGTCCGTCTCCACCGTCATCAGCACGTCGCCGTCGCTCACCTCGTCGCCCTCGGAGACGTTGAGCTCGACGATCTTCGCCTCGTGGATGCCCTCTCCCGGGTCTTGCAGCTTGAACTCCTTCGCCATTACGCCTCCAGCGCTCTGCGGGCACCCGCCACGATGCGGTCCACGTCCGGCATGTAGTCCTGCTCGCGGGCGAAGAAGGGCACGATCACGTCCGGCGCCGTCACCCGCTCGACCGGCGCCTCCAGGTAGTAGAACGACTTCTCGACGAGCCGGGCGACGATCTCACCCGCCGGACCGAAGGTGCGGTGCGCCTCGTGGACCACGACCACGCGGCCGGTCCGCCGCGCCGACTCGGTGAAGCGGCTGTCGTCGAGCGGAGAGACGGTCAGGAGGTCGATCACCTCCGCCTCCACCCCGTCCTCCTCGGCCAGCGCCTCGGCCGCCTCCAGCGTGCGGTGCAGCATGGCGCCGTACGCGACCATGGTCAGATCGTCGCCATCGCGGACGGTGCGCGACTCCCCGAGCGGGATCGTCTCTTCGTCGTCGGGCACCTCCTCCCGGAAGGCCCGGTAGATGAGCTTCGGCTCCATGAAGACGACGGGGTCCGGATCGCGGATGGCGCTCACCAGAAGGGCGCGCGCGTTTCGTGGCCCGGAGGGGATCACCACCTTGAGCCCCGGGGTGTGGGCGAAGTAGACCTCCTTGCTCTCCGAATGGTGCTCCAGCGCCTTCACCCCGGCGCCGTACGGCATGCGGATCACCATCGGCACCCCGAACCGCCCGCGCGATCGCCAGCGGAGCCGGGCGGCATGGCTCTCGATCTGATGCATGGCGAAGTAGCTGAAGCCGGAGAACTGCATCTCGCAGACCGGTTTCAGCCCGTAGGCGGCCATCCCCACCGAGGCGCCGACGATCGCGGCCTCAGCCACCGGCGTGTCGATCACGCGTTCTTCGCCATAGGCATCGATCAGCCCCTCGGTGACCCGGAAGATCCCGCCGTCCACGCCGACGTCCTCGCCCAGGACGAGAACCGAGTCGTCCCTCTCCATCTCCTGCCTCAACGCGAGGTTGAGCGCCTCCACCGTGGTCAGCTCAGCCATCCGTCCACCTCTCCCGCTGCGCCTCGAGATGCGGCGGCGTCTCCGCGTAGTGGTGGTCGAACATGTCGGCCGGGTCGCCCAACTCCTCCATCCGCTTCTCCGCCTCCTCCCACGCCTTCTCCACCTCGCCGGCGATCTCCTCCTCCAGGTCGTCCACGTCCTCTTCGGAGAGGAGGTCGCGGCTCTCGAGGTAGGTCTGGAGACGAGTGATGGGGTCGCGCTTCTTCCACTCCTCCACCTCTTCCTCGTCGCGGTACTTGCTGGGGTCGTCCGCGGTGGTATGGACCGAGAGGCGGTAGGTGACGCACTCGACGAGGGTCGCTCCCTCCCCGGAACGCGCGCGCTCGACCGCCTCCCGCGTCGCCGCGTAGACTGCCAGGACGTCGTTGCCGTCCACCTGGATGCCGGGGATGCCATAGGCCAGCCCCTTCTGGGCCAGCGTCTTCGCGGCGGTCTGCGTCTCCCGCGGGACCGAGATGGCCCAATGGTTGTTCTGGCAAAGGAAGACGTTCGGAGTGCCGTACGTGCCGGCGAAGTTCAAAGCCTCATGGAAGTCGCCTTCGGAGGTGGCGCCGTCGCCGAAGTAGACGAGCACCACCTCGCCGGCGTCGCGGTACTTCGAGCCGTAGGCGAGCCCGACGGCGTGGGGGATCTGGGAGGCGACGGGGATGGCGATGGGGAAGTCGTGCGCATCCTCCGGGATGGCCGCGCCCTCGTTGTAGCCGGCCGCGTAGAGGACGAGCGCAGAGGCAGGGGTGCCGCGCCAGAGGGCCGCGGCCGTCTCTCGGAAGGACGGGACCATCCAGTCCGCCTCCTCGAGACAGGCGGCCGAGCCGATCTGCGCCGCCTCCTGGCCGCTCACCGGGGCGAAGGTGCCGATCCGTCCCTGCCGCTGGAGCTTCAGGAGCCGCTCGTCGAAGCGGCGCGCCAGGAGCATGGTGCGGTGGAAGCGGAGAAGGGTGTCGTCGTCGAGATCGGGGACCAGCTCCTCGTCGACTTCTCCATCCTCTCCCAGAATGGTGAGACGCTCCACCTCGTACGGCAGCTCGATCGTCTCTCTCGGCATGGCCCCCCATTCGATTCGCGGTCGGCCCTTCCGCGTCGCAAGAGGCGATCCCTCCGTTGGCTCAGATGGCGTTCACGGAGGCGAGCGCGAAGACCACGGCCCGTTGCATGAGCGTTTCCTTCGCCCCCTGCGGATCTGCCAGGTCCATCCGCTCCAGGTAGGGTCGGGCGGAGTCGGGCACGGACACCATGTCCTTGAAGTCGCTCGCCGACAGCTCGCTCAAGTCTCTCCCCTTCAGCGTTTCCTTGAGACGGGTCAGCGCCTTCTTCAGCACCAGCTCCTCCTGGGTCAGCTCGGTCCCGAAGGGGAACCGGTCGAACAGCCCGCGCGCGCGGTGGGGCTCCAGCACCGCGTCGAGCCGCTCCGGCGTGTTCTCCCGGGCATGATCCGGGAGCTCGTAGTCCTGCGAGATCTTCCCGGCCTCCTTCGCCCGGGAGATCAGCTCCTCCTGGAAGCGGGAGTCCGCGATCTCGATCAGACGCGTCGCTACATCCTCGTCGCTCCGGCCGCGCAGATCGGCGATGCCGTACTCGGTGACCACGATGTCCCGGAGATGCCGGGGGATGGTGGTGTGGCCGTAGCTGAAGCGGATGTTGGAGATGGTGTCGCCGCCGGACTCGCGGGTGCTGGGGAGCATGAGGATGGAGCGGCCGTCCTCGAGCGCGTGGGCCATCGCCACGAAGTTGTACTGGCCGCCGACGCCACTCACCACGCGACCGTCCTCCAGCCCGTCCGAGGCGAAGGCGCCGGAGAGGGTGGCCACCATGCCAGCGTTCAGGAAGCGTGCATCGCGCCGCTGCACGCGCTTCAGCTCCTCCTGACCGTAGAGCTCGTTGACGTAGGAGATACCGCTCATGCAGATCGTCTGGCGCTCTGCCGGCTCCATCTCCCGCAGCGCCTCGTACATCACCGCCGGGCCGAGGAAGAAGCAGGCGTGGGCGATGTGCCCGCCCTTCAGCCTCTCGCCGAGACAGTGCTCCGCGATCCGCTCGCGCGACGCGTGGTCCTCGAGATCGGCGGGGGTGCGCGCCCCGTCCCCCGAGACCAGGTGACCGTCGGTCAGGGTGACCCCTGGGCGGAGGATTCCGAGCGCCTTCAGATCCTCGAACTCGGCGCGGGTCATCGGGCTCGACACGACGTCCGCCTCGTGCAGCGCGGACAGCATCTCCCCGGTCACATCCTCGGTGATACGACCCTCGTTGAGAAGGCGCTGCACGCCGGCGTGGTTGTAGACCTTCCGCTTCAGGATGCGGTCGCGGTAGAGCTCGAGGAAGCCGTGCACCAGCATCTCCGAGGAGGCGTAGAGCCCGCGCTCGAAGGTGCCGGTCCCCCCAATCCGCTCCACGAGCTCCCCGTGGCGCTCGAGCGTGCCGGCGTCGTCCAGCGCGGCCCGGTAGCGATCATTGCGGCCGTGACGAAGGCGGAGCATCGTCACCACCGCATCGCCGAGCGAGCCGATGCCGATCTGAAGGGTGCCTCCGTCGCGGACGAGGGAGGAGACGTGGAGGCCGATCATGTAGTCGGCGGTGGTCACCGGGCGGTTGGGCACCCCGAAGAGCGGGAATTCGTACTCCGGCGCGTCGAGGACGGCATCGAAGTAGTCCGCATCCACCGCGGCGTCCCCATACATGAAGGGAAGTTCGCGGTTCACCTGCGCGAGAAGGGCAATCGGCTCGCCCTGGCGCTCCCGCTCGCGGAGGCGCGGCACGATGTCCAGCGTGAGATCCGTGTTGCAGCTCAGGCTGTAGCGGGTGTCCCCATCGACCGTCTCCGCGCCCACCGCCTGCGCGAGCACGTTGATGCCGGCGTCCAGGAGGTCACGGACCGCGTGGGTGTAGTTGCTGCTCGTGTAGCTGCGCTGGGCCAGCTCGCTGCCGAGGAAGGCGCCGGGCTGGAAGTAGAACTCGGTGACGCGAATGTTGTCCGGAAGCGTCCCCCGCTTCACCGGGTCGATGTACGCGAGCTCCGGATATCCGCCGAACAGGCGCTCGGCCAGCGGCTCGATGTAGCGCCGCTCGAGGTCGTTGCTCCACTTCGGCGCCGCCAGGGAGAGGGCGGTGAAGATCTGGAGGTCGATGCCTGGATCGTCGCAGGCGCGCCGGTAGAACTCGTTGACGATGTGGTTCGCCTTGCCGAGCCCGAGCGGCGCGCCGAGGCGGATCGATGTGCCGACACGGCGGAATGTCTCCTCCACGCACGCCTCCACCTTCGAGTGGTCCTCGCCTCTTTCCCGCATGTGCCTTCCTCTCCGTCTCCTCACCCCTTCCCACCCTCGCGCCCCTCCCTCGTCGGGAGCCGCGCATCGGGACGGGCCTATCTGGATATGCCGGTGATCCGCTCGAGAAAGCTTCGCTTTCGCCGCGTATCGATCCCGAGGACTGCATTCAGCGGGCAGACCTTGGTGATCGCACTCTCGATGACCAACGTCCCGCCGATCATCGCAGCCAGCCCGACTGAACGGCCCTCTTGTCCGCCGAGCCATGTGTACCCGGCAGCCAGCAGGGCAGGCCCGGCCAGACTGCGAAGCAATCGATCCTCCGGTCCGACGTTCTCCTTCATATTGCCTCGCTGAATTCGCTTCGTTCGTAGTTGCACTCCACTCCGGAGCAGATCGCAGATGATGGGAGCATGGCGCAATATGGGTACCGGGCCGGCAATGAGAACGCGGGCCGGTCACCGCAGACGGACCCGGGCTTTCGGAGGGATGCGGGACCCGCCCGAAGCAGGGCCTGCGAATCCCGGATGCGGAGGCCGTATTGACGCTCACCGGGCAGCAGGTTAGCCTGTGTGCGCTTCCGGACGGATCACCCCCGGCACAACGAAATGCCCTGCCTCCTCCAAATCGGCCGGCTAGCGACGACCGCCCGGGCCCCCGCCCCGTCCCGCCCCGAGATTCCCGGAGTCCGGTAACCGTGAAAGCACGCGCCAGCGGCTCCCAGGAGACGGCTCCGCCGGAGCTCCGCGGAAGCAGCATCCTGGTGGTGGACGACGAGCGGAGCATCGCCCGGCTTCTGGAGCGCTTCCTCAAGCGGCTCGGCTATGACGCCGCAGCGGTCTCCAACGTTGAGGAAGCGATCGAGAAGATCACCCGGACCGAATTCGCCCTGGTGATCACCGACCTGCGAATGCCCGGTGCGTCGGGTCTGGACCTCCTGCTCGAGGTGCGGGCGCGCTCACCGGACACGCGGCTGATCATGATGAGCGGCAACGCCGACGTGCCGTCCGCGGCGAGCGCCATCGACCGTGGCATCGACTCGCTGGTCATCAAGCCGTTCGGTCTGGACGAAATCCGCGAACGGGTCGAGGATGCCCTCCAGCGCCGTCGGCGGGAGATGGATTCGGTCCGCGAGCGCCAGGTCCTGGAGTTCCGTGTACGGGAGCGGGAGCAGGAGAGCCGCAGCCTGGTCCTGCGTGCCGCCCACTCCCTCGCAGCCGCGGTGGACGTGAAGGATGCGTACACCGCCGGACACGCGATCCGGGTGAGCTCGTACGCGGTCACACTGGCGGAGCACATCGGATCCATCGACCTGGATGCGTTCCGCCTGGGGGCCGACCTCCACGATGTGGGGAAGATCGGCATTCCGGACGAGGTGCTGAACAAGCCGGGACGACTCACGACAGAGGAGATGGATCGCGTCCGCGAGCATCCCGCCGCCGGCGCTCACATCCTGAAACCGCTCATCGACGATCCCCTCGTCATCGGCATGGTGCGGTGGCACCACGAGCGCTGGGACGGGAACGGCTACCCGGACGGCCTGGCCGAGAGGGACGTTCCGCTCCCGGCCCGAATCCTGGCAGTCGCGGATACGCTGGATGCCATGACGTCCCGCCGGCCTTACAGGGAGGGGATGCCCTGGCAGGACGCCGTCGAGGAGCTGCTCCGCCACGCCGGCACGCAGTTCGATCCGGAGGTGGTGGCGGCCTTCGATGCGGTGAGGGGAAAGCTGAAGGAAGACTATGAAAAGTTCCTCCGGAGCGAGGGTGTGGAGAGCGGTTTTCGCCGCTCCCGCCGGATCGTGAGCGCCCGGGCGGCCAAGCGCTGAAAGGGCACCTCCGCGCCGGACCTTCGCTATTGCCCGACAAGGGTCCGTGTGGTAGCCTCTCCTTTTCACGTGAAGGTTGGTCGCAGGTGCGTGAGATCCACCCCGGGCGTTGCTTTTCCCCGGTGCAAACCCCCATACGTTCGGGCCCCGCACGAACGATCGTTCACTTGTGCTACGAAAATCAGAGAGGCACGGAATGAGATCTATACAAATGCCCCGGCAATGGACGGCCCCGCTCGGCGGGCTCCTCTGTGTCGTGATGGCGGCGTGTGCTCCCGCCATCGAGAGAGACGTCCAGCCCGCTCCCACACCCGAGGAGACGGCTCCCGAGGTCGATCCGCGGATCGGGCTCGCGCCCGGCCTCCACGATGCGGAGGAGGCCGCCCGCGGCATGGAGCTCGTCGCCAACCGTCCTCGGCCAGAAGGGTTCTACAATCCCGAGTCGATCGGGGACATGAACTTCGCGAACTCGGACCTGGCATTCCGGAATGACTACGTCTTCGTGGGCAACTTCCACGGCTTCCAGGTCTACGACGTCTCGGATCCTGCCAATCCCTCGCTGCGGGTGGCCGTGGTCTGCCCGGGAGGACAGGGGGACGTGTCGGTCTACGGCAACCTCCTCTTCATGTCCGTCGAACAGCCGCGCGGCCGCGTCGACTGCGGAACCGAGGGAGTGCTGCAGCCGATCAGCCCCGAGCGCTTCCGTGGCGTCCGCGTCTTCGACATCAGTGATCTCGACAACCCGACCCAGGTCGCGGCAGTCCAGACGTGCCGAGGGTCGCATACCCACACCCTGGTGACCGTGCCCGGCGACGACGAGAACGTCTACGTCTACAACTCGGGCGCAGCTCCGCCCCGGCCCGCGGCGGAGCTCGAGGGCTGTCTCGACCCGGACGCGGAAGAGGACCCCGATCCGCCCCTCTTCCAGATCGAGGTGATCCGAGTCCCGCTTGCCTCGCCGGAGCAGGCCGCGATCGTCAGCGAGCCGCGCATCTTCCGCGACGAGGACACGGGTGACATCGCCGGCCTCTGGCCGGGTGGTGACCACGGTCCGGGCACCCAGAGGACCGCCCCGACCAACCACTGCCACGACATCACCTCGTACCCCGCCATCGGCATGGCCGCCGGCGCCTGCTCGGGGAACGGAATCCTCCTCGACATCACCGATCCGCGGAACCCGGTCCGGATCGACGACGTCGTCGATCCGAACTTCGCCTACTGGCACTCGGCCACCTTCAACAACGACGGGACCACGGTCATCTTCACCGACGAGTGGGGCGGCGGCACCTCCCCGCGCTGCCGGGAGACCGATCCGGAGAACTGGGGCGCCAACGCCATCTTCACGGTGGAGAACGGGGAGATGCAGCACCGGAGCTACTACAAGCTACCCGTGCCGCAGACCGCCACCGAGAATTGCGTGGCGCACAACGGCTCGCTCGTGCCCGTACCGGGGCGCGACATCAAGGTCCAGGCGTGGTACCAGGGCGGCGTCTCCGTCTTCGACTTCACCGATCCCGCCAACCCGTACGAGATCGCGTACTTCGACCGGGGGCCGCTGAGTGCGACCGAGCTGATGCTCGGTGGCCACTGGTCCGCCTACTGGTACAACGGGCGCATCTACGGCTCGGAGATCGCCCGCGGGCTCGACGTCTTCGAGCTTACCCCCACAGAGCACCTGTCGCAGAACGAGATCGACGCGGCCAAGCTGGTGCAGTGGGACGAGTTCAACCCGCAGCACCAGCCGCGGATCGAGTGGCCGGCCGAGGTGGTGGTGGCGCGTGCCTACCTCGACCAGCTCGTCCGCAACGAAGCCGTCTCCGCAGGAGAGGCGGAGCGGATCGCGGCCGAGCTGGACCGGGTGGAGGCACTCGGGGAGGGGGAGATGAAGCTGGCCGCGCTCGAGGCGCTCACCATGGAGCTCGCGGGCCAGGTGCGACGCTTGGCAGCGGGCGAGCGCCCGGACTATGCGAACCGGCTCCACGGGCTGGCGGGAGTGGAGCGCTGATCGCGGGAGCACGGCTTCGACGGGGCACGCCCCGGAACGCGAATCGAGAGAGGGGCAGCCGCAGCGCTGCCCCTCTCTGCTATGCAGCTGCGCCGGCCTGCGCCTTGCTGGTTCAGCCTCCACCGACTCTGTTCCCCGAGCTCCACGATCGTGCTCTCCCCGCAGCAGCAGGAGGAGATCCGGCACCGGCTCCGTGCCGAGCAGGACAACCTGCGCCGCCGCCTTGCCCGGATCGAGGAGGTCGAATCCGAGCGTCGCCGGTCGGCAGCGGAGCGCGCACCTTGCAGCTATCTGGACGCCACCCGCGAGGCGGAGATCGCCCGCGACCCCGAGCGGATGCGCCTCGACACGCTGTCGGCCGAGCTGCGGCGCGTCGAGCGAGCGCTCCATCGCCTGCTGGAAGAGCCTGAGCGCTTCGGGGTCTGTCCGGAGTGCGGTGACGCGATCCCCTTCGAACGCCTCCGTCTGGTCCCCCACTCGCTCCGGTGCATCGACTGTGCGAATGGCCCGTAGCCGTTCGGCACGGGGATCGGTCGGCGCATCCCTTGCTGGCCATCCGCCGTCATCCGAGGCCGGAACCTCTACCGACGCTCTGCATGCCCGAGATCTCCACGCGTGACTTCGACGCCGTCCTCTTCGACATGGACGGCGTGGTCACCCGGACGGCGGACGTGCACGCCGCCGCGTGGAAGGAAACCTTCGATCGTCTGCTCCGTGAGCGGGCGGAGGCATCCGAAGCGCCGTTCGAGCCGTTCGACCTGGATCGCGACTACAAGCTGCACGTGGACGGCAAGCCGCGGCTGGACGGGATCCGCGATTTCCTCGCCGCCCGCAGCATCGACCTGCCGGAGGGGAGCGAGGAGGACGACTCGGGGACCGATACCATCCACGCGCTGGCGCGCCGCAAGAACGACGAGTTCCACCGCCTGCTCGAGCGCGACGGCGTCCGCGCCTTCGAGTCCACCGTGGAGCTGATCCGGAATTTACGCGAGCGGGAGGTTCACACCGCCATCATCTCCTCCAGCAAGAACTGCGAGGCGGTGACGAAGGCCGCCGGAGTCGACCACCTCTTCGATACCCGTGTAGCCGGGGTCGAATCGGCGGAGCGGGGGCTGGCCGGCAAGCCCGCCCCGGACATCTTCCTGGAGGCTGCGCGCGAGCTCGGGGTACCGCGCGAGCGCGCCGTGGTGGTCGAGGACGCCATCTCCGGTGTCCAGGCCGGCGCGGCAGGCGGCTTCGGGATGGTCATCGGCGTCGATCGGAACGGTGATCCGGAGCGGCTGCGGGAGGCGGGCGCCGACATCGTGGTCGCCGACCTGGCAGAGATCTCCCTATCCCCCTGATCGTGTCCCGTTTATCCCCCACGTCATGACCGAACAGAACGACCGCTGGATCCACCGTTATCACGGCTTCGATCCGGAGGAGGAGGGGCTCCGTGAGGCGCTCTGCACTCTCGGAAACGGGTACTTCGCCACCCGCGGGGCGTTGGAGGAGAGCCGAGCGGACGGGACGCACTATCCGGGCACCTATCTGGCCGGCGGCTACAACCGCGCGAAGACGGAGATCGCCGGGAGAACCGTGGAGAACGAGGACCTGGTGAACCTGCCGAACTGGCTGCCGCTGTCCTTCCGTCCGGACGGGGGAGAGTGGTTCGAGCCGGGCAGCGTAGAGTACCTCGAGTTCGACCAGGCGCTGAACCTGAAGGAGGGCACCCTCGAGCGCACGGTCAGGATCCGGGACGACGACGGCCGCACCACCTCGCTTCGCTTCAGGCGCCTGGTTCACATGCGCGCGCCACACCTGGCCGCCATCGAGATGCGCATCACCCCGGAGAACTGGACCGGAGCCGTGGAGATCCGCTCCGGACTCGACGGCACCGTGGAGAACACGGGCGTCGCCCGCTACCGCGAGCTCACCAGCAAGCACCTCGAAGTCGTCGACACGCGGAGATGTGGCGAGGAGGGGGTCCTGCTCCTGACCCGAACGCTCCAGTCCGACCTTCGGATCGGACAGAGCGCGCGCACCCGTGTCTTTTCCGAGGACCGGCAGCGGCTTCCCGTAGAGCGGAAGGAGCCCGAGGAGAACGGCTTCATCGGCGACATCCTGCGTATGGAGGCGCGGGAGGGGGAGACGCTCCTCGTCGAAAAGGTGGTGAGCCTCTACACCTCGCGTGACCCCGCCATCTCGGATGTGGGCCTCGAGGCCACTCAGGCCATCGCCCGCGCACCGGACTTCCCCGACCTCATCGAGGGACACACCCTGGCGTGGGAGCATCTCTGGCGGTGGTTCGACATGGTGCTGGTGGACAAGGTCCGCACCGAGCGGATCCTCCGCCTCCACATCTTCCATCTCCTTGCCACCGCCTCCGTCAACACCATCGACCTCGACGTGGGAGTTCCCGCACGAGGGCTCCACGGGGAGGCGTACCGAGGCCACATCTTCTGGGACGAGATCTTTATCTTCCCCTTCCTCAATCTCCGCATCCCCGAGCTGACGCGCGCCCTCCTCAAGTACCGCTTCCGGAGGCTGGACGACGCGCGGCGAGCGGCGGACGAAGCGGGCTTCGCCGGGGCGCTCTTCCCCTGGCAGAGCGGAAGCGACGGTCGCGAGGAAACGCAGCAGCTACACCTGAACCCGAAGTCGGGGCGCTGGCTGCCAGACAATACCCACCTCCAGCGGCACGTGAACGCCGCCATTGCCCACAACGTCTGGACGTACTACGAGGCTACCCGGGACTGGGAGTTCCTCTCCTTCTACGGAGCCGAGATCCTCCTGGAGATCGCCCGCTTCTGGGGTAGCATCGCCACCCACGACGAGGAGAGCGGGCGCTACGAGATCCTCGGGGTGATGGGTCCCGACGAGTACCACGACGCCTACCCCGACGCGGACGAGCCGGGGCTGGACAACAATACGTACACGAACGTCATGGCGGCCTGGGTGCTATGCCGGGCGCTCGACACGCTCGAGCTCCTCGGCGACGACCGGTGCCGGGAGCTGAGGGAGATGATGAAGCTGGGGGACGAGGAGATCTCCCGGTGGGAGGCGATCAGCCGGGGCATGCGGATCGTCTTCCACGAGGACGGCGTCCTCACCCAGTTCGAGGGATACGAGGCGCTGGAGGAGTTCGACTGGAAGGGGTACCGGGAGAGGTACGGGGACATCCACCGTCTGGACCGGATCCTCGAGGCCGAGGGCGATACACCGAACCGCTATAAGCTCTCCAAGCAGGCGGACGTACTCATGCTCTTCTACCTGTTCTCCGATCACGAGCTCCACCGCGTATTCGACCGCCTGGGATACGAGCTGACCGACGAGCAGATCCGGCGGACGGTCGAGTACTACGAGCGCCGCACCTCGCACGGGTCGACGCTCAGCCGGGTCGTGCACTCCTGGGTAATGGCACGGGAGGATCGTGCCCACTCGTGGAAGCTCTTCACCGAGGCGCTGGAGAGCGATGTCTCGGACGTGCAGGGAGGCACCACCCAGGAGGGCATCCACCTGGGCGCCATGGCCGGCACGGTGGACCTGGTGCAGCGGTGCTACGCCGGGCTGGACGTGCGCGACGACGTGCTCTGGATCATTCCCCGCCTCCCGGAGGAGCTGCCGCGGCTCCGCCTGCGGATTCGCTACCGGGGTCTCTGGCTCGACCTCGACATCTCGGACGACGAGTTCACCGTCACTGCCCACGAGGGGTGGGCTCGGGAGGTGACGATCGGCACGCGGGATGCCGTTCGCCGGCTCCAAGCCGGAGAGAGCTTCACGGCGGCCATCCCGCGCCTCTGAAGCCCTCGCCGGCTCACCGCTTCTTGGCCTTCTCCGGTTTTTCCCGCTCCTCGCGGATTTGGTCGATCTCCTCCGGCGTCCACGAGCGCAGGTGGTCCGTCTCCGCGCAGATCTCGGGGTGCTCCGACTCGGCGCACTCGCGGCGGCGTGATTCGGCGGCGAAGGCCAGCCCGCGCGCCTCGTCCCATCTCCCCGCGTCCACGAAGGCGTGGATGAGGGTCTCGAAGGCAATTGGATGCGGGTAGGTCCGCAGGAGCTCCCGGAGCCGGGGAATGGCCTTCTGCCGTGCCTCGGCGTCGGTTACATCCATCTCCAGCAGGGCGTTCGCGACCTGCTGCCGTCTGCGCAGCAGCTCGCTGAGGTCCTCGGGGTAGGAGTCTGCGTCGTAGCCGCCGAGGGCGCTGACCGTCTTCTTCTTCCGTTCCCGTCCGAGCACGACGTCGAGCAGCGAGGCGCCGGGGGGAATGTCGGATCCCTCATGATCGCGGGCGAGTCGCTTCCGGAGCCACTTCCAGATCCCCATCGATGTGTGCGTGTCAGGTGGTCAGAACGGACAGGCGGGCGCGCGAGATGCTTCCTCCGCGCCGAAAAAGGCAAGAGCTGGACCATGGGCAGGCCCCGGACGGATCCATCACCCCATTGCGACCTCCCGCAGATCGGTGACCTCCGCCAGCGAGAGGAGTCGGTCGTGGAGCGTCTCGTCGATCGTGCCGTCCACTGAGACGGCGGCCAGCGCATCTCCCCCCGCCTCCAGGCGGGCCTGGTGGTACTCGGCGATGTTGACGCCCGCCTCGCCGAGGATGGTGCCCACCCGGCCAATGACCCCCGGCACATCCCGGTTCCGCAGGACGAGCAGGGTGCCCCGGGGGGCGATGTCCACATGGAAATCGCCGATCCGGTGGATGCGGGCGTGGTGGCCGCCGAGCACGGCGCCCCCCAAACGGATCTCCTCTCCGTCGCCGTGCAGGACGAGCTCCACGTCCTCCCCCATCTCTCCGCGCGAGGCGACGCGCGTCCACGCCGTCTCGATGCCCCGCTCCTCGGCCACGTGCAGGGCGTTGACGAAGTTGATGGCCCGCTCATCGACCACGTCGAGGAGGACCCCACGCAGGGCGGCCACAGCAAGCGGGCGGAGTGCCTCCTCCCGCGGTCCCGCATAGCGGAGCTCCACCCTCAGCAGCCCCTCGCTCAGGAGCCCCCGACCCAGCCGGCCCATCCGGTCGCAGAGCTCGGCGAGCGGGCGGATCTCCGACCAGACGCCGCGGTCCAGCCCGAGCCCGTTGAGGGCGGCGCTGAGATCTCCGGTGAGGAGAGCGTCCCGCACGGCCGCGCACGCCTCGACCGCCACGTTCTGCTGGGCCTCTCCGGTGGACGCCCCTAGGTGGGGGGTGAGCAGGACGTTCGGCGCCGAGCGCAGGGGATGGTCGGCGGGGAGCGGCTCGGTCGCGAAGACGTCGAGGGCAGCGCCGCCGAGCGCGCCGCTCTGCAGCGCATCCGCCAGGGCGTTCTCCTCCACCACGCCACCCCGGGCCAGGTTGAGGAGGATGGCGCCCCGGGGGAGCAGCGCCAGCTCTTCGGCGCCGATCAGGTCCCGGCTCTCGGAGGTGAGGGGAATGTGCAGGGTGATGACGTCCGCCTGCGGCAGCGCATCCTCGAGCGACTCCGCCCGCTCCACGCCGAGATCCTCGAAGCGTGTACGGGAGACATACGGATCCACGCCAACCACCCGCATTCCGAAGGCGCGGGCGCGGCGCGCCATCTCCGCGCCGATCCGGCCGAGCCCCACGATCACCAGCGTCCGCCCCCGCACCTCCGCCCCCCCGAGCGCGGAGCGGTCCCACCGCCCGGCGCGCATCGAGGTCACCGCCTCGGGGATCTTCCGCATCAGGCCGAGAAGGAGCCCGAAGGCGAGCTCGGCCACCGACACGGTGTTGCCTCCCGGAGCGTTGATGACGGCGATCCCCAACTCCGTTGCGCGGCGCAGATCCACGTTGTCGACCCCGACCCCGGCGCGGCCCACCACGCGCAATTTGCTGCCGCGCTCCAGCAGCGGCGCGGAGATGCGGGTGGCGCTCCGCCCCACGAATGCGTCGTAAGCCCCGATCTCCTCCAGGACCACCGCCTCGGGGCGGGTGGGGCGGACATCAACCTGGAAATCGGGACGCTCCTGGAGGAGCGCCACCCCGCGCGGATCGACCTCATCGGTGACCAGGATGCGGTGCTCGATTCCGCTCACCGGAGCACCTCGTCGAGCGTGTCCAGCAGGGCGTCCAGCTCCTCCATGGTGTGATCTCCCATGTGTCCGATGCGGAAGGCGTTCTCCTTCAGGTTGCCGTAGCCGGGGGCAAGGGTGAATCCGCGTGCTCCGGCCCGTCGAACGACCTCCGGCCCAGTGATTCCCTCGTCCAGCATGACGACGCTCACGGTGGGCGATCGCGACCCTTCCGCCGCGAGGATGCCACCTCCGGTCGACGACGCCGATGCTGCCCAGCGGGCGGTGCGATCCGCCATGGCGCGGTGGCGTGCGAAGCGCGCCTCCACCCCCTCACGAAGGATGCGTTCGAGCTGGGCCTCGAGGGCGTAGAAGAGGGAGATGGCGGGGGTGGTCGTGGTGCGACCGCTCTCGGCGGCCCGGACCAGGCGGACCGGGTCGAGGTAGTAGCCGCGCCCCTCTAGCCCCTCCGCGCGCGCCAGGAATCGCTCGGATGCCACGGCGAAGGAGAGCCCCGGCGGGAGCGCCATCGCCTTCTGCGAGCCGGTGAGGACGAAGTCGAGCCCCCAGTCGTCGGCCCGCACCGGGGCACCGCCCACGCTCGTAACGCCGTCTACCAGACGCAGGATCTCCTTGCCGGTGGCACGCTCGGCGTCGCCCACCGCCCGGCAGATGTCGGGGAGAGGGTTGAGCGCACCGGTGGACGTCTCGGAATGGACCACGGTCAGCGCGTCGAAGCCGCCGCTCCGCAGCCGTCGCTCGACCTCGGCCGGATCGTGCACCGCGCCCTCCTCCACCCGGCAGACCTCCATCTCCCGTCCACACCCGGTCACGATCTCGGCGAAGCGTTGGGAAAAGGCGCCGTTCACCAGGCAGAGCGCCCGGCGCGCCACCCCGCCGCGGACCGCCGCCTCCATCATGCCGGTAGCCGAGCCGGTGGCCGTCACCACGGGGCGGTCCGTCCCGAAGAGGCGCCGGAGGCCCGGCTGCGCCCGGCCGAGAAGTGTCTCCATCTCTGGTCCCCGATGTCCGATCATCGGCCGCGCCATGGCGGCCAGGACGTCGGGGTGCACCTCGGTGGGGCCCGGCAGGAAGAAGCGGCCACGCCCGCTCATCCGACCGCCTCGCCGAGGAGAGCCTCTCCACGCGCGAGCAGCTCCCCCCGTCCGTCCCGGCGGAGGCGCACCCGCTCGTCGAGGGAGGTGGCGATGACCAGGAGAGGAGCCAGGCTCCGGCTCCCGATCAGGTGGTCGGCGCCGGCCACCACCGACTCGCGTCTCACGACGCCCGCGTAGGCGACGAAGGCGTCCACCGCCGGCCGGGCCGCGAGGTCGCTCGCCCCGTCACCCACCAGCAGCGAGGGGCGCGGCAGGCGCCACCCGCGGATGACCTCCGCCTTCCCGTCCCCCCGGACGAGCGGGGAGCTCTCGTCGAACCCGGCGTAGCTCCCGTCCGCGGCGAAGCGGATGTCCACCGCCGCCACGGCGTCCGCCCCGAGACCGACGGCGCGGGCCAGCCTCTCCACCGGCGGACGCAGCCCCCCGGAAACCACGCGCACCTCCTTCTCCAGCCAGCGGAGTGCTTCCAGCACGTCGGCGGCGTCCTCGACCAGCGCATCGACGTACCGCTCCCCGAGGCGCTCTACCGCGTCACGTGAGGGCGCCGCCAGCGCAAGGCGCTCCCCGTACACCTCCTCGAGCGGACGTATCCCCTCCATTGCCTGGCGGGTGAGCGCCGCAACCCGCTCCTCGTGTCCCTCGGCGAGCAGGTCGATCCCCTCCACGGTGACCAGGGTGGAGTCGCAGTCGAGGACGACGGAGCGGAATCCCTGCCCGTTCACGCCTTTTCCGGGTGCACGGGAACGGGGGGGTCGAGGGGAAGGGTGAGGGTGAAGGTCGAGCCCTCGTGCGACACGGAGTTGAGCGACAGCTCCCCTCCCAGCCGGCGCGCCAGCTTGCGAGCCAGCGCCAGCCCGAGTCCGGCGCCGCCGTGCGCCCGAGTGGCGGAGCCGTCCGCCTGTCGGAACTCGTCGAAAATGGCCTCCTGGAAGTGGGGGGCAATGCCGATGCCGGTGTCCTCCACCGCCCACGACATCTCCCCCTCCCCCGGCCGGATCCTCAGCGTCACGCTCCCCTCGACGGTGAACTTGGCGGCGTTGGCGAGGAGGATCTCCAGGATGCGGATGACCTGGATGGGATCGGTGACGAGCGGAAGCTCCTCTTCGGGGGCGTCGATCGACCGCACCACATCGTCCGTTGGCCACGCCGTGTTGTCGAACGCTGCGCGGCCCAGCGCAGCGGCGTCGGACGCCTCGACCCGGATCGTGGTCCGGCCGAGCTTGAGCTGCGTCAGGTCGAGCAGGTCGTTGATCAGTCCGAGCAGCGATCCCGCGGCGGACTCGATCTTCCCCAGCTCCGGCCCCTCCTCGCTCCAGTCCTTGTCCGCCTCCTTGAGCAGAAAGGTGTAGCCGAGGATGGCGTTGAGCGGAGTCCGGAGCTCGTGGGAGATGTTGGAGAGGAACTCCGTCTTGAGACGCCGCGCCTCCTCCGCCTGCCGGTAGCGGGCCTCCAGCTCCACGTACTGGCTGCGGAGACGCGCGTTGGCCTGCTGGAGGTCTTCGATCAGCTGGGCCTTCTCCACGGTGGCCGAGAGCTGATCCGCCACCAGGCGGAGGAGACTGGTATCCCCCGCTCCCAGACTTTCCCGCTCGGAGAAGTAGAAGGTGAGCGCGCCGGCGATCTCGCCGCGAACCGAGAGGGGGAGCGCCGCGGACGAGGAGAAGCCGAGCTCCCTGGCCGGCTCCCACCAGTCCTCGAGGTCCGGATCGGCGAAGATATCAGGGATCACCACCATCTCGTCGCGCGCCACCGCCCGGCCGGTGGGGCCATTGCCGATGCGGACGCGGAGCCCGTCCAGGTAGGCGGTGTATGCATCCGGCCAGTTGTGGGCGGCGGCCACGTGGAGGAGCTCGGAGTCGTCCGGAACGCGCAGAAAAACGCACCCGAAATTGGCACCGACGATCGGCGCAACACGTTCGAGGGCCAGCTGATAGACGCGCAGCGGCTGCTCGGCGGTGAGGAATGCCCGGGCAACCTCCCGCGCCACCCGCAGCTCCTGCAGGACGAGATAGGACGTGTCGGATGCGTGCTGAATCACGAAAAAGTCTCTTGACGGACGGGAAACGGGTACCTACTGTAATCGTGCGCCACGAAAGTGCCGTTGCCTACTTCCTTCCCACCTTCCGATCAGGAGTTTCTCGGTGAACAAAACAGAGCTGATCCAGCAGTTGGCCGACCGGGCGGATCTGAGCAAGAGCGACGCGCAGAATGCCATCGACGCGCTCTTCTCCTCCAGCGACGGCATTATCGTGAAGGAGCTCAAGAAGGGCAACAAGGTGCAGATCACCGGCTTCGGGAGCTTCGAGACACGGAAGCGCGGCGCGCGGAAGGGTCGCAACCCCCGCACCGGCGAGGAGATCAAGATCGGTCCCTCCACGAGCGCCAGCTTCAAGGCGGGGAAGGGGCTCAAGGACGCGGTGTCCTGACTCCCTTCCGGGATCAGCGATGGCAGAGCCACGATCCTCCGGATCGTGGCTCTTCTCGTATCCGGAATGCCCCGACGCCGCCGCAGCTCTTCCGCTCGAGGGGATGACGCCCACCCCTCCCTCGACCTCCACGGTGACACCGTCGAGGAGGCGGTTCGCCGCACCCGCGGCTGGCTGAGCGCACGCCGGAACGAGGGATGTCGGATCGTGGTCGTGATTACCGGCCGCGGGCTGCACTCGCCCGGCGGCGCCCCGGTCCTCCGCGGTGAGATCGAGCTCCTCCTCCGGGAGATGCTGGGCGAGGTGGTGGAGGACTTCGTGCCGCGCTCCGGAGGGGGCGCCTTCCGGGTATACCTCACCCCTCCGCCCCGGCGACGCCGTCCACCCGGCTCCTCCCCCGCACCACCCGTCGGGATCGACCCCGAGCTGCGCAGACGTGCCGAGGAGAACCTGCGCGACCTGGGCGTCGATCCGACCCCGACGCTGATCCAGGCGGAGGTCCGACGCCTGCAGCGGCCATCCGACAGCTGACCCGATCGGCCCCGCTACCCTTCGCGCGGGGGCCGCGGAGCCGGTCGGCGGCGGACCCCCGATTCCCGCTGCGGTCGTTGCTTACGGTCGGGCCCGCCGCGATCGTAATCCACCCGCACGCTGCGCCCCCGCACCGTCGTCCCGTTGAGCGAGCGGATGACCTTCTCCGCGACCGGTGTCTCCACCTCGACGACGGAGAAGCTTTCCCTGATGTTGATCTTGCCGATGCTCGTGCCGGGAATCTCTGCCTCCCCGGCGATCGCGCCGACCAGATCCCCCGCCCGGATCCCGTCCTTGTCCCCGATGCTGATGAAGAGCCGTGTCCATGTCGAGGGCGCGCGCGCGGCGCCGGCTCCGGTCGGCTCTGCGCGCCTGACCGCGCCGGCCGGCGAGTCCTG
>SKRI01000057.1 GCA_007118565.1 Gemmatimonadota bacterium | reverse complement strand
GCCGGCGGGCAGGACGGTGACGTGGCAGCCGAGGTCCACCAGGCGGCGCAGGGTGTTGCGCTTCACCCCGAAATCCAGCACCGTGATCCGGGGACCATCGCCCGCGGCGTGAGGTGCCCCGCCGCGCTCTCCCTCATCCGGGAGAAAGCCGTCCGGGGATCCCTCCGTCCACTCGTACGCCTCCCGGGTTCCGGCGCCGCTCGCCAGGTCGAGCCCCTTCATCTGCGGAATCTCCCGCGCGCGCGCCACCAGACGGTCGGTTTCCGTCTCGGTGGTGGAGAGCACCCCGCGGAGGGCCCCCGCCGTGCGGATGTGCCGGGTGAGCGCCCGCGTATCCAGCTCGTCCACGGCCACGATCCCGTGCTCCCGGAAGAGGTCGGAGAGGGAGGTGTCCGCGCGCCAGCTCACCGGTCGATCGGTGAAGCTCCGCATGACGATCGCCTCCGCGCGCGGCCGGCCGTCCTCCAGGTCGTCCGGGTGGACGCCGTAGTTGCCGACGTGGGCGGTGGTGAGGGTCACGATCTGCCCGGCGTACGAGGGATCGGTGAGGATCTCCCCGTACCCGGTCATGCTGGTGTTGAAGACCACCTCGCCCTCGGCCGTGCCGGCAGCGCCTACGGAACGGCCCCGGAAGACGCGTCCGTCTTCCAGGGCCAGGATTGCTTTTGAGACTTCTCGCACCGTCTGATCTTCCTCAGGTAAAGCGGCTCGCTGCTCGCGGCTCGCGGCTCGAACCAGGCGCGACACCGACTCCGAAGCTGTGGGCGTGAAACTCCCGGGGTTCGCGCTGGGGGTCGTCGCTGGCGGAGGTCATCGCGCGAGCCGTGAGTCGCTAGCCGCCAGCCGCGCTGTCAAATGTGGATGGCGTGGCCGAGCGATGCCAGCGCCGCCTCCCCCACCGCCTCAGAGAGCGTGGGATGCGGATGGATGGCCCGATCCATCTCCTCCACCGTGGTCTCCAGGTGCCGCCCGACCACGAACTCCGAGATCAGCTCGGTGGCGTGCGGACCGACGATGTGCGCGCCCAGGAGCTCCGAGTACTTCTTGTCCCGGATGATCTTTAGGAAGCCCTCGCTGTCACCGGCGGTGAGCGCCCGGCCATTTGCCGACCAGGGGAAGGTGCCGACCTCGATGTCGTACCCCTGCTCCCGGGCCTGCTCCTCGGTGAGCCCAACCGAGGCGACCTCGGGGTGACAGTAGGTGCAGGCGGGAATGTTGTCGTAATCGATTCCGGCGTGCTCGTCTCCGTGGATCCCCTCCACGCAGGCGATCCCCTCGTGTGAGCCCTTGTGAGCCAGGAGCGGCGGCCCGGCCACGTCGCCGATGGCGTAGATCCCCTTGGCGCTGGTCCGCATACGGCGGTCGACCCTGATGAAGCCGTGCTCGGTCAGCTCGACGCCCGAATCCTCGAGGCCGAGCTCCTCCACATTGGGCGCGCGGCCGACCGCGGAGAGGACGCGCTCGACCTCGATCTTCTCCTCCTTCCCCTTGGCACTCTTCACGGTGAGGGTGACGCCCTTCTTGCCGACGTCGGCCTTCTCCACCCGGGCCCCCGCCATCACCTTCATCCCCCGCTTCCTGAATGACTTCTCGACCTGGGCGGAGACGTCCGCGTCCTCGACGGGGAGGATCCGGTCGGCGACCTCGATGATGGTCACCTCCGTGCCGAAGGCGGCGTAGACGTCCGCGTACTCACAGCCGATGGCCCCCGCTCCGATCACTGCCAGCGTCTTCGGGGGCGACTCGGCAAGCATGGCGTCCGTCGAATCCCAGACGCGGTCGTGGTCGATCTTCAGGAACGGAAGCGAGCGAGGGCGGGATCCGGTGGCCAGGATGACGTGCTCGGCTTTGAGTATCGACTTCTTCCCGTCCTTGTCGGTGACCTCCACCTTTCCCTTCCCGGCCATCCGTCCCCGTCCCGGGATGTGCTCGACCTTGTTCTTCTTGAAGAGGTACCCCACCCCCTTGGCGAGCTTGTCGGAGATCTTCCGGGAGCGCTTGACCGCCTGGCCGAGGTCGGACTTCACCTCACCCACCTCGATTCCGAAATCCTTGGCGTGTGCCAGGTGGGAGATCATGGCCGCGCTCTCGAGCAGCGCCTTGGTCGGAATGCACCCCCAGTTGAGGCAGACGCCGCCCAGGGCATCGTCCTCGATACATGCCACCTTGTAGCCGAGCTGACCGGCCTTGATGGCGGCGACGTATCCCCCGGGGCCGGCGCCCACGATCACGATATCGAACGATTTCTCGGCCAAGCTGCACCTCGCGTCTGTGAAGGTCGGACCGGCGCCCCGCCGGTCCCGATCGTCCGCGCGCAAGGTACGATCCGGAGCCATGATTCACAACGGCTTCCCACCGGGTCGGATCGATCCCCGCCGGCATAAGCCGGCGGGGAAGGAGGAAGCGTCGGGTTGCCCTGGAGGGAGCGGCCGAGTAGGGCGGAAGAATGGACGGCGGTCGGAGGGCGTCGGGATGATGGGGGCCCGCGGGCGCAGGAGGAGAACGCTCAGGCCATCCCCACGGGGAGTCTCCGTTGGACCGGGGGGAGCCGTGCCCGTCGGGTCACTCCCGCTCGAGGGTGATGGGGACGTTTCTGAAGCGCCACCCATCCAGCACCCCCTCCAACGTATTGTCGTTGACGAAGCTGCCCTGGAAGCTCACCGCCTCGCGCCCGCTCGGGGTGAGCGTCAGGGTCACGTGCGGGTTCACGTGCAGGCCATTCGACACGGTGACCGAGTAAGCGGCGGTGTCCTCGCGCAGGCTCCCCGCGCCGGTGATCCGCTCCGAGACCTCCAGGACGGTGAGGTGCACGGACCAGTCGCCCTGGGCGCCCGACCAGACGCCGGACATCACCGGCGGATCGTCCTCGCTCCGGCACCCGGACACGACCAGGAGGAGGATGACGGGAATGACGAGCGATCGGAGGGAGCGGTGCACGGAGCGCGGATTCATCGCCAGCGGGTGCGCGGGGGTTCGGTTCGGATCCACCGGCCGGATCGCAACCTTCGGGCCCGGAACATCCTCCTGCAAGACGCACCGTAACACCGGTTTCGGGATCGCGGGGCGCGGGAGGGGTGACGTCGGCGCGGGTCCGGCCTGGATCCCCTCGTGGTTGACGGATCCGGATGTGTAGGCTAGCCTTCTTTCATGAGCATCGCGCCACGTCTCTACGCCTACTTCGCCTATCTCTACGCGACCCGAACCACGGGCCGCGAACGGCGAGGTATGCGTTACTGACGCAAGCTTCACCGGAGCGCGAGCGGCCCGTGGGATTTCCCACGGGCCGCTTTTTTTGTGTCCACCACTCGAGGAATCAGGATGATCATCACCACCCGGACCGGCATCACCGAGGCCGAGCTCGACCACATTCGCGAGCGCGTGGAGGCGCTCGGCCTGCGAACCCACATCTCCCGCGGCGAGCACCGAACCATCGTCGGCTGCATCGGCGACGAGGCCCTCCTGCAGGAGGTCCCGCTCCGGGCCATCCCCGGGGTGGAGAGCGTCACGCCGGTGCAGAAGCCGTACAAGCTGGCCTCGCGTGAGTTCACCCCCGGCCGGAGCCGGGTGAGGATCGGAGACGACGCGGTGATCGGGGGAGGGGATCTCGCGGTGATCGCCGGACCGTGCTCGGTGGAGGGGAGGGAGATGTTGATGGAGACGGCCCGTGCCGTGGGGAGCGCGGGGGCCTCGGCGCTCCGCGGGGGCGCCTTCAAGCCCAGGAGCTCGCCGTACGCCTTTCGGGGGAAGGGGGAGGAAGGGCTGCGGCTCCTTGCCGAGGCGCGCGCGGAGACGGGGCTGCCGGTCGTGACCGAGGTAATGGACACGCGGCAGGTGGAGCTGGTGGCGGAGTACGCTGACGTCCTGCAGGTGGGTGCGCGCAACATGCAGAACTTCTCGCTGCTCTCCGAGCTGGGAGGCATACAGCGTCCCGTCCTGCTCAAGCGTGGGCTCTCCGCCACGGTGACGGAGCTGCTGATGGCCGCCGAGTACATCATGTCCTGCGGCAACCGGGACGTCATCCTGTGCGAGCGAGGCATCCGCACCTTCGAGACGTCCACCCGCAATACCCTGGACGTGGCGGCCATTCCGGTCCTGAAGGCCGAGACCCATCTCCCCGTGGTGGTGGATCCGAGCCACGCGGGCGGTCTCGCCCACCTGGTGGCCCCGCTCGCCTTTGCCGCAGTGGCCGCCGGCGCCGATGGTCTGATCGTGGAGGTCCATCCCCAGCCCGAGGAGGCGCTCTCGGATGGAGAGCAGTCCCTTACCCCGACCGCCTTTGCCGAGCTGATGCGTCGGATCGTCCCGTTCGCCGAAGCCGCCGGCCTGCGACCTCCGCGCGCGCCGGCGGGCGCCCGGGAGGCGGCGTGAGCGATCCGCTGGAGGAGCTGCGTCGGGAGATTGCGGCCGTCGATCGCGAGATGCTGGAGCTCATCGCCCGGCGGGTCGAGCTCGCGCGCCGGGTGGGGAGGGCAAAGCACGCTGCGAAGGCCGCCACCCTGGATCCGCAGCGGGAGGCGACGGTAGTCCGGGAGGCGGCGGTCCGGGCCCGGGAGGCGGGGCTTCCGGACGATGAGATTCGCCAGATCTTCTGGCAGCTCATCGGACTCTGCCGGAGAGCGCAGGAGGAGGGAGATGGGCGAGGGTGACGCCGGCCGCTTTCCTTTCGCGACCGCCGCCGTGATCGGCCTCGGCCTGATCGGGGGCTCGGTGGCGCGTGACCTGACGGCGGCGGGCGTGCGGGTGCTGGGCGCGGACCTCGATCGGAACGCGCTCAGGCAGGCGGTTGCGAGCGGCGCGGTTCATCTCCCGCTGAATGACGATCTGACGGGGCTGGAGGAGGCCGAGGTGGTGCTCGTCGCCGTGCCCGTCTCCCGGGCGCGGAGCGTCTTCGAGAAGATCGCGCCGCAAAGCCGGCGAGCGAGCTTGGTCACCGATGCCGGGAGCACGAAGGCGGAAGTGATGTGCGCGGCCGACGCCGTCGGCCTCGGAAGGCAGTTCGTTGGCGGGCATCCACTCGCCGGGGACCATCGGGCGGGGTGGGAGGCGTCGCGCAGGGGGCTTTTCGCCGGGCAGACCGCCTATCTCTGTCCGGGGGACGCGGATCCCGCAGCCGTCGCCCTGGCGCGCGCGCTCTGGGAGGGGCTGGGGGCGCATGTCTCGGAGGTGGAGGCGGAGGTGCACGACAGGCGGCTGGCGTGGACGAGCCACGTTCCCCAGCTGCTCTCGACGTCGCTCGCGCGTGCGCTGGAGGCCCAGGGGATCGCTCCCGACGATCTGGGTGCGGGAGGGCGGAGCATGACCCGCCTGGCGGGAAGCGATCCGGAGATGTGGGCGGGGATCATCGGCCAGAACCCGGGACCGATCAGCGAGGCGCTCGGCGGGATCGAGACGGTGATCCAGCGGCTGCGAACGGCGATCGAGGCGGGGGACGAGGCCGCGATCCGCGGGATCCTGGAGGAGGGAAAGTCCTGGAGTAGCCAGTCGGGCGACTGAGCCTCGATCCGACAGACGATCCGATTCCCGCCGAAACTACACCTTCAGCGTCGATCCCGTGGCGCGCCGCTCGGCCACGAATCCGTCGCGCGCGGCCGGCGGGTCGAGGCTCAGCGCCGCCGCGCCGGCCAGTACCAGCACGATCCAGATCGCGTTTGCCAGGAGCAGGTGGAGGAGCTGCATCCAGACCGGCGCGAGGAGCGCGATGTTTACGACACCCGCGATCAGCTGGACCAGGTAGAGGGAGGCGAGCACCATGCTGAGCCGGCTGACGGCGGGGTGCGGCCGCAGCCGGGGGAGCCTGGAGGCCAGGTAGAAGACGAAGCCGCCGAAGGCGATGGCGATGAACGGGTGGTAGTTGCGCAGGTAGAGGAGCGTTTCCCCGGTGGGGCTCAGCCCCTCCGGCGTCACCCCGACCCCCATGGAGGGGAAGAGCGTATCGCCCAGTGCCGCGATGGCACCGCTCACCGCGAGCAGGCTCATCCCGAGCGCACCGCCGGCGAGAAGCCATAGCACCGATCCCTGGCCCCGGAGGCGGATTGGCGGCCCTCCCGAGGACCACCACGCCGTCACCGTGATCGCTGCGACGAGGATGAGGGTGTTGACCAGGTGCGCCGACATCACCACGGCCCGCGCCATGGACTCGTTGTCTCCCACCAGACCGAAGACCACCAGGCCGGCGCCGATGAGGGCCTCGATCACCATGAAGGCGACCGCGAGCACCGCGCCGAAGCGGACCCGGTGGCCCGTCGGGTAGCGCCGCCAGGCCCAGATCAGGAGCACGACCACCAGGATCAGCGCCAGCCCGCTCGTGAGCCGGTGACTGTACTCGATGAGCGTCTCGACCCCGGGTGAGCGCGGCACGACCTCTCCGTCGCAGAGCGGCCAGTGGCTGCCGCACCCGGCGCCCGAGCCGGTGGCGCGCACGAATGCCCCCCAGAGGATCACGCCCACGGTGTAGGCCAGCGTGCCCCACGCAAAGCGGGCGAATCGGGAGAGTGGAGGCTGCAACAAGACCGTGACCCGGTTCGAGAGATCGACGACGGGAGGAAGATGGCCTCCCGACCCCTCGAGCTCAAGAGGGGCATCGCCTTCCGGGAGGGGCGGCGGCGATCGAGCGCCCGGCCGGCTCCCATGCCGGGGCACCTTCCCCGGCTTCCGCGGGTATCCCGAACGTCCCCGGGTCCGTCCCGATCTCCATCTCCCCGTTCGAAGAGGCTCATGCTCGTCTTCACGCTCGTCCTGGCGCTGGCATTCCAGCAGCAGCAGACGCCCGACATCGCCCGGCTCGAGGTCCTCCCCGAGAATCCGACCGTGATTGCGGAGGACACGCTCCGGCTCACCGCCCGCGCGTACGACGCCGCGGGGAACGAGCTCCGGGACGTGCGCTTCCAGTTCTCCTCCGCCGGCGGTGTGTTCGAGGGCTCGGTCGACGCGGACGGGCTGGTCCGCTCCGGCTCGACCGGCACGATCCCGGTCCGGGTGACTGCCTCCCGGACCGGATCCCCCCCGATGTCGGAGCGGGTCGAGGTGCGAATGGTTCCGGGGCCCGCGGCACGCATCGCGGTGGCTCCGGGGGTGGGGCGCCTGATCGCGGGACAGCGGATCCGGCTCGATGGGAGCGCCTTCTCCGCTGCGGGTGATCTTCGCACGGAGCCGGTTGCGTGGAGCAGCTCGGCGCCGGATGTCGCTACGATCATGGAGGGTGGGCTGCTCACCGCCGTCGCCCCGGGGCGAGCCAGCATCACCGCGCGGGAGGGGAGCGCCGAGCACCGGCTCGAGGTCGAGGTGCTGGCGGACGACATCTCCTCCATCTCCCTGACCCCTTCGCACCGCGATGCGCGGCGGGGAGACGTGATCCGTTTCACCGCCACCGTCCGCGACCGCGCCGGCCGGGAGATCACCGGGCTGACGCCGGCCTGGAGCTTTTCCCCCGGTCAGGGGATGATCGAGCAGGACGGCACCTTCGTGGGGTACGACGCGGGTGACTACCAGGTCACGGCACGGGTCGGCAGCAGAAGCGCCGACGCCACGGTGCGGCTGAGCCACCGCGACGTCAGGCGCCCGGTGACGGTGCTCGGCCGCCTGCCGCGCACCGCCTTCACCACGGAGGAGGTCTGGGTGCACCCGAACGGCGAGGTCGCCTACCTCGGCACCGGCTCGGGCGGTGACCGGATGTACGCCATCGACATCCGGGACAGGAGCAATCCGGTCGTCACCGACTCGCTGGTGGCGGACACCCGGCGGGTGAACGACCTGTCGACCACCCCGGACGGCCGCTATCTGGTGCACACCCGCGAGGGCGCCTCCAGCCGGAGGAACGGCATCGTCATCGCGCACCTCTACGACCCCCGGCACCCGCAGGTGATCGCCGAGTTCACAGACGGAGTGACCGCCGGTGTGCACTCGGCCTTCATCTACCAGCAGCCCGAGCCCGACGGCCGCGTGCACGTGTACGCGACCAACAATGGCACGGGCGCCATCCACATCATCGACATCACCGACCCGTACAACCCGGTCGAGGCATCCCGGTGGCGGACCCCGCGCCCGGATGCGGGGCGCACCCTGCACGACGTGGACGTGCAGGACGGGCTGGCCTACCTCTCCTACTGGAACGACGGGCTGGTCATCCTCGACGTGGGGAATGGGGTGAAGGGTGGCAGCCCGGAGAACCCGCAGTTCGTCTCCCAGTTCAAGTACGACCTGAACGACATGTACCGCGAGGTGGAGCTGGTGGGCGGCTCCGGGTTCATCCGCGGCACGCACACGGCGTGGCGCTACAACGACTACGTCTTCATCGCGGACGAGGTCTTTCCCGCCAACCCGGTGCGTGGCGCCAGGGACGCGGCTGCCTTCCGCGCCTACGGCAACCTGCAGGTGCTAGACGTGAGCGACCTGGAGAACCCACGCGCCGTGGCCTGGTACGAGCCCGAGTTCGGCGGTTCCCACAACATCTGGGTTGAGAACGACAGGCTGTACCTCGGTGCCTACAATGGCGGCTTCCGGATCTTCGACGTCTCCGGGGAGCTGCGCGGGGACCTGCGTGCGCAGGGGAGGGAGATCGCCCACCTCAACACGGCGGACATGGACGGTAACGTGGCCAACACGGCCATGACCTGGGGCGTGGTGGTGCACGACGGGCTCGCGTTCGTGAACGACATGTACAACGGGCTCTGGATCGTGCGGCTCGAGGACGAGCCGTGGAGCGTGCCGGCGAACTGATCGGTGCCCCCCGACGCGCCGGGGTGATGCGGGGCGGGTCGAGGTCGTCGCGCGTCACCGGAGCGTCCGCCGCCGTCTCTCGCGCCAGGCGGCGTGCAACCTGCACATCCCGATGGCTGAGATCGATCGAGGACTAGAACCAGGGGGGATGCAATGGAGAAGAAGCGGAAGCCGGAAGAGGAGCGCCAGGGCAACGACCGGCAGGAGGAGCGCGAAGGCGGCTACGGCGACGCGGGTCGCGATCGGTCGTGGACCGGGAAGGAGGAGAAACAGCGGGAGGAGGGCTCGAGCAGGGAAAAGAAGCAGGAGTGAACTTCCCGTCACCCCACCAGGATGACGACGACCGTGCCGACCGCGTTCAGCAGAGCGATGACGTTGGCGACGATGAAAACCCTGTTCCTGAGCTTCACGCTGTAGATCAGGAACAGAAAGCTGGCGACCGCTTGGCCGGAGAAGAAATACGGATCGAGATCTTCCGGACCGTTGACCAGGCTGCCCATGAAGGCGTAGCCGAGAGAGGTGGCCAGGAAGAGGCACGCCGCCCATCCGACCGCCTGTACGCGGACGTCGTCCTCCCGTCGTCTGTCTTGACTCATCGGCTATTTTCGTCAGGGTGCTCCGGCGGCGCACCGCGCAAATTCGGCACCTCGCCCTTCTCGCCCCCCCGAGCGGATATGCATGGCTGAGCCTCAGTACAACCGGCGTGACGACAGGGGAGGGCTCCGCTTTCTCGTCACCGCCGCATGCCTGGTGATCGTGATCGCGGGGCTGCGGGCGGGTGCCACCGTGCTCGTGCCGTTTGCCCTGGCGCTCTTCCTGGCCGTTCTCAGCCTGCCGCTGATCCTCCTGTTGCGCAGGTTCAGAATCCCCGCCTTCCTGGCCATCCTGTTCACGCTCCTGGTAAATGTGGCGATCATCTCGGTCTTCGTGATGATCATCACCCGCTCCGTCACGGAGCTCGTGGCCGCTATGCCACGGTACGCCGAGCAGTTCGAGGCGCTCGCCGTCGAAAGCGTCGCCTGGCTCCAGGGGTGGGGGAT
>SKRI01000128.1 GCA_007118565.1 Gemmatimonadota bacterium | reverse complement strand
GTTCATTTCTGGCTGACCTTCATCGGGATGAACCTGACCTTCTTCCCGATGCACTTCCTGGGTCTGCACGGCATGCCCCGGCGGGTCTTCACCTATTCGGAGGGGCTGGGGTTCGACGGGATGAACATGATGGCGAGCCTCGGCTCGTTCGTGATCGGTCTCGGGGCGATCGTCTTCACCATCAACCTCTTCACCGCCTGGAAGTGGGGACGCGTGGCGGGACCCAACCCGTGGGGGGCGGCAACGCTCGAGTGGAGCATGTCCTCGCCGCCGCCGGTCTACAACTTCCGTGAGATCCCCGTGGTGCACAGCCGGCTCCCGCTCTGGGAGGATGATCCGGCGCAGGAGGGGGAGGTCCCGCACAGCCGCCGCGAGGAGGACGTGCCGCGCGTGACGCTCGGAGGGAAGGAGGTGGGGGAGATGGAGTATCCCGACCTGGAGAGCAAGATGTCGGCGCACGACCTCGGCATCCATCTGCCGCCGCCGTCGTTCTGGCCGGTCGTGCTCGCATTCTTCATCACGATCTTCTTCGCCGGGTTCCTGATCCACATGGCCATCCCCGCGATCGCCGCGGTGGGAATCCTGCTGACGGCATTCGCCTTCGCATTCGAGCCGGGGCACGAGCACTGAGCCGAGAGACCCCCGACGTACGCCTGACGGGCCTGCGACGGCCCCTCGTTACCTGGAGCTGAGGAGAGAATCATCGTGGATCACGCACCGGCGGCGACCGAAGAGCACGCCGCGGACCCCGGACATCTCGATACGAGCACGGGGCTGGACAACAGGAAGATGGGCATGTGGACCCTCATCGGGTCGGAGTGCCTCCTGTTCGGCGGCCTGATCGCCACCTATATGGTGTACGACGGCCGCAGCGTGACAGGGCCGTATCCGCACGAGATCCTGGACATCCCGCTCACCACGCTCAGCACATTCGTGCTGCTGATGAGCTCTCTGGCCATGGTGCTGGGTCTGCAGGGAGTCCAGGAGGGGAATCGGAAGAAGGCCATCACCTGGCTCTTCAGCACGGCCGCCCTCGGGACGGTCTTCCTCGGCTTCCAGGCGTATGAGTTCACCCATTTCTACGGATTGGGGCTGACCCTCGAGCAGAATCTCTTCGGCTCCACCTTCTTCGTGCTCACCGGCTTCCACGGCGCCCACGTGCTGGTCGGCGTCCTCTGGCTCTCGGCACTCGGCTTCAAGGCGATCCGCCATCGCCTCGGGCCGAACCAGGCGGTGAAGGTCGAGGTCGCGGGGCTCTACTGGCACTTCGTGGACGTGGTCTGGATCGTGATCTTCACGCTCGTCTACCTGATCCATCCGCCCGGACCGCCCGTCCTCTAGGACGTGGCGCAATCGTAATCGGCACGAAAACGCATCCGAACGTCAATCAGGAACCAGGGATCGATGAGCAGCGAATCGCGAGAGGTCATGCACGACCAGCACACCCACCCGACGGCCAAGACGTACATTGGGATCGGGATCATACTGGCGGTCCTCACGGCCATCGAGTTCGCGCTATACTACTTCGAAGTGTGGGGATGGCTCGCTCGGGGCATCGCCATGCCGTCGCTGGTGTTCCTCTCCACCATCAAGTTCATCCTGGTGGTGATGTTCTACATGCACCTCAAGTTCGACAGCCGGGTCTACACCGGCGTCTTCCTCTTCCCGCTGGCCCTCGGCACACTGGTAATCATCTCCTTGATCATCCTCTACCGCCTGCTGCCCCACATCCCGGTCTGATCGGGGTTCACATGCCCTTCTCGAGGTGCCCGGACGGCAAGGCGGCGGGGTGTTGGCACAGCCCTTTTGCGAGGCTAGACGGCAGTCCGATCTCTGAAGTCGTTTCGAGCGTGTCACGAATCGCTGGACAATGTTCGCGCTGATCCTGCTCCACCCGGCCACCTTTTCCTGGACCGACTGCACCACCTACCCCAGCTTCATGGTGGGATGGCTCCTTCTCGGAGCGGCGTACTTCCTGGCGGCCGGTCCGCTGCGGAACCACTTTCCGGGATCGTCGCCGGTTCCCGGCAGGAAGGTGGCGCTCTTCGTGGCCAGCCAGGTCGTCATGCTCCTCTCCCTCCAGGGGCCGCTCCACGATCTGAGCGACTACTTCCTCTTCAGCGCCCACATGGTGCAGCATCTGCTGCTCATCCTGATCTGGGCGCCTCTGCTGCTCGGCTCGCTCACGGGATGGATGGTCGAGCCGATCCTGCGTATCCCCGGCGTGCTCCCGGTCTTCAGGTTCCTCACGCTGCCGTTGGTGGCGTTCGGCCTCACCAACGTCATCTTCGCCTTCTGGCACTTCCCGGGTCCGTATGACCTCATGATGCAGGACCACGCGGTCCACATCACCATGCACCTCATGATCATGGTGATGGGCATCTTCATGTGGTGGCCGGTCGGGAGCCCCACTCCAGCGATTCCGCGCATTTCCCCGCCGCTGCAGATGGTCTACCTCTTCGTGATGGGGATACCGATGATGGTAGTGGCCGCCTTCATCGCGCTCTCGAGCACACCACTCTACCAGTGGTACGTGGAGGCGCCACGGGTCACGGGCCTCTCGCCCCTCGAGGATCAGCGGCTGGGCGGGGTCATCATGTGGGTTCCCGGCGCGCTCGTGATCTGGCTCGCCATCACTTACGTCTACTTCCGGTGGACCCAGCCGGAGGTGGAGGAGGACAACCAACGGCTCGTCAGCCGCAGGCGGAGCCGTGCGGAGCCTGCGCCCAGGATCTCCGTTCCCCGCTATCCGGGAAGCTGACGAGTCACCTGAGGGTACTCAGCCGGCGGCGCTCTCGGAGCCGGATCCTTGGGTCATCCAATCCCGCGCCCGCGCGAGATCCTCGTGGGTGCCGATATCGATCCAGGTGCGCCCGTCGACCCGGTACGGCGCGATCCGGTGCCCCGCCCTCGCGAGCCGGAGGTAGGGCTCGAAGATGGGAAAGGCGCCGCGCTCGGTGACGAGCCCCAGGAACTCCTGGGAAATCACGTGCACCCCGGTGAAGGCGAGCCGCATCTCCTCCCCCGCCGGCTCACGAGTCCGCACAGCCTCTCCGCTGTCGACATTCTCCCAGCCGTAGAGACCAGCGTCGTCGAAGAGGAGATAGCGCGAGGTTTCTCGCTCCATGACCGCGAGCGTGGCGAGAGAGGCTTCCTGCAGATGCGCGGCGTACATCTCCCTGATCGGGATGTCGCTCAGGATGTCGCTGTTGTGCACCACGAATGGCGCGTCCCCGCGAAAGTGCGGCGCGGCATGGAGCACGCCCCCCCCAGTCTCCAGCACCTCCGGCTCCTCCCGGGAGATGCGCACCTCCACCCCCTCCCATCCTTTCACATGGGCTTCGACCTGGTCCGAGAGGTGGTGCGTGTTGACCACGATGCGGTCGGCGCCGGCCGCCCGGAGGTGGTCTGCCACATGATCGATCATCGCTCGCCCTCCCACCGGGATGAGCGGCTTGGGCGTCTCGTGGGTGAGCGGGCGCAGGCGTGTCCCCAGCCCGGCCGCCAGGATCATGGCGTCCATCGGTTCAGCAGGATGTGAGGGAAATCTCGGCGAAGGCGCCGGGATCGGCGATCACGCGGAAGCGAGGGACTCGGCGCGCCGCTCCGACCAGGCGCCCTCCTCGCGGTGGGTGACCTCGACGTGCACGCCGCGGAAGGTCGCCTCGATGTGACGCCGCAGCCGCTCCGCGAAGAAAACGGAGCGGTGCTGGCCGCCGGTGCAGCCGAACTGGACGTTGAGGCTGTTGAAGCCACGGGCCAGATAGGTCTCGATCTGGTGGTCGACCAGGCTGCGGACCCGGTCCCAGAAGGCGTCCACCTCGCCACGCGCTCCAAGGAAGTCGGAGACCGCATCGTCGGTTCCGCAGAGGTCCGCGAACTCTGCGTAGCGGCCGGGGTTGTGGAGCGCCCGGCAGTCGAAGACGAAGCCGCCGCCATGGCCGCCCGGGTCGTCGGGATAGCCGCGCTTGTAGCTAAAGCTCCCGACACGGACGACCAACCCGGGCGGAACCGGCGGTGTACGCTTGCGCAGCGATTTCGACCGGGTCAAGTGCTCGAACACCTTCCGTAGCGCGGGCATCTCCACCGGCAGCCCATCGCTTTCGAGGATTTGCTCGATATTGTCGATGGCGAGCGGCACGCTCTGCAGGAAGCGCGGCTTGCGCTCGAAGAATCCGCGATAGCCGTAGGCGCCCATCGCCTGCATGATGCGGACGAGCACGTACCCTCGGAAGAGCAGCCGGAAGCTGTCACGATCGACCGGCTGGTGCTCCTCCAGCGCATCCATGTAGTGCTCCAGGAGACGGTTGCGCTCCTCCTGCGGGACGGCCGCCTTCGCATCGTAGAGCATGGATGCCACGTCGTACTGGAGCGCTCCGCGCCGGCCACCCTGGTAGTCGATGAAAATCGGCTCCCCCTCGCGCACCATCACGTTCTTGGACTGGAAGTCCCGGTAGAGGAAGTGACGGAGGTCGGCTCGCAGGAGGAAACGGGTGAGCGTCCGGAAATCCCGTTCGAGCTCGGATTCGTGGAACGGGACGTGGGCCAGCTTCAGGAAGTGGTACTTGAAGTAGTTGAGATCCCAGAGGATCGACTGTCGGTCGAAGGCGGCGCGCGGGTAGGCAACCGAGTAGTCGATCACCCGCCCGCCCTCGATCTGAAAGCGAGGGAGCGTCTCGAGAACCCGCTCATACATCCGGCGCACCGATTCCGGAAACTCTTCCCCGGTATTCTCACGCTCCCGGGTCAGATAGCCGAAGAGAGTCGTATCTCCCAGATCCTCCTCGAGGTAGACGCCGGCCTCTTCGGCCGCGGCATAGACCTCCGGCACGGGAAGGTGGATGCTGCGGAAGTTCTCGGTGAAGGAGAGGAAGGCGCGGTTCTCGTCCGGGTCCGGGCCCACCACGCCGATCGCAGTGTCGTACCCCTCCCCGACCAGGCGGTACATCACCCGGTTCGACCCGTCGGCCTGGATCCGGAGGACCGAGGCCGGCGGTGCACCGAAGCGCCGCTCGAAGAGCGTCTGCAGGGTATCTAGCTTCACGCTGGTGACGTTGGGTAAGCCATTCGAGACGGTGGAGATGGAGGGTTCCGAGTCGCAAGAGGGGTGCCGTATCGGTACGCGGATTGCGCCGCGGGAGGCACCCCCCAACCCGAAGCGATCCATGCCCAATCGCCTGGCCGAGGAGACGAGTCCCTACCTCCTCCAGCACAAGGACAATCCGGTGGACTGGTACCCGTGGGGAACGGAGGCGCTCGAGCGCGCCCGGCGGGAGGACCGGCCGATCCTCCTCTCCATCGGGTACTCCGCCTGTCACTGGTGCCATGTGATGGAGCACGAATCCTTCGAGGACGCGGAGACCGCCCGCATCATGAATGAGCGCTTCGTGAACGTGAAGGTGGACCGGGAGGAGCACCCGGACGTGGACAGCGTCTACATGGCCGCCGTCCAGCAGATCACCGGCCGGGGCGGATGGCCGCTCACCGCCTTCCTCCTCCCCTCCGGGGAGCCATTCTGGGGCGGGACCTACTTCCCCCCCGAGCCACGCCACGGGATGCCGTCCTTTCGCCAGGTCCTGGCCGGGATCCACGAGGCGTACACCGAACGCAGGGGCCAGGTCGATCGCTCTGCGGCGGAGATGGGGAGCCTCCTCCGACGGCTCACCGAGGCAAGGAGTGAAGGGCCAGCGCCGGATCGCGAAGCGCTGGAGCGGGCCACCGTGGAGGTCGTCTCCAGGCTGGACCGGCGGCACGGCGGATTCGGCGGTGCGCCCAAGTTTCCCCAGGCCATGATCCTGGAGCTCCTACTCCGCGTCGGCCACAAGGGAAGTCAGGAGGCGCTGGACGCCGCCACGCTCACCCTGCGACGCATGGCGGCTGGAGGCATCTACGATCACGTCGGTGGCGGCTTCCACCGCTACAGCGTGGATGCGGAGTGGCTGGTGCCCCACTTCGAGAAGATGCTCTACGACAACGCGCTTCTCGCCCGCGTCTACCTGCATGCGTACCAGGCGACCGGGGAGGTGCGCTTCCGGAAGGTGGTCGAGGAGACGCTCACCTACCTGTCCCGGGAGATGAGGGCGCCGGACGGAGGCTTCGCCGCCTCCGAGGACGCCGATTCGGAGGGCGGCGAAGGATTCTTCTACATCTGGAATGGTGAAGAGATCGACGAGGTCCTCGGACCGGAGGACGGAGCGCGCGTCCGCCATGCATACGGGGTGACGAAGGAAGGAAACTTCGAAGGCAGGAATATCCTGAACCGGCCAATCGACCGGGCGGTCGAGGACCGCGAAGACCTCCGTTCCCAGCTCGAGCGGCTGCGGGAGGCGCGCGAGAGACGCCCCCGACCCGCGCGCGACGACAAGGTCATCCTCGCCTGGAACGGGATGGCGCTGCGAGCGTTCGCCGAAGCGGGACGGGTCCTCGACCGCCCTGATCTGCTCCTGACCGCCTCGGATGCCGCGGAGTTCCTGCTCTCCTCGCTCCGGCCGGACGGCTCGCTCCGCCGGATCTACAAGGACGGGCGTGCCCGCTTTTCCGCCCATCTCGAGGACTACGCCCAGCTTGCCCTGGGCCTCCTCGCGCTCCACGAGGCGGACGGCGAGCCGCGCTGGCTCCAGGATGCCGCGGTGCTGGCGGAAGCGATGCTCGGCCGCTTCTGGGACGAGGATCGCGGCATCTTCTTCGATGCGCCGCCCGAGGACTCCGGAACGGTGGTGCGCGCGCGCGATCCCTACGACAACGCGACACCGAGCGGGAGCTCCGGAGCGGCAGAGGCGCTTCTCTGGCTGGCGCGCCTGCTCGACCGTGATGCCTACGGCACGGTCGCGGAGCGGACGTTGGCGAGCGCCGGAGACTGGGTGACCCGCGCGCCCGCCGCGTTCGGTACCCTCCTCGTCACCCTCGACCGTCTGCGGAGCGTCCCACGGGAGCTCCTGATCGCAGACGCCGGAGACCGGACCGGGGGAGACGTGCTTTGGCGCGTGGCCGCACCGCGTTACCTTCCCGATACGCTCCTCGTGCGCATCCCCGCGGTAAGCATGGGAGACCTTCCGGACGCCCCGCTCTTCCGAGGGCGGGGAGGCGTCGACGGCAGAGCCGCCGCCTACCTCTGCGAGGGATATGTCTGCCAGCGACCGGTGACCGAGCCGGCCGAGCTGCGAGCGCTACTCGACTGATCCGAGCCCGCAAGTGAATCAAGATGCCACACAAGCTTTTTCCCGCTCCGGGATTTCCGTGCTTCTCCGCCCTGCTCCTGGTGCTGGGGGCGTCCTGCGCGCCTCCCCCGCCGGCCGCCGAGGCACCGCTGCCGGACCAGGTCACCGAGACCGGGGCCGCCGATGCGTGGCAGGTCCCGGAGCTCGGCCCCGGGGAGGCCATCTCCCGTGCCGAGTACGCCGAGCGGCGGCGTGCGCTTGCCGCGGAGATGGGCGAAGGGGTTCTGGTGGTGCCCGGAGCGGCCGAGCCCGCCGCCGACTATCTCCCGTACGCTCAGAACGCTCCCTTCCAGTACCTGACGGGGATCGAAGAGCCGGGGGCGGCGCTCGTCATCATCCGCGAAGGGGGTACCGTGCAGGAGCACCTCTACGTGATGGAGCGGCGGCCCGAGCGCGAGATCTGGGAGGGGGCCATGCTCGGGACCGAGGGCGCACGCCAGCGGACCGGGATCGCGGCCCGGACCAACGACCGCCTGATCCCCGAGCTCGAGGCCCTGCTCGATCGCCACGACGTCCTCTATACAGTCATCGACGTGCCGGAGGCGGTGACCGGAATGCGGACGCTTTCCCACGAGCAGCAGATCCTCCGGCGGGCTGTAGGAGATCGGCCGGGGCTGGAGGTCCGTTCGCTGGGCAACGCGCTCTCGCGCCTCCGCGCCGCGAAGTCTCCCACCGAGCTGGATCTCATCCGCCGGGCCGTCTACATCTCGGTTCTCGCCCACCGCGAGGCCATGCGGGCCATCCAGCCCGGGATGAACGAGTTCGAGATCCGCGGCCTCGTCGAGTACATCTTCCTGCGCAACGGGGCGGACGGCCCCGCCTACGCCTCGATCGTGGGATCCGGTCCCAACGCGACCACGCTCCACTACCGCGACGCGGACCGCTTCATGAACGCCGGCGAGCTCCTCCTCATGGATGTGGGGGCGTCTTACCGGGGATATGCCGCGGACGTGACCCGTACCTTCCCGGTTGACGGCAGCTTCACCCCGGAGCAGCGGGAGATCTACGAAATCGTACTCGAGGCGCAGAAGGCGGCGGAGGAGAGGCTCGTCCGCGGTGCGCGGTGGGACGAGCTGAACCGCGCGGCCAACGAGGTGATCACAAGGGGGCTGGCGAGGGTGGGGCTGATCGACGCCCCGGACGCAACCTACGTGTGCGATCAGCCCACCGCCGGGGCCGAATGCCCCCAGTATCGGCTCTTCTACATGCACGGGCTGGGGCACGGCATCGGCCTCCAGGTGCACGACCCCGACATCTCCTACTTCGAGCCATTCCAGCCCGGGAGCGCGGTCACCATCGAGCCCGGCATCTACGTCCGGTCCGACGTCTTCGACTACCTCCCGGACGTGCCGGCCAACCGGGAGATGGTGGAGCGGCTGCGTCCCGCCTTCGCGCGCTACCGGGACATCGGGGTCCGTCTCGAGGACGACTACATCTTCGACGAGGATGGCGTGGAGCGAGCCACCGCGGGGGTTCCTCGCGAGATCGAGGAGGTCGAGGCGCTCATGCGGGAATCCTCCCCCCTGGTCGAGCGCCGCAGGCCTGAAGTGGTGGAGTGGTACCGGGAGACGGAGCCACGTTAGGCGGGTCGCTGAAGAAGCCACTCCGGGATCTTTCGGAGGCGGAAACGCCGTCCGCGGGCGTGCAGGATCACTTCGCTCCCATCTCCCGCTCCGGCGTCCCGCCTCCTTCGGCTGACGAGGGCGACCAAGGGCTAGGTCGGCCGCTCCGACGCGAGCAGCTTACGGGCGCGGGAGAGAACGGCGTCCAGCATCTCCTCGGTGAGCCGCCCGGTAAAGGTATTCTGCTGGCTGGGGTGATAGCTCCCGAGAACGGTGAGCCCGTCGGGGAGGGTGACCTCGGATCCGTGCCCGAAGACGGGACGGGGACGCGGCACCTCGCACCCCATGGCGGAGAGGATGCGGAAGGCTTGCGCCCAGCCGAAGCCGCCCAGGCATAGGAGGACGCGGAGATTGTGGAGCGCCTCGATTTCCGCGCGGGCGTACGGGGCGCAGTTCCGACGCTCCCCGGGGGAGGGACGGTTGTCGGGGGGTGCGCACTTCACCGCTGCGGTGACGAAAACGTCGCGCAGGCGCAGACCGTCCCCCCGGTGCTCCGAGCGCGGCTGGTTCGCGAAGCCGGCCCGGTGCAAGGCCGCGAAGAGCCAGTCCCCCGAGCGGTCCCCGGTGAAGACGCGCCCCGTCCGGTTGGCGCCGTGCGCCGCGGGAGCCAGCCCGAGCACCATGAGGCGGGCGGCCGGATCCCCGAATCCGGGGACCGGCCGCGCCCAGTACTCCTCATCCTGGAAGGACCTGCGCTTCTCCCGCCCCACCTTCTCCCGCCAGGCCACCAGGCGTGGACAGCGCGTGCAGTCGACGATCGTCCGGCTCAGCCCGTCGAGCGCTTCGCCCTCGGCAGCCGCGTCCTCCCCCTCAGCCATGCAGCGTCGGACCGATCCGGATCAGCTTCGCGCGGGTGATTCGCGGTCGTTGTCCGGCGGGCTGTCCCGCTGGGGCGGCGGCGCCGGCCTCGGCGGGGGCGCGGGACGCGTTTCCGGTT
>SKRI01000052.1 GCA_007118565.1 Gemmatimonadota bacterium | reverse complement strand
GGCGCCTCGCGCTGGCAGGCCATGACGCGGGTGATCCTCCCGCTGGCGGCGCCGGGAATCGCGACCACCGCCATCCTCACCTTCATCTACTGCTGGAACGAGTTCCTCTTCGCTCTGGCCTTCACCCTGGGGGCGGAGCGGCAGACCGTGCCGGTGGCCATCGCCCTCTTCCGCGGCCAGTATCAGGTGCCGTGGGGGGAGATCCTGGCCGCCTCGCTCGTGGCCACCATTCCGGTGGCCATCCTTGTCCTCGCATTCCAGCGCCGAATCGTCTCCGGGCTCACCTCGGGCGCGGTGAAGGGATGAGGGACGCGCAGCTGGCGGTTCGCCGCTCGCGGCTCGCGGATGCCTGCCGCATCAGCGGAGGTGCCGAGCATATCCATGGACACACCTCTGGCGTGATGTTCGTCGACTTTATCCCCACAGCAACCACCGGCCGCGCCGTCCTCTCGCGAGCGGCGAGCCTCGAGCCGCGAGCCGCCTGCCGTTAACCATGGCATCCATACAGCTGCAACGCCTCACCCGCCGCTTCCCCGGCGGCGCCCTTGCCCTCCGGGAGCTCGACCTCGAGATCGAGGACGGGGAGCTCATGGTCCTGGTCGGCCCGTCCGGGAGCGGCAAGTCCACGGCGCTCCGCCTGATCGCCGGGCTCGAGATGCCGACCTCGGGCACGGTCCGCATCGGGGAGCAGGAGGTGACCGACCTTCCCCCGCAGGAGCGGAACGTGGCCATGGTCTTCCAGAGCTACGCCCTCTACCCGCACATGACCGTGCGCGAGAACCTCGGCTTCGGCCTCCGCATGCGGCGCGCTCCGAAGGCCGAGGTGGAGAGGAGGATCGCGGAGGTGGCGGAATCGCTGGATATCGGAGAGCTCCTCGACCGGAAGCCCGGACAGCTCTCCGGCGGGCAGCGGCAGCGCGTGGCGCTGGGGAGGGCCATCGCCCGGGAGCCGGCCGTCTTCCTCCTCGACGAGCCGCTCTCCAACCTCGACGCCCGCCTCCGGACCCGCACCCGGGCCGAGCTCGCCCGGCTGCACCGCCGGCTGGGAACGACCATGGTCTATGTGACGCACGACCAGACCGAGGCCATGACGCTCGGGACGCGGGTCGCCGTCCTCGACAAGGGCACCCTCCAGCAGGTCGGCACCCCCATGGAGCTGTACGAGCGTCCGGCCAACCGCTTCGTGGCCGAGTTCATCGGTAGCCCGTCGATGAACCTGGTCGAGGGGAGGATCGATCCCGGGGTGGGTGGGGAGATGGTTTTCGCCGGGGGCGGGATCCGCCTTCCGCTTTCCGCCGGACCCGCGGCGGGACCGGCCGTCCTCGGGGTCCGTCCGCACCACGTCGCGCTGGGAGATTCATCGGAGGGCGCCGCCGTGCGCGCGGAGGCGGAGATCGTGGAGGCGCTCGGGAGCGAGCAGGTCGTGCACCTCCGCACCGCGGACGGCCAGGAGCTGGTCGCCCTGGCGCCGGCCGCCGCGCGCATCCGCGAGGGAGACGTGCTCACGGCTCGCATCTCCCCGGACGGAGTCCACCTCTTCGATGCCGGGAGCGGCGCGCGAATTCCCCTCGCACCGGGAGCGTAGGGCAGGCGATCTGGAATGCGGGTGCCCGACGGCGCTCTCGGAACATCCTTTCGCTCCGCGGTTTCAAACCGTAGACTCCGAGCGTCCCTCATCATCTCCGCCGGCGGCATTCGCGGCGGATCCACAAGGAAAGCAACGACATGCGCGCAGGTATACTCGATCGCCCGGCAATGCTGCCGGGTGCGTTCTCCCTCGCCGCGGCGCTCCTCGTCGCCGCGATCGCGAACCCCGTCCAGGCGCAGGAGCGGCCGGTGCTGGGCGCCCCCGCAGCGGAAACCCGCGACGACGGGCCCGGTGACGGCTGGGACGTGACGGTCGCCCGCAACGTGGGCAGCTCCATCGACTTCACCACCGATGAGGGGACCTGGATGCAGGTCGACGTCTCCCCGGACGGGCGGGAGGTCGTCTTCGACCTCCTGGGCGGCATCTACCTGATGCCCATCGAGGGCGGAGAGGCTCGCCGCATCAACGGAGTCGGCCACAACTACGACTCGCAGCCGCGCTTCTCCCCGGACGGGAGCCGCATCGCCTTCACCAGCGACCGCGACGGGATCGAGAACATCTGGGTGATGGGCCGCGACGGATCGAGCCCGCGCCAGGTGACGCGGGAGAACGAGCGGCAGGTCAAGGCGCCGGTCTGGACGCCGGACGGCGAGTACATCGTAGCCCGCAAGCACTTCCGGCACCGCCGCTCGCTCGGCGCCGGCGAGATGTGGATGTGGCACGTGGACGGCGGCGGAGGCGGCCTCCAGCTCACCGATCGGCCCAACTGGGAGCAGAACTCGACCGACCCCGAGGTATCTCCGGACGGGCGCTACCTCTTCTACACCGAGGACGTCGCCCCCGGGGGCGGCTTCCAGTACAATCGCGACCCGCACGGGCTGATCTACGCCATCTTCCGGCTCGACCTGGAGACGGGCGAGCGG
>SKRI01000288.1 GCA_007118565.1 Gemmatimonadota bacterium | reverse complement strand
CTCCGTTGAGGACACGTGAGGCGACCGACGGATGGACGTCGGCAAGCCTGCCCACATCCGCGAGTCGCGGACGTCGAGGTTCCTGATCGCTGTCGCTCATCATCACATCGTCATCCTTGGCGTGATGCCGTCGTGAGCGCACCGTCGTAGTCGAGGTCCAGACGCTCCAGACTTCTCACGAATGTGTCGGTCCGCCATCGCGGCCCCTCGGCGAGTCGTGGCGGGCCGAGCCGCTCGACGATGCGCCGAAGCGCGATGGGCGCCTCCATACGCGAGAGTGGCGCACCGATACAGAAGTGGATGCCCATGCCGAATCCAAGGTGGCGGTTGTCCTGCCGCCCGGGATCGAACCGATCGAAGCACGTTTCTCCCGGACGGGCCCTATCTCCCCCCTACCTCACCCACACTCGCTGTACCCACACGCATGACACTTCATGCACCCTTCCGCGAACTCCAGCTGCGACTGGCAGTCCGGGCAGACGCCCATGAACGTTTCGCCCGGATCGTAACCACCGAGCGACGGCGGACCTGAATCCTCCTCCTGCTGCGGCTCCAGCTGGGTCTGACCATACGATGCCTCCGTCTGGGTGGACAGATCCGGAATGAGCTCCTGCTGAATCCCCTCCTTCTCCTGCTCGCGAAGGCCGATCGCCTGGGCGATGGCGTCCGGCACCGAGAGCACCTTGTTGGCGCCGAAGCCGACCGCGCGGTCCGAGGAGATGCCGCGGAGCTGCGCGTGGATCTCCTGGATGGAGATGCCCGAGCGGAGCGCCAGCGAGATCATCCGGCCGATGGCCTCGATGTCCGCCATGGCGATGCTCCCCGCCTTGCCGAGCGTCGCGAACACCTCGAACGGGTTGCTGTGCTCGTCCTCGTTGATCGTCACGTAGACGTCGCCGAGGGGGGAGTTCACCTTGCGGGTCGTGCCCTCCAGCACCTCCGGCCGCTTCCGCTTGTGCGGACGCCCCGGTCCCACCGGCGCCGGCTTGCGGGTGTCGATGGCCTTGACCCGCGCCTCGAGCTCCTCGATCCGCTTCTGCGCCAGCTCCAGCGCGGTGGCCGTCTCCCGCTCGGCCGCGCTCTTCTTCGTCTTGCCGGTGGTGAGCGGCGCCGCGTCCCGCGAGCCGTCCCGGTAGACCGTGACCCCCTTGCAGTCCAGCCGGTAGGCCAGCTCGTAGATCTCGCGGACGTCCTCCGGAGTGGCCTCGTGCGGGAAGTTGGTCGTCTTGGAGATGGCGCTGTCCGTGAACTCCTGGAAGCCCGCCTGCATGCGGACGTGCCACTCCGGGGTGATGTCGTGCGCGGTGACGAAGGCCTTCTGCACCGCCTCCGGCACCTCCGGGAAGTGGATGTGCCCCTCCTCGGCGATGCGCGTCATCAGCTCGTCCGAGTGCCACCCCTGCTCCCGCGCCATCTTCACGAAGTCCTCGTTCACGTCCGGCATGAGGACGCCGGCCTGGTTGCGCATGAAGGCGACGGCGAAGAGCGGCTCGATGCCCGAGGAGCAGCCGGCGATGATGGAGATGGTGCCCGTGGGCGCCACCGTGGTCACGTTGCAGTTGCGCACGCGCCGCTCGGGGCGGATGCGGTCGCCATCCGCGTCGCGGGCGCAGGTCTCGTCCGGCCCCCAGATGGAGCGCTCCCACTCCGGGAATACGCCCCGCTCCTTGGCCAGCTTCTCCGACGCCTTCTTCGACTCCTCGTCCAGGAACTCCATGATGCGGCGGCCGACCTCCACGCCCTCCTCGGAGTTGTAGGGCACCCCCACACGCACCAGCAGGTCGGCGAAGCCCATGATGCCGAGGCCGATGCGGCGGATCCGCTGGGCCAGGTCGTGGATCTCCTCGAGCGGGTACTTGTTCGCGTCGATGACGTTGTCCAGGAAGTGCGTGGAGCTGTGCACCACCCGCCGGAACTCCTTCCAGTCGATCTTCTCGTACCAGGGCGCGTCCATCGGCAGGTCATCGCGCACGAAGGCGCCCACGTTGACCGAGCCGAGGTTGCAGACGTCGTAGGCCAGGAGCGGCTGCTCGCCGCAGGGGTTGGTGGCCTCGTAGCTCCCCAGGTGCGGAACCGGGTTGTAGTGGTTGGCCTTGTCGATGTAGAAGACCCCCGGCTCACCCGTCCGCCAGGCGTTCTGCACCACCTTGTCGAAGACCTCGCGGGCGCTGAGCTCGGCGGTGACCGCGCCGGTGCGCGGGTTGATCACCTCATACTCCTCGTCCCGCTCCACCGCCTCCATGAAGGCGTCGGTGACGCCGACCGAGATGTTGAAGTTGGTGATCTTGGTGATGTCCTGCTTGCAGTCGATGAACTCCATGATGTCCGGGTGGTCGACCCGGAGGATCCCCATGTTGGCGCCGCGGCGCGTGCCGCCCTGCTTCACCACCTCGGTGGAGGCGTCGTAGAGGGACATGAAGGAGACGGGGCCCGAGGCCACGCCCGTGGTGGACTTGACGATGTCCCCGGTGGGGCGGATGCGGGAAAAGGAGAAGCCCGTGCCGCCGCCCGACTGGTGCACGACCGCCAT
>SKRI01000171.1 GCA_007118565.1 Gemmatimonadota bacterium | reverse complement strand
GTCCTCCTGCTTCTGAACTTCGACGTCTCGGCCATGATGGGCGTGACGGGCGCGGTCTTCCAGAGCTTCTTCGGGAGCATCACCGGGCAGGCGGTGAGCGCGGCCGCGCTGGTGACCTGGCTCGCGGGACCGTTCCTGCTCGGCCGGCGTGCCTTCCTCCGGAAGAACTTCTGATGCCGAACCGCCTCCTCCCCCGTTTGCTCGCCCTCGCGGCCGTCGTGGTCGCGAGCGCCTGCAACATCCCCGAGCGTCCGGCCGAGGTCGGGAAGGCGGCACCCGCCTACGCCGCCGAGACGCTCGACGGGGAGACGGTGGCGCTGCGGGAGCTGCGGGGAGATGTCGTCCTCCTGAACGTCTGGGCCACCTGGTGCCGCCCCTGCGTTCGGGAGATGCCGTCGCTGGAGGCGCTCCACCAGGAGCTTTCCCCGCACGGGCTGAACGTGGTGGCGGTGAGCATCGACGGCGCCAGCTCCGGCGGGGAGATCCGCTCCTTCCTCCAGACCCATGGGATCAGCTTCACGATCCTGCACGATCCCGGGAAGCGGGTGGCCCGGGAATTCGCCACCATCGGTCTTCCCGAGACCTACCTGATCAGCCGGGACGGCCGGGTGCTGCACCACTGGATCGGCATGATCGACGGCCGCTCCGACCGGGTGCGTGGGCCCGTGCTGCAAGCGCTCGCCGAGTGACGACGCCCGCCGGGGACTAGGTGTACACCCTCGTTCGCCGGTTCATAAAGACCGGCATCGTCTTCCTGATGGCCGGGCTCGCCATCGGCCTCTACGCGCTGGTCATGCGCGAGGTGCACAACGTGGGGATGCACCCCTACCTCCGCTCCGCTCACGTGCACGCGGTGATGGGAGGGTTCGTGATGTTCCTGATCCTGGGGGTGGCGCTCTGGCTCTTCCCCCGGGCGGCCAAGGGAGACACGCGCTACCGCCCCGGGCGCATCGAGGCGGCCTACTGGATCCTGACCATCTCCACGGCCGTGCGGATTCTAGGGGAGGTCACGCGGATGTGGGAGGACGCGGCGCTGCTGCGCTGGCTGATCGTGCTGGCCGGGGTGGGGCAGGTGGCCGGCTTCGCCTTCTACTTCTGGACGATGTGGACCCGGATCCGCCCGGTGGGGAGCCACCTGAGGGAAGCGAAGGGGGAGCGGTTCTGATGCCGCGCTCGAGAGCGCGCCCGCACCGGACTGCATCTCCCACAAACGACAATGATTCCATGCCGATGATCGAACCGCTGTACGACGTGGCCGCCCGAGAGGGGCACCGCGAGATGCTCGAGGACTTCCGCGAGATCACGGCCGACCTCCGCGGCTCCGACCGGCGCCAGGACGCCGGGCAAATGGACACGGCCCGCGCCACGGTGGCCTTCCTGCGGAGCCGGCTGGGGAGCTTTGCCCGGTGGGAGGAGGATCTGCTCCCGCCCGAGGACCGGCTGCGGGAGGAGCTCGCCTACGAGCACGCCTTCCTCGCCACCGAGACGGACGGGCTGGCGGCAGCGCTCGATCGCAGGGAAGAGGCGCCGCTCGAGAAGGAGCGGGAGCTTCGCCGCCGCGTCGAGCGGATCGACGCCGTCCTCGAGCTGCACGTCGGCAAGTGGGAGGACCGACCGGTCGTGGCCGCGGCCACCCCGGAGGTGCCGGCCCGCCGGGAGACGGTCCCCCTGGAGCGCGAGGAGACGGAGGCCTTCCTGTCCGGCTCCTTCTGGGGCGTGCTCTCCACCGTGGGGGAGGCGGGCCCGTATGCAGTGCCCGTCAGCTACGGGATGAGCGACGGGCGGATCTTCATCGCCTCCGGCCCGGGACGGAAGCTCGCGAACCTGGAGCGAGAGCCGGTGGCCTGTCTCACCGTGGTCGCGCTGGACGGGCCGCACGACTGGATCTCGGCGGTGGTGGAGGGGCGGGTGGAGCGGCTGGTGCGGCCCGCCGCCTGGTCGCGTGCGATGGGGGCCATCGGCCGCCAGCGGAAGCGGGCCGGGAGGGTCCGCGCGGAGGAGGTACGGCGCGCCGTGGGCGCCACGATTTTCGAGCTCCACCCGGAGCGGATCGGCGGACGGAGGTGCGGGTCCGTGCCGGGGGAGGCATCCATGAAACAACTCACCAACAGGACGATCTCATGACCGACGATCATACGAACGAGGGGAACGGGGCGCGTACCGACCGTCCCGCCCCGCGCTGCTGCTGCAACCCGCACGCGGACGTCGATCCGCGGGAGGGGGTGGCCATGGCAGACGACGGGGGAAGGGAGGCGAAGCTCGACGTGCGGACGCTTCCGCCGCAGCTCAAGCACCCGACCATCTTCCGCGTCTTCGACGAGCTTGCGGTCGGCGAATCGTTCACGCTGGTGAACGACCACGACCCGGTGCCCCTACAGAGGCAGTTCGAGCGGCTCCGGCCGGACGCTTTCTCCTGGGAGTACAGGGAGCGGGGACCCGAGGTGTGGCGGGTGCAGATCGGTCGGCGCGGGGAGGATGCGGCCGCCGAGCCGGCTCTCTCCGGGAGCTCCACGGTGAATGAGCTCGTCCAGGCGGTGCCGGGCGCCCTGCCGGTGCTGCACGCCTTCGGGATCGACACCTGCTGCGGGGGTGACCTCCCGCTGGAGGAGGCGGCGAGGCGCCACGGCATCGACCTGGAGGAGATCACGGCGGCCATCCGGCCTGCCACCGAGCCGCCGCTCCCGGCGAGTGCGTGACCTCGGAATGATCCGGCGACGGGCACCCCGTCCCTGCGGGGTGGGGTGCCCCCTCGGCGGGAACGGGACGCACACCCCACCTACGGCACGACATCCCCAGATGCGAAATCACGCGCGCACGGAAGCTGCGCACCCGGCCGCCGCGGGCCGGAGGTGCCGGTGAGCCTCCCGGTGATGGGGGAGGGGCGGCCGACGCCACCGCGCCCCGCGGCGCGCACCATGGAGTGGTTCGTAGAGGCGTTCCTCAAGGCGGCGCTGGTCTGGCTGGGCGCGGGCGTCCTCCTCGGGCTCCTCTTCACGGTGAGCCCGCAACAGGTCGTCTACCGCCCGGCACATGCCCACATCAACCTGCTCGGGTTCGTGAGCATGATGATATTCGGCGTCGCCTATCACGTGATCCCGCGGTTCACGGGCAACGCGCTCTTCAGCCGGCGGGCGGCCGGGTGGAACTGGTGGATCTCGAATGTCGGGCTGGTGCTGCTCGTGGCGGGCTTCTTCATGCGGCCGCACGCCGTCGGCGCTGCCGCCCCGGCGCTCGCGGTGGGCGGCACGCTCGCGGCGGCGGGCGCCTTCATCTTCATCACCAACGTCTGGAAGACGATCGATGGAAACTAGCAGGTCGCTGAAAAAGTCGATCTCCAAATTTTCCGGAGGCGGAAACGGCGTCCGCGGGAGCGCAAGGTCGCTTCGCTCCGCCATCTCCCGCTCCGGCGTTCCCCCCTCCTGCGGCCGAGGGGCGTGAGCAACCCAATTCTTCAGCGACCTGCTTGTTGATGTCCGCACACGTCCTCCTGGGCCACTTCCCCATCTCCCTCATCCTCGTGGGGGCGGTCGCCGATCTTGCTGGTTTCGTCCTGGCCAGCGTGCCGCTGCGGCGGTTCGGGGGGTGGCTCCTGATCCTCGGCGGCGTCGGGGCGCTGGCGGCCTTCATGACCGGATCGGGCGCCTCCCGCGAGCTCCTGGCGCGCGCGGCCGGTGACCCCGTGCTCTACGAGCGGATCGAGGCGCACTCCATGCTCGCCTCGCTCGGGGCCTGGCTCCTGGCGGGTGCGGCCGTCCTCCGCTTCACCTGGCGGGACCGGATGGAGGGCGCGGAGAGCGTCGCCACCCTGGTGGCGGCCCTCCTATCGGCGGTCCTGGTACTCGTCGTCGGCTTCAGCGGGATGTCGGTCCGGCATGGCTGAACGGATACCCTCCTCCCTCGACCCGCTCCTGCGGCCGAAGTCGATCGCGGTCATCGGCGCCAGTCGCCGGCCCAACACCATCGGGCACGAGATCCTGGGAAACCTGCTCCGCCACGGTTTCACCGGGACGGTCTACCCCGTGAACCCCACCGCGTCCTCTGTCCATTCGATCCGGGCATACCCCTCCGTGGAGGAGATCCCGGAGGTCGTGGATCTGGCGGTGGTGGTGGTCCCCAAGCAGTTCGTGGTCGAGGTGGCGGAATCGTGCGGCCGGGCGGGGGTGCGCGGGCTGGTGGTGATCACCGCCGGCTTCCGCGAGGTGGGGGAGAAGGGGGCAGAGCTCGAGCGCGCGCTCATGGACGTGGTGGAGCGGTACGGGATGCGGCTGGTGGGACCGAACTGCATGGGCGTTCTGAACACCGATCCGGAGGTGTCGATGAACGCCACCTTCGCGCCGACCATGCCCCCCGCGGGGGCGGTGGCCTTCATGAGCCAGTCGGGCGCCATGGGCGTCACGATCCTCGACTACGCCGCCGAGTACGGGATCGGGGTCTCGCGCTTCGTCTCGGTGGGGAACAAGCCCGACGTATCGGGCAACGACCTCACCGAGTACTGGGGAAGCGACTCCGCGGTCGGGCCGATCCTCATGTACGTGGAGAACTTCGGCAATCCGCATCACTTCATGGCGCTCGCCCGGCGCGTCACGAAGACCAAGCCGATCATCGTGGTGAAGTCCGGACGGAGCCGCGCCGGCGCGCGCGCCGCCTCCTCCCACACCGGGGCCATGGCCGGGACGGACATCGCCACGGACGCGCTCCTCGCGCAGTGCGGGGTCATTCGGGTGGACACGGTGGAGGAGCTGTTCGACTTGGCCATGGCCTTCTCCGGGCAGCCGCTCCCGGCCGGACCGCGCGTGGCCATCGTCACGAACGCGGGCGGACCGGGGATCATCATCGCCGACGCGTGCGAGGCGCACGGGCTGGAGGTGGGGGAGCTGACGCCGGAGACGCGCGAGCGGCTCTGGGAGGCGCTCCCCGAGGAGGCGTCGGTGGCCAACCCGGTGGACATGATCGCGTCGGCCACCCCGACCAGCTACCGCCGGGTGCTCGAGACCGTCCTGGACGATCCGGGGATCGACGCGGTCATCGCCACCTTCGTCCCCCCGCTCGGCGTGCGCCAGCAGGACGTGGCCGAGGCCATCGTGGAGGTGGCGGCGCGGCAGGACGAGAAGCCGGTCCTGGCGGTGCTGATGGGGCGCGAGGGGCTGCCGCAGGGGCTCGCCGAGCTGCAGGGCGCGGGGATCCCCGGCTACCGTTTTCCCGAGTCCGCGGTCCGGGCGCTGGCCGCCATGCACCGCCAGCGTCGCTGGCTGGAGCGGCCGGAGGGGACGCTGCGGAGCTTCGAGGTGGACGCCGGTGCCGTCTCCCGGATCCTCGCCTCGGCGCGCGAGGACGGCCGGGACCGGCTGGCCCCGCACGAGGCCATGGAGGTGCTGGAGGCGTACGGCATCCCGGTGGCGGGGTACCACCGGGTCGGCTCGGCCGGGGAGGCCGCGGAGGTGGCGGAGCGCCTCGGCGGGCGCTTCGTGCTCAAGGCCGCCTCCCCCCGGCGGGTGCACAAGTCGGACGGCGGCGGCGTGCGGCTGGACCTGGAGGGTGCGGAGGCGGTGCGGGAGGCGTACGAAGGAGTGGCGGCACAGGTCGCCGACGACCCCGAGGGTGGAGTCTTCCTGCAGCGCATGGCCGAGTCCGGCCGCGAGCTCATCATGGGAGTGAGCCGCGACCCGGAGTTCGGGCCGCTGCTGATGTTCGGCATGGGCGGCATCTACGTGGAGGTCCTGAAGGACGTCTCCTTTCGGATCCAGCCGCTCACCGACCTCGATGCGGGGGAGATGGTGCGCTCGATCCGCGGCTTTCCGATCCTGGAGGGCGTCCGCGGGGAGGCCGGCGTGGACATCCCCCTGGTCGAGGAGGCGCTGCAGCGGATCTCGCGCCTCATCGCCGACCACCCGGAGATCGGGGAGCTGGACGTGAATCCGTGGATCGCCTACCCGGACGGGGGTGTGGCGGTGGACTCGCGGATCTCCCTCCATCCCGCGGAGCCGTCCGGCGCCTGACGCCGGGTCGCGGTGGGCACGGTTGCGGCAGCAGCCTCGTGGAATTGACAGGCGCCACCCCCGTTTCAAGGTTCTCCTGACAGGCGGAGGTCAGCTTCGCCTGTCGATATCGGCGGCCCGAATGGTTAGAATGTTGGCACGGCAGGATCTTCATCACCCCGAACCCTCTTCCGCCCCATGACCACCGGAACCATCGACACCATTCTCGTCGCCACCGAGCTCACCGAGGAGTCGGAGGATGCGCTCCGCACGGCGGTGAACATGACCCGTTCATCGGGCGCGGCGGTGCACGTGCTGCACGCCGTCAAGCCTCCGACGCTCCCCTACTGGGAGGCGAGGACAGACGCCGTCACCACGCAGGGGTGGGTGCACGACGGACGCCGGAACCTCAGGGAGCAGGTGGAGCGCGTCATGGACGGGGTCGAGCCCGCCGGACAGAAGGTCGTCCTCCAGACGCCCTTCCAGGCGATCGTCGATCATGCGAAGGAGGTGGGTGCCTCCCTCATCGTGCTCGGGACGCATCGCCACCGCGGGGTGGGGGACGGGCTCGTCGGCACGACCGCGGACCGGGTGATGCGGACAGCGCCGGTTCCCTGCCTGATTGCCAACGGGGTCATGCCTTCCCCGCCACGCCGAGTCCTGGTCCCGATCGATCTCTCCGAGCCGGCGCGCGGTGCGCTGCACCTGGTGCTGGGGTGGCTGCGGCACGCCCTCGACAGGGAAGGCGGGGAAGGGGACGTCGTCGTGGAGCTCCTCCACATCCTCCCGCGAGAGCTCAAGGACATGGAGCAGACAGCCCGGGACGACATGGAGAAGGAGTTCCAGGCCGATGTCGAGCACGCCAAGTCCGATTTCGGTGACCTGACCGGGATCGACGTCCGGGTCGAGGTGCGGAGCGCTCCCACACCGTCGGAGGGAATCCTGAAGGCCGCGAAGGAGAAGAGTTCGCAGCTCATCGTCATGGGGACGCACGGGTACGGCGCGCTCGGCCGGACCATCATCGGCAGCGTCGCCTCGGCGGTCGCTCGCCAGGCACCGAGCTCGGTGCTGCTCGTACCGCCCAGCCTCTGGCGGGAGGGCGAGGAGGCGTAGGCGGAAGGTCGCGGGCGGGGTCGCGGGCTGCCGGCGTCGCGGTCCCGGAGCGGTTATCGCTTCGGGACCGTGCGCGTTCCGAGGATGACGCGTCCCCCGAAAAGGTGCCGGATACGGCGTCAGCGGCACGGATTCCGCGTCCGCCGCCGACCCTTCACGGCACCCTCGAGACAACCAGGATTTCCAGGAACCACCGGCTGATCGCGCATGGACCTCACGCGCAGGGAGCTTCTGAAACTGTTCGGCACGGCCACGGCGGGGCTCGCCATGGGTGGCCTCTCGGCCTGCGACATCCCGCTGTGGGTTCGCGACGATGCGATCCCGGTCGACAGCTGGCACAAGAGCGTCTGCCGCTTCTGCGGATCCGGGTGCGGCGTCCAGGTGGGGCTGCGCGAGGGTCGGGTGGTGAACGTGGAGGGGGATCAGGCGGCCTGGAACCGCGGCCGTCTCTGCATCAAGGGGCTCCTCAACCGGGAAATCCTCTACGTGCGGGACCGTGCCCTCCACCCGATGATCCGCTCGCAGGGTCGGCTGGTGCGCGCCAGCTGGGACGATGCCATGGCCGCCGCCGCCGACGGCTTCCAGCGGGCCATCGAGGAGGAGGGTCCGGACAGCGTGGCCTACTACGGCTCGGGGCAGCTCTTCACCCAGGAGAGCTACACCGCCAACAAGCTCTTCAAGGCGGGGATCGGCACCAACAACGTGGACGGCAACCCGCGGCTCTGCATGGCGTCGGCGGCGGCGGGGTACACCAGCGTATTCGGCGCGGACGAGCCCTCGGGGTGCTACGAGGACATCGAGCACGCCACCCTCTTCTTCATCATCGGCGCCAACATGGCCGAGTGCCACCCGGTGATCTGGGAGCGGGTCATGGACCGCGTCCGCACGAATCCCGGCACCCGCATCATTGCCGTGGATCCGCGCCGGACCCCCACCACCCGGCACGCCGACCAGCACCTCCAGCTGCGGGCGGGCACGGACGTGGCGCTGCTGAACGCACTCTGCCACGAGCTGATCCGCACCGAGCTCATCGACCGGGAGTTCGTGGAGGACTACATCTCCTTCCGGCGCGGCGCGCCGGACTCGGCACCGCTCGCCTACGAGGACTTCGTGGCCTTCCTCGACGACTACGCCCCTGAGCGGGTGGCCGAGCTCTGCGGCCTCGGCGTGGAGGAGATCCGGGAGGTGGCTCAGTGGTTCGGCACCGCCGAGGCCGTCATGAGCTTCTGGACCATGGGGCTCAACCAGCAGTCGCACGGCACCGCGGCCAACCGGATGATGATGGCGCTCCACCTCATCTCCGGGCAGATCGGGCGGCCCGGCGCCACCCCCTTCTCCCTGACCGGGCAGCCGAACGCCGGCGGCGGGGTGCGGGACGCGGGCGCCCTTTCCCACACCCTCCCCGCCGGCAGGGTCGTGGCGAACCCGGAGCACCGGGCCGAGATGGAGGAGGCGTGGGGTGTGCCGCCCGGGAGCATTGCCCCGGAGCCGGGCTACCATGCCATCGCCCTCTTCGAAGCCATGCTCACCGGTGACGTGCGCGCGGCGCTGGTGATGTGCACCAACCCCGCGCACTCGCTTCCCAACGCGGACCGGTACCGCCCGGGAATGGACCGCACCTTCCTGGTGGTGGCCGACGCCATCTACCCGAGCCACACCGCCGAGCACGCCGACGTCTTCCTCCCGGCCGCCATGTGGACGGAGAAGGAGGGGGTCTTCTCCCAGTCGGAGCGGCGGTACCACCTCGTCGAGAAGCTGGTCGAGCCGCCGGGGGAGGCGCGCTCGGACCTCGACATCCTGGTGGATTTCGCGGACCGGCTCGGCCACGGTGATCTGATCGTGAACCGCACGCCGGAAACGATCTGGGACGAGTGGAGGCGGATCTCCGCCGGAACCTACTACGATTTCAGCGGCATCACCTACGAGCGGCTCCGGCGCGAGCCGGGCCTCATCTGGCCCTGCCCGGACGAGGACCACCCCGGGACCTGCCGCCGGTACGTGCCCGGGGAGGACCCGCTCGCGGGGATGTCGGGACGGGCCGACTTCTACGGGAGGCCGGACGGCCGGGCGCTCGTCTTCCTTTCCGACCAGCTCCCCTTCCGGGAGAACACGGACGAGGAGTACCCCTGGATCCTCAACACCGGGCGACGTCTCGAGCACTGGCACACCTCGACCATCACCGGGCTGGTGCCCCAGCTCGCCGAGATCGAGACGGACTACCTCGAGATCCACCCCACCGACGCGCGCCGGATCGGGGTCGAGCGGGATGATCCGGTGCACGTCGTTTCGAGGCGGGGAACCGTGACCCTCCGGGCGCGCCCCTCCGACCGGGTGCGGCCCGCCACCGTCTTCGCTCCCTTCCACTCCATCGACCGGCTGGTGAACGTGGCCACCATCGAGGAGACGGACCCCATCTCCTTCGAGCCGGAGTACAAGCGCTGCGCGGTGCGGGTGGAGCGTGCGCCGGCGGGAGCCATGTCGTGAGCGTGCTCGGCACCATCCTGGCCCAGGTGCCGGATCCGCACGGTCCGGGCGTCGGGGACGCGCTGGGGGGCATCGCCTGGATCGCCATCATCGTGGCCGTGGTGGGGCTCCTTCTGGTGGAGTTCCTCTGGAAGCCCCGTCTGGCGCGCGGCACCTATCGGTGGGTGCTCCTCATGGGGCTCCTCGTCCTCCCGCTCTTCGCCCTGATCGGCACCGCGGGGAGCATGTTCGAGGAGATGAAGGCGGTCGAGTCGTGCAACTCCTGCCATGTGATGGAG
>SKRI01000258.1 GCA_007118565.1 Gemmatimonadota bacterium | reverse complement strand
TCATGATCGTAACTGGGTGCGTGTGATCCCGGCGTGGTTGCCGGCCTCATCTGCCTGAGAGACGAGCCAGAGCCATTTTCGTCACTTCGCGGCCAAATCTGGTCACGCTACCCCATCCTGCTCTACCCACCGTCTGGGCTGCCCATATTCAATCCCGCATCTCCACGTTCGACACCCACCGGGGCCGCTCCGCTGCGATAGCCTCCAAAATCCAGATGGCGGGCCCGACACACTTTCCGCGCCTTCCATAGATGGGCGCGTCGAGTTCGGCATCCTGCCCTCGAGCGGCGGCCCGAGCAGGTCATTGTCATCCCCTTCCCGGGAAAGCACATGCGCGCGAAACGAGCGACACCGAGAGCACGACTCTTCATCGCAGGAGCGGCAGCGATCTTCCTGCTCGGCGGCTGTCACGACATCCGGGAGCCGCTGGCGCCTGGCGGGGATGCGGTCCTCTCGACGGGTGCCCCCGGCACGGTCGATGTGATCGTGGTCCTGAACGAGCGTCTCGCTCCGGGAGGCGGAGCCGCCAACCGGGAGCGGGCGGCCGAGATCGCAACCGGGCTGGGCCTGACCGCCACGCATGCCTACGGCACGGCGCTCTTTGGCTTCGCGGCCACGGTGCCGTCCGAGCGAGTGGAAACGTTGCGGAGGAACCCGCAGGTCGCGCATCTGCAGCTCGACCAGCTCGTGTCGCTCCCCGAGCCGGTTGTCGAGCCCCGCCCTGCACGTACTATGGGCGGGGGTGGAGGAGAGGCGGCATCTGGCACACAGGTGGTCCCGTGGGGAATCACACGCACCGGTATCCGGGACGGGGATGGCGTCCGGGGCGATCACTTCGGGGCAGGAACGGGCGTGCACGTCTACGTTCTCGATACGGGGATCGATCCTGAGCACCCGGATCTCAAGCCGAACCTTGGTGACGGCCACACTGTCTTTACATCCGACTGTAAAGGCAATCCGAAGAACTGCCCACCGCCTCCGACCTGGCACGATGACAACGGCCATGGAACTCACGTGGCGGGGACGATCGGTGCCGCCGACAACGGATCCGGCGTAGTGGGAGTGGCGCCGAATGTGACCCTGCACGCTGTGAAGGTCATGGACGCGACCGGTCGCGGTAGCTGGTCCGGCATCATTGCCGGCATCGACTGGGTCGCCGAGCAGACCCTGAAGAGCGGCAGACCCACGATCGCCAATATGAGCCTGGGCGGAGTGAATGAAGACGGCAAGGTCGGAGCATGCACGGCTGACGGTCTCGCCGGCGGCATTGAAGCGATGTATGCGGCGCTGTGCAATGCCAGGAACGTAGGAGCCGTGTTCGTCGTATCCGCTGGAAACACCGGGGGCGATTCCGGACTGCGGCGTCCCTCTGCGTATTACGATGCGACAATCGCCGTTTCTGCGACCAGCTGTAGGTTCGATGGCGACGCACTCGTCCAGGCATGTGACGTCGGATCGGAGGCATTCACTACCTGGTCCAGCTGGGGGCAGGGGGCGGACGGGGAGTGGCCGTCGGAAGGATCGCTGCCGGTCGCGATTGCCGCGCCGGGGGCGAACGTCCTCTCAACGTGGATCAATGGCGAGTATAGGTATGCGAGCGGCACCTCCATGGCGGCTCCTCACGCGGCCGGCGGCGCCGCGCTCGTCCTCCAGCAGCTCGGTTCGCAAACGGCGGATGGATCGGCCTTTAGCTCCGTTCGCGCGGCGCTCCTCGGCGCGACGGAATGCACCGCGACCTGGCACAACGTCAGCGGGAACCCGCACAGCGAGCGTTTTCTCAACCTGCGCAGCTCGGATCCCATCACCGAGTGCGTTGAGCCGGGAGATCCCCCGCCCACCGCACCGACCGATCTCGGAGTGGACGGGGTGACGTCGACCACCGTCTCCCTCGTCTGGGAGCATGGGAATCCGGAGGAGGCGACCTTCGAGATCTGGCAGAATACGGACGGCACCTGGGGACACCTCACCTATGTAAAGGGCGCGGCTGCCTTCACCGTGGAAGGGTTGTCACCCTCCACGTCCTACGGGTATGTGGTACGTACGGTCGCGGGCGGCGAGGTCTCGCCCTGGTCGAACACCGTCCACGTCATAACCCTGGCGGAGGGGGAGAGTGATCCTCCCGCGCTGGAGGTCCGCATCGCAACCGTCGACTGTGACCGACACGGGAGATGCGACTTCAGGAGCGAGGTGACGAGTCCTGTCATGCCTACCTGGAATTGGGAGATCGATCCGGACGAGGATCAGTGGACTCCGTTGGGAAGGGAAGGGCAAACCCTGGTCATCTACTTCAGGGACCCAGGCACCTACAAGGCGACCGTAACCGTAGAAAACGGGCTCGACGACCCGGCTTCGGATTCCCGCTCAGTCAACTGCCGCTTCCAGGGGAACAGCCTCCGCTGTAGCCTTATCGATTAGGAGCAAGCACCGGCGGGCCGGAACTTCCCGGCCCGCCACCCTCCTCCCGACCGGGCAAACGGGGGGAGCGGGCGCCGGAGCCCGGGGCAGGGCTCTTCATTCGCCCACATCTGCAAATGG